>JAQGID010000130.1 GCA_028291405.1 Rhodospirillales bacterium | reverse complement strand
GCCGTTGTCATCGCGAAAGAGCTTGCGGACGATGGCAGCATGGAGGGATTTTGGATCGTGGTAGTAAACGAGCAGAAAAACGAGATCGGCCGCGTGCCAATCAGTTGAATGCAGCGAAAATAATGGGGCCGCTTGGATCGAAGGCCATCAAGCGACAGCTCAGTTCGGCATGCCGAGATCCTTGCAAGAATGCTGCAACGCAAGCGGTGAATTCGCCGACACCGCGCTTGCCTGCCTCAGTCGCTATGACCTCACGGATGTCAGGGCGGTCGGGCCGGCCGCATTATCCGTCTGTGGTGCCTCCTCTTCCTCGCCGGTAGCGATCCGCATCACCTTTACGGCGTTGCCGATGACATCAGCGCGGCGCTTCTCTCCACGGGGACCTTTAGGCATCTCAGCCGCCTAGCTTTCCGGCCAGCTTGGCCTCATCAAGTACGTTCCCCTGTTCGTCAGTGATCTGCACGCTCGTTACGGTGCCCTGTCGAAGTTCAGCCGCTTTGTTCAAAGCGTCTTCGGCCCGATCCCGTCGAAAAGAAATGGCGCCGCCGAGTCCCGTCGAGGTGATGATATAGCCCATTGCTTGCTCCATGCTTTCCGCTAAGCATGATATGGGAGCGCGACGGGGATAGCGATAGCCGGTCAAGCCGGCTACCGGTCTTTACAATTCAGACTGAGACACTACCGACGTATCTAGTGACCTGTGGGCGCTGCCACCAAAATGGTACACATCAGCGAAGCGGGAATTAGATTGTGGGCTATGTGGGCCGGGCTGTTAGGGATGACGAAACCGTCCCTGAGGCAGCCGAAGTGACTTCGACCAGCATGAAGCCCCGCACCAAGAATAGACGGCACTTAGCCGGAACCTCGACCCTGCTTGCAACCGCGTTCACGGCACCGCGCTGAGACGGCGCCGCTGCTCGATAGCTTCTTCGAATGGGCGGCCAAGACGGTCGCAAAGCTGTCAGCGAAGTCCGCCTTAGCGGAGGCCTTCCGTTACACAATCAAGCGGCGTGATGCCCTCACGCGCTTCGTCACCGACGGTCGCCTCGAAGCCGACAACAACATTGCTGAGAACGCCATCCGCGGGATCGCACTCGGCAGGAAGAACTACCTCTTCGCCGGGTCCGATACCGGTGGTGATCGGGCTGCGTCCATATATACGATCATGCAGACGGCGAAGCTCAACGGCATGAACCCGGAGTCTTATCTACGCGACACGCTCAGCAAGATCGCCGAGGGGCATCCGATCAGTCGCATCGATGAGCTGATGCCTTGGAAGCTCCAGCGATGACGACAAACGGTTCATTCGACGCGCTGGTGCAGTGGTATGCAGCTCACTGTGACGGCGAATGGGAACATACCTACGGCATCAAGCTCGACACGCTCGACAACCCTGGTTGGAGCCTCACAGTCGGCGCGGCTATAATTCGGGATCGTAAGCCTCGTCCGCGGCCAGGAAGGAAATTCATCAGCGGCGAGGTTCCAAACCTGGGTCGCTGTCCGGTGGACTGCCTTCGGCCGTTTGCAGACGCCATCGCGCTCGATCATCGTTGTCGTCCGCCAGCTCCTCCTCGGAATAGCCCTCCTGAAAGATGCGGTATTATGTAGCAGTCACACCTGTTGTTTTGTTCGTTGTTTGTTCTATCCTCCCCGGCCGGTCTTGGCGCTAACCTCTGAGCTGCGGCATGACCTCGGACGCGAACATCTCGATGCTGCGACGTGCCAGCTCGTCACTGAGGATGCCGAACTGAAACATCGGCAACAGGATGCCGAGCCCGGTCTTGTCGCGCACCTCCTCGATCTTCGCGCGCACGGTCTTCGGGCTACCGATGACGGCGGTGCCGCTGTCGATCAGATAGTCTGCGGTCATCGCGCCGCGCCCGGGAATGGCGGTCCGCATTTTGAAGAAGTTCTTCATCGAGGTCTGCGACGTGTAGCCGGGCGGGACCAGCATCTCCATCGTCATCCGCAGGTAGTTGTTGAACAGCGTCTCGACGGCCCGGCCGGCCTCTTGCCGTGCCTTCTCGTCGGTCTCGGCGACGTAGACCGGGCAGGCCCAGCCGAACTGACCGCTCTCTGCCTCGTAGCCGAACTTGCGGGCCTGGTCGCGGTAGGTGTTGAGATAGCGCACCACCAGATCGGCCGGCGAGAACGTCACGAGGAACGGATACTTGCGGCTCGGATCGGCGGCCCAGATCACGGTCTCGGTCGAGCCCTGCGACGGAATCCAGATCGGCGGATGCGGCGTCTGGTAGGGGCGCGGCCAGAGATTGACGTAGCGGATGTTGTAATGCTGGCCATCGAAGGGGAAAGGCCCCGGCTGGGTCCAGGCCTTGACGATCAGGTCGTGCGCCTCGTGGAAGCGCTCGTGCGAGAAGTATGGATTGACGCCGCTCGAATGGTACTCGGCGCCGATGCCGCGCACGAAACCGCAGATCAGCCGCCCGCGGGAGAGGTTGTCGAGCATCGCGTATTCTTCCGCGATGAAGATCGGATTGCTGACGATCGGCAGCGCCCGGCCGAGCACGGCGATCTTGATCGTCTTGGTGCGCTGGATGAGGGCGCTGGCGATCAAATTCGGCGCCGGCATCATCCCGTAGGCGTTCTGATGATGCTCGTTGACGCCAAGCGCGTCGAAGCCAAGCCGCTCGCAATCCACCAGGAAATCGATGTAGGCGGCGTACTCGTCGGCGCCCTTCACCGGATCGTACAGCTTGTTCGGCAGCACCACCCACGTCGAGCGGTGCTTCGCCGCCTCCTCGAAATCGAGCGGGCGATAGGGCATCAGATGAAAGGATACGAATTTCATCGTGCCACTCCTTTCAGGAAGTCCCGGACCTGCCGGGTCACGACGTCGGCCTGCTCGACGTGGGGCAGGTGGCCGCAGTCCTTGACCATCTCGAGCCTTGAGTCCGGCAGGCGTTCGCGCCAGCGGGCGGCATAGTCCGGCGGCATGACCTTGTCGTCGTCGCCCCAGACCACCAGCGCCGGCAGCTTGATCCGATGCAGCCAGCGCTCGAGGTCGGGATCGAACCAGCGCGGCTCCCAGCCGAGCTTGGTCACGGTGAAGCGGTTCTTGAGCAGGATGTCCATCTGCTCCTCTGTCGGCGGCACGGCCAGCATCCGTTCGGCGAAGGACTGATCGTGGAAAAGGTTGCGCACCGCTTCGTCGGGTCCCCAGATGAAGGTGTCGCCCGCCGGCACGCCCTCGACGCGGATGCCCGCCGGCGCCAGCAAGGTCAAGGTTTGGAACCGTGCGCGATTGCGGACCAGGATCTCGGAGGCAATCCAGCCGCCCAGTGAGTGGCCCACAAGGTGGATGTTCTCCAGACCCATCGTCTCGAGCAGCTCGAGATAGAACATCGCCATGTCCGGCACGTTGCGGATCCAGGCGGGATCGTCCGAGGCGCCGAAGCCGGGATGCTCGGGCACCAGCAGCTGACAGCCGTCCGCCAGCGCGTCGAAGAACGCCGGCCACTGCATCAGCCCGCCGGCGCCGTGGAGAAAGAGCACTGTCGGACCTTGTCCCGCTCGATGGATCCTGATCGTGGCGTCGCGAACCGTGACGCTGGTCGCTTCGACAGGCATGGCGGCGCTCCTCTACTGACGCTCTGGCCGATCGTTCCCGGGCCGCCGGTTGGTCCGGCTGCCTCGACGCCAGGATAGTCCAGGATCGGCTCTGGCGGGAGTCTGATTGATGAGTCAACGTTGCACCGCCATACGCGCGTTGCGGTCCACTGGCGCAGGCTCCCCCTTGCCGATCAGGCGCCGGCCTTGACGCTGCACCGAAGCGCCAACGCCAGCCGTTTGAGTTGGAACGAGGCGCCGAGCCGATGAAAATCGATGCAAGGCGCCGCCCTTCAAACAGCGCCGCGTCGACCCAGTGGCGAGGCCGAAAACGCGTCGCCGAAGTCTTGACCTGCTCGGCGTCGGTGATCCATCGCCGGTC
>JAQGID010000334.1 GCA_028291405.1 Rhodospirillales bacterium | reverse complement strand
TCGCGCGCAACGTCCAGCAGGCGGCGCAAGGCACCAATCAGGTGTCGAGCACCATCGCCGGCGTCAACCAGGCGGCCGGCGAGACCGGCGCCGCGGCGAGTCAGGTCCTCGCATCCTCCGAGGAACTGGGCAAGCAGGCCGCGACGCTGCGCGCCGACGTCGACAGCTTCCTCGCCAATATCCGCGCCGCCTAAGCGACCGCCGATCGAGCGCTTCGACGCTGCGCCGCCGTCAAGCGTCGGCAGGCCGTCATCGCGGCGTAAAGTCGATGCCTCGACGGCTCCGTTAGGACGAGAGGCGGTAGTGGGTCATGTGTGGATGACCCACTACCCGAGAGGCGGCGCCGGCGACTCTGGTGCGCCCTCTGCGCTATTCCGCCGCTTCCTTCGTCGCGCCGAGCATGCGCCGGCAATATCCCGGCCCGTCCTCGCCGTCGCGCAGGTAATCGGCGGTGCAGATGAAGTCGGGAAAGCGGTTGGCCGCGGGATCGCGTAGCAGGCCCGGCGCCTCGTGGCCCTGCTCCATCCTGGCGATCGCATCGAGCAGCGCCTTGCGCATCTCGATGATCGCGATATCGGTGGTGCCGAGATGCTCCTTCGTGCGGTCCTGGATCCTGCCTTGCGTCTCGATCGCGAAGGCGTCCTGCGCCGGGATGTAACGGCCCATGCCGCAGAACGTGTCGTCGCGCATCATCTCGTCGCGGTCCTGGAGATAGCGGTTGTCGGCGCGGCGGATATGGCGCCGGTCGGGGCCGACGTTCTCGGCCCGAATGCGCCGCAGCGCGTCTTTGTCGAGCGTCCCGCCGTGCTGGTAGAAGAACTCGAAGCGGCAATGCGTGACATCGTCCATGGGGACGTACCAGCGGCCCTGGTAGCCCTGGACCGGCGGCGCCTCGCCGCCGACCGGCGTCGTGCCGTTGGGATAGAGATAGTTGGTGATACGCAGATAGCGCTCGCCGCCCGGCATGATGCGCAGCGAATGCATGCGGGTGCCGAAGCTGGTGCGCTCGACCTCGAGCTCCGGGTTGGTGGATTCGCGGAAGAACCGGTTGTCGCCGCCGCTCATGCGGTGCAGGAACGAGGTATGGGCGGGATCGACGCTGCTCTCCAGCCCTTGCACCCAATTGCATTCCTGGATGACGCGGAACGCCATGCGCTTCTCGGCGGGCGCCGTCAGGAAGGCGAAATCCGGGATCAGCGGCGCCGCGCCCTCGCCCATATAGGTCCAGATGACGCCACCCTTCTCGACGACCGGATAGGCGGGGTGGCGGATCTTGTCCTTGAAGCCGCTGCCGGCGCGTTCGGCCGGCTGCTCGAGGCAGCCGCCGTGGCGATCGAAGAGCCAGCCGTGATAGAGGCAGCGCAGCCCGCCGTTCTCGACCCTGCCATAGGAGAGGTCGGTGCCGCGATGCGGGCAGAAGAGGCCGATGAGGCCGAGGTCTCCCGCGGGATCGCGAAACAGCACGAGGTCCTCGCTCATGACGCGGACCGGCAACGGCGCCGCGCCGGGCGCCATCTCCTCGGACGTGGCGATCGGCTGCCAGTAGCTGCGGAGCAGCCTGCCGCCCGGCGTGCCCGGGCCGGTCTGGGTGATCAGGTCGTTCTGGTGCCGTGACAGCATGGTCGCCTCCGCCCTCTATGAGTTGTTTTCGCTTCGGTCGCGGCGGCGTCGCCGCGCCGGCCTCGGTCGATTTCGTCCAATCTACTTCCAGCCGAACTCGTAGGTATAGACCACCGTCGCCCGCACCGCGGCCGTCTTGAGTTCGACCTCCTTGGTGTGGGTGTAGGTCACGCGCAGCGGCACCGTCGGAAAGGCGTAGGCATTCTCGTTCGCATAATCCATCACCTTCGCGACCGCCGCGCGGCGCGCCCGATCGTCCATGATCGAAGAGGTCTCGCCGGCCATCTTCGTCAATACCGGGTCGACATACTCATTGCCGTCGAAATGCCGCACGATCTGCGGCGAGACCTCGAACATGCCGCCGCCACTCCAGCCGTAATAGCCGATCTGCACCTTGCCCTGGCTGATGAGCTGCAGCCGGTTGGCGATGAGATGCGGGCTTACGGTCGCGCGAATGCCGATCTCGCGCAGCATGCCGGCGACCATCGTCGCCTCGGCGATGTTGGTCGGCGCGCGAAAGGTGCTGATGACGACATCGAATCCGTCGGGATAGCCGGCCTCGGCGAGGAGCTGACGCGCAGCCGCCGGATCGTAGTTGGGGAAGCCACGGGTGAAGCCGCAGCCGAGCTGCTCCGGTGCGCAGAGCCCGGCGGCGGGCGCTATCCCCGTCGCGATGCCGCCGTATACCGCTTCGACCAGCGCCTGGCGGTCGATCGCCTTGACGATCGCCAGCCGCACGCGGCGATCCGCCAGCGGCTTCGCCGTTGCCCAGCCGGTCGTCGGGAACCCAATGAAATTATATGCGATTGACGGCGGCGACAGCGTGACCTCGAACTGGCCGCTGGCGCGCAGCGCGGCAGCCTGCTCCGGCGGCAGATCCTCGGCGATGTCGATCTTGTCGGCGAGCAGCGAGGCGACCAGCGTGCCGCTGTCCTGGATCGCCTCGGCGACGACGCGGCCGATCGCCGCCGGCGGCTTGGAGAGTCCGCCGCGGAAGCCGGCATAGCGCTCGGCGACCATGCCGTTCTTGTCGAGCCGCAAGATTCGGTAGGGGCCGGTTCCGACCGGATGCGCGCCGAAATCCTGCTTGTTCGCCAGCGGCGCGTGGAGATGCTTGGGATAGATCGGCGTGCTGTAGGCCAGCCACATCATGCCGTAGGGCACCGGCTCCTTCGTGATGCGGACGGTATAGGGCCCCAGCTTCTCGACGGATTTAATCCACGCCCAATTCGACTTGAAGCGCAGCGTGACGTCGGGGTCGATCAGATAGTTCAGCGTGTAGACGACGTCGTCGGCATCGAAGCCGACTCCGTCATGCCATTTCACGTCGTCGCGCAGCTCGAGCACGATCGTCGCCGGATCGGGTCGCGTCCAGGATTTGGCGAGCAGCGGGACGAAGGTCTCCGTCGCCGCATCGAAGCTGAGAAGGTTGTCGTAGACCGACGGCTCCCACGAATTGGCGAAGGGCCCGGTCTCGAGATAGCGGTCGAGCAGCGCCGGCGTGCCCAGCAAAGGGTAGCGCAGCGTGTCCTTGGATTTCTGCGCGAGCGCGGGGATCGTGCTCAGTGCCAGCAGGCCGGCGACGACGATAACGCGCGCACGGTGGCCCATGTCGACCGTCTCCCACGAACGCCGGGTTTTTGCCCCGGAGCATGCTTACACAATAGATGCCGTCATCCCGGCGAAAGCCGGGATCCATGGTGGCCGAGGACTGGGACGGCGGCAAGATGGATCCCGGCTTTCGCCGGGATGACGATGCTGTGGACGACGGAGCTCCTCGGCTGAAATCGAGCTTGCGGGAGCACGCGCCACATGGCAAGATTGTTCACTTTTTGTTCTTTGACATTGTGGAGATTACCGCGCCTCGCGTCGGATATCCGCGCGACGGCAGCCCATGGGATCTGTAAATCGCCTGTTCTTACCGGTATTAGGTAGCAGTCATACCTAAGGGTCGCTGAGAAAAAGTGCCTAGGGTACTTATGTTATTGGGATGGCCCGCACTGTGGTGTCACAATGGCACCATGGTTGATTTTCGGCTCACGCCCGCTGAAGAGGCTCGGATCACCCTACTTCAGAAGGAAATCGAAGAGGGCATCGCGGCGCAGGCGGTGTTGCGGGACTCTGTGCGCGAGAAGCAGCGGGAACTCGAGAATCTGCTGGCCAAAAAGCAGCTGGAGGCGATGAAGGAAAGTCCCTGGTAGCGCGGGTGAGCTCCCGTTAGGAGCGGGGGCGCTCTCTCACCCGCGCGCAATTTGCGTGATGCAGTTTCCAATCGAAAAATCGTCGTCATTCCCTTCTGTGGCATGACGCGGAATTGCGGGAAAAGAGGGTAGTGTCATTTTTCCAGGTCAAAAATACCCGTACGAGCGAGGAATCTTCCCCAACAGTCCCGGCTATCCCACTTTGGACGATTTTCAGAATATTAACAATGGAACATCCGTTTTTTATTACATGGACCTGTGTTGTATACAGAACATTCTCCGAACCGAAGACCAGTCCATTCTGCCTCTTTCTGAAGAAAAATCCAATTACTGGAGTTTTCGACACCACCCATTGCCTGATGGGGAACTCCGCTGATTAGGACCGGGATCCAGATGGCGGCCGAAACTGCTCGCGCCTGCATAGCGCGCCCCTACCTACGCGTCTCCCTCCCGTGGTCGGGGAAATCGTCGGTGTGACTGCTACCTAATACCGGTTCTTACAGGAGCCGCCTGCCAGATCTGGAATCTGCCCAAATGATGAGCGGACGAAATCGGCGTGGACATTCGGAGGCTGCGACGGCTCAATACCGGCGAGGAAACGCCGAAAGATCTGGAACCCATTCGATGCAGTACCCGTCGCCGCTCTGGCCAGCGCAGCTCGACCATCTGCGGCTCGATTCCGACGACCCCGCGGCGC
>JAQGID010000320.1 GCA_028291405.1 Rhodospirillales bacterium | reverse complement strand
TCGAATCGAAAATACCGCGCGCGAAATCGGGCGGCGTCGAGAGCGCCTTTCCGAGATGGATCGGTTCTCCGGCGGCGAAGACGATCGTATCGGTGCAAGTCCCACCGACGTCTGTCGCCACCAGGTATCTGCGGCACGGCTGCCGGTCCATTGCGCTCCTTTCCCGGTCAGCAGCGTGCGCCGACCGACAACATGCAGCAAGTCCTGTGCCAATTCGATACCGATGAGTATCGCAGAGGTACGGGGCGCAATTCAAATACTGCTATGGCACCGGACGCGGCGGAGCGCTGCCGACGAAGGGTGGACTTCAGACTGCTTCAGTCCAAAGCCGGCGATCCCGGCTGATCGGGCGGAAGCGGTTGCGGCGAGCCAGCATGGCGAGCCACCATCCCCGGTAGTCGCCGATCCCCTGAACTTCTATTTCTTCGTGGTCCTGCTCATTTCCGACCTCGAGATAGACGTCGAGGTTGGCGAGATCCGGCTGCGGCAGCCGTCCCGCCCGATATTCGTCCCAGATTTGTCGGTAGAGGTCCTCCAGCCGGCGCACGAGCGCCGGCGTGTCGAACAAGGCGCAGGAATCGCGGCCGGCGACCAGCCGTTCCCGGTATTTCTGCATCGTCGCGGCGTCCTTCCCTAACGCGACGGCGCGGTCGACGTATTCGTCCGGAGACGAGCAGACCAGTTCCGGGAGTCCGGCGGCACGGAGAAGGCTGCCGCATACGCGCGATGCGAACGATCGGCCGCTGAGCGTCAGCACCGGCACCCCCATCCACAACGCATCGGAGGCCGTCGTATGGGCGCCATAGGGTGCCGTGTCGAGGAACAGATCCGCCAGGGGATAGCGTGCGAGATGGTCGGCATTGACCGCCTTCTCGGCGAAGATGATTCGCTCGGGCGCGATGCCGCGCTGTCCGGCCAGCTGCCGCAAACGATCATGCGTCGCCTCGGTACTGGAGAGCAGCCACAGGACGCTCTCGGGCGCCCGGCCGAGGATGGTCAGCCAGCGTTCGAACGTGAAGCGGGTGATCTTGTGCGTGCCGTTGAAGCAGCAATAGACGAAAGCGTCCTCGGGAAGCTTCGCATCCCGCCGCGACGACTGGTGCGGCGATACGATCCGCTGCCGATCGTTCGGCTGATAACACGGCAGCCGAAGCACGGCCTCCGAATAATAGATCTCGTGATCGGCCGGGATGATCCAGTCGTCGGCGATAATGTAATGATGGTAGGGGCTCGCCATGCTGCCGGGAAATCCCAGCCAGTTGACGATAATCGGCGCCGGGCGCAGGGCGACGAGCTTGGTGCGCCCTTCCCTGGTATAGCCGTTGAGATCGACGAGAATATGGATGCCGTCGTCGGCGATCCGGCGGGCGGCGGTCGCGTCGTCGAGATCGCTGATCAGTATCCAGTGATCGGCCGCCGCCTTGAACCGCGCCTGCAGCGCATCCTCCGATCGGGGGCCGCAGTAATAGGCGAAGGTCTCGACGGCACCGTGGTCGTGCAGCTCGAACGCCTCGACGATCAGATGGCCGACGGCATGCTCGCGCAAATCCGAGGAGAGATAGCCAATGCGGAGCGGCCCCGCGCGCTGCGCCTCGCGCGCGGCCCAATGGGACGTCACGATTTCGCTGGCAGGAGCGCCGACGTCACAGCGATTGTAGTTCCAGGCGGTCGCCAGATGCAGCATCGGGTCATCGCAATGGGCCGCAATGGAAAGCGGCGAAATTCCCGCCATCAGGAGGTTCCGGCTCACCCGCTCCCAGGGCGAGACGATCGGCCATTCGCACTGCCGCTGGCGCAGCGCCAGGAGATGCTGGATCGCCTCGCGCTGGTTGCCGTCGATGTCCAGGCTCTGCCGCAGGATCGATTCGGCGGCGGCGTCCTGGTTTCCGGTCTCGAGGACACGTGCGATCTGATTGAGCGCGGTCGTCTTGTGGGTGATCGCGGAGCCGGTCACGGCGGCCAGCTTGTCGACCATCGCCGACCACCGGAGAACCGCCTGATCTGCCAGCCCAAGCTGCTCCAGTACCCGCCCGAGATTGATATGGACGGGCAAGAACTCGGGATTGAGCGCGATGGCGCGCTCGAGGCAGGCGCGCGCCGCTGCCAGATCGCCCGCCTCCGTGAGTGCGACGCCGTAGTTGAACAGCACGGCGTAGAGCAGCGGATTGTCCGGATTGTCGCGTATCCAGGCCTCGTAAAGCGCGACGACACGAGTTCCGCCGCCGGTCTGCTTCAACGTCTCGGCCGTCTGGATCAGCTCCGAGACGCTTAGGTTTCGTGGCACGGATTGGCTCATCGTGAGCGCGAACATCTCATGTCCCGCGGCGCGTGCCAATAACGACGTCTCATGCGACGGCGACCTGCAGCGTGGCAAGCTGGGCGGCCGTCATGCTGGCCATCTGGGTCGACGTGAAGGCGTCGATCTGGGTTCCGTTCAGCGCATCGATCTGGTCCGTCGTCAGCATGGCGATCTCGGTGGCGCTCAGGGCGGCGACCTGCGTCGTCGCCAATCCGCCGAGCTGCGCCGCGCTCAAGGCCGCGAAATCGGTCGGCGTCAGCCCGACGATCTGTGTCGTGGTCAGCGCACCGATCTGCGTCGCCGTCAGGGCGCCGAACTGGCTCGTCGTCAAAGCGCCCAGTTGGCTGACGCTGAGGTTCGCGATCTGGGTCGTGATCAGCGCCGCGATTTGCGTCGCGCTCAGGACGGCGAGCTGGGTCGTGGTCAGCGCCCGCAACTGTACCCGCACGAGGCCGTCGAGTTGCGTCGTCGTCAGCGCCGCGATCTCGGTGTTCGTGAGCCCTGTCACTCCGGTGGTGGAGAGCGCCCCGATCTGCGTCGCGCTCAGGGCGCCGAGCTGGGTGCTGCTCAGCGCCGCGATCTCCGTCGTCGTCAAGCCGCTGACCCCGGACGTCGACAGCGCCGCGATCTGCGACGGCCTCAAGGCGGCGAGTTGGGTTGAGCTCAGTGCCGCGACGTCGGTGCCGGCCAGGCCGCTGACTCCGGCAGTCGACAGCGCCGCAATCTGGGTTGCGCTCAGGGCACCGAGCTGCGTGGTCGTCAGCGCCGCGCCGCCGGTAGTCGCCAGGCCGCCGAGCTGATCCGTCGTCAGCGCCGCGATCTGGCTGGTCGTGAACCCGGCGATCCCGGCGGACGACAGCGCCCTCATCTGGCTCGCCGTCAAGGCGCCGGCCTGCGTGGTCGTCAAGGCGGCGATCTCGCTCGCTGTCAAGCCGCTGATCCCGTCCGCCGAGAGCGCAGCGATCTGGGTTCCGGTCATGGCAGCGAGCTGAGCCGAGCTCAGCCCGGTGACCGCGCTGGCGGTCAAGCCATTGATTTCGGTCGCGTTAAGCGCCGCGATCTCATCCGGCGTCAGGGCGCCGAGCAGGGTCGCGGTCATTGCGCCGATCTCGCTCGCCGTCAGAGCCCCGAATTGTGTGGGCGTCAATGCCGCCACTTCATCATGCGTCAGACCGCTGATCCCGTCGGCCGACAACGCCGCCACCTGCGTTGCCGCCAGCGCGCCAAGTTGATCGAGCGTCAGATTTGCCACTTGGGTCGCGGTCAGTCCGCCGATGCCGGTCGTCGACAACGCCGCGACCTGCGTCGCCATCAACGTACCAAGCTGGGTCGTCGACAGCGCCGCCACACCCGTCGCCAGCAACCCGCCGATCTGAGCGGCCGTGAGTGCCGTGATCTCTCCGTTCGTCAAGCCGCTGATCCCGGTGCTCGACAGCGCCCCGACCTGCGTCGGCGTGAGGGCGGCGAGCTGGGCCGCAGTCAGACCTGACGCCTCGACACCGGTCAAGCCGCCGAGCCCGCTGGTCGAAAGCGCCGAAATCTGCCCGGACGTCAGCGCGGCGAGCTGAGTCGCAGTCAAACCCGCAACCTCGCTCGCGGTCAGGCCGCTGATACCGTCGCGCGACAAGGCCGCTGTCTGCGTCGCGGTCAGCGCGCCGAGCTGCGTCAGGCTCAACGCACCGACGCCGCCCGCCGTCAGCCCCGCAATCTGGGTCGTCG
Source organism: Rhodospirillales bacterium (assembly GCA_028291405.1). Classification (GTDB taxonomy): domain Bacteria; phylum Pseudomonadota; class Alphaproteobacteria; order ATCC43930; family CGMCC-115725; genus URHD0088. Next base: position 23,336 of record JAQGID010000320.1, on the reverse strand, counting down.
TGAGGGACGCGATCTCGGTCGTCGTCAAGCCGCCGATCGCCGTGGTCGACAAAGCGCCGATCTGCGGTGCCGAAAGTGCCGCGAATTGGCCGGCGCTCAACCCTCCGACCTCGACATCGGTCAAGCCGCCAATCGCCGTGGTGGTCAGCGCAGCGACTTGCGTCGTCGTCAGCGCCGCAAGCTGGGTGGTCGTCAGGGCGCCAAGCTCGGTCGACGTGAGCCCTGCAACCTGGGAAGTCGTCAAGACCGCGATGTCGCTGCTCGTCAGCCCACCGATTGCGGTCGTCGTCAGCGCCGCAATTTGCGTCGCAGAGAGGCCTTTCAATTGCGTCGCGCTCAATGCGCCGAGCTCGCTGGAAGTCAGTCCGGCGATTGCGGTGGTCGATAGTGCGCCGATCTGCGTCGAAGCGAGAGCGCCGAATTGCGCCGTCGTAAGAGCGCCGGTCCCGGACGCGGTCATCCCGCCGATCTGCGCGAGCGAAAGCCCTGCCAGCTGCGTCGCCGTCAGGGCGCCGAGCTGGGTCGTCGTCAGCGCCGCTATCCCGGTAGCCGTGATGCCCTTTATTTGGTTGGCGGTCAGCGCCGCAATCCCGTCGCCGGTCAGGCCGGTGATGCCGGTGACCGACAGCGCCGCAATCTGCGTCGACGTCAGGGCGCCGAGCTGCGCGGTGTTCAGCGCGCCGACGACCGTGGCCGTCAGCCCGCCGAGCTGTGCGGGCGTCAGCCCCGAGATCTGCGTTGTCGAGAGGGCGCCGAGTTGCGTCGTGGTCAGAGCCGCAATGCCGCTCGTCGTGAGGCCCGCCACCTGGAAGGTTGTGAGCGCGGCGATCTCGCCCGTCGTCAGACCGCTGATCCCGGTGGTCGACAAGGCACCGATCTGCGCCGGGGTGAGGGCTCCGAGTTGCGTCGTGGTCAGCGTCGTCGTCTCGGTATCGACCAGGCCGCCGACTGCATTGAGACTGAGTGCCGCGACCTGTGCCGCCGTCAGAGAACCGAGCTGGGCAGTGCCCAGGCCCGTCATCTGAGTTGCCGTCAATCCGGCGATTTCGGTAAGCGTCAACGCCGGAATCTGGGTCGTGGTCAGAGCCTGAAGCTGGGTGCTCGTCAATCCGGCGATCGCCGTCGCGGTCAGCGCTTTGAGCTGCGTCGTCGTGAGCGCGGCGATATCGTTCGTCGTGAGGCCGTTGATCCCGGTGGTCGACAACGCGCCGATCTGAGTTGCCGCGAGGGCGCCAAGCTGCGTCGCGCTCAGCGCAGAGACTTGCGTACTCAGCAGACCGGAGATTGCGGTGGTAGTGAGCGCCGCCAGCTGCGTCGTCGTCAGCAGGGCGAGCTGGGTCGTGGCCAACGCGCCGGCGCCGGTCGCCGTCAGGCCCTTCAGCTGTAATGGGGTAAGAGACGCGATCTCGGTCGTCGTCAGGCCGTTGATCCCCGTGGTCGACAGCGCGGCAAGCTGCGTCGCCTTTACCGCGGCGAGCTGAGTAGCCGTCAGCGCTGCGACCTGAGTATCGAGCAGGGCGTTGATGACCACGCCAGGCAATGCCGCCACTTGCGTCGCCGTCAGGGCCCCGATCTGGATGGTCGTCAGTTCCGCCACGGCGGTCGCCGTCAAGCCGCCGAGCTGGGTGCTTGTCAGGACTGCGACCTGCCCCGTGCCGAGAGCGCCGAGCTGCGTCGTCGTAAAAGCGTTGAGCTCGGTCGTCGTGAGACCCCCGAGCTGCGTCGTCGTTAGGGCCGCGATCGCGGTCGTCGTGAGGCCGTTCAGCGCGGTCGTCGACAACGCGCCGATCTGGGTCGCCGAAAGCGCGCCGAGCTGGGTCGCCGTCAGCGCCGCCGCGCCGGTATCCTGCAGGCCACGGATCTGTGCCGCGCCCAACGCTGTCATTTGCGTCGTCGTCAATCCGCCCAGCTGAGTCGTGGTCAGCGCCGACACTTCGCTCGCGGTCAGTCCCTTGAGCTGGGTTACGGATAATGCAGCGATCTGGGTCGACTTCAAAGATCCCAACTGAGTCAGCGTCAGCGCGCCGATCTCGGTCGCCGTCAGCGCGGCGAACTGCGTCGTCGCAAGTGCCGCGATCTCGGCGGTCGTCAGGCCGCTGACCCCGGCGTTCGACAAAGCGGCGATCTGCGTCGGGCTCAAGGCGCCGAGCTGGGTCACTGTCAATTCCGCCACCTCGGTCGCGGTGAGGCCGTTGATCTGGGTGCCGGAAAGCGCCGTGATCTGAACCGTGCTCAGGGCAGCGAGCTGGTTCGCGTCGAGAGAGCCGATCGCCGTCGCCGTGAGGCCGCCGAGTTGGCTCGTGGTCAACGCTGCGATCTCCGTGGTCGTCAGGCCCTTGACCCCTGTGATCGACAACGCGCCGATCTGGCTTGCCGCCAGGGCGGCGAACTGCGTCGCGCTCAGCGCGGCCACTTCCGTGTCCAGCAGACCGCCGATCGCGGTCGTGGTGAGCGCCGCGATCTGCGTCGTCGTCAGCGCGGCGAGCTGTGTTGCAGTGAGCGCGCCGGCTTGAACGGCCGTCAGCCCCTTGAGCTGCGACGGGGTGAGCGCCGCCATTTCGTTCGTCGTCAGGCCGCTGATTGCGGTCGTCGACAACGTGGCAATCTGGGTCGCCTTCACCGAACCGAGTTGTGTCGACGACAACGCCGCTACCTGGGTATCGAGCAAGGCACTGATCACCGTGCTGGGCAGCGCCGCCACCTGCGTCGCTGTCAAGGCGCCGACCTGGGTCGTGGTCAGCACCGCCACGGCAGTCGCCGTCAATCCGCCAAGCTGGGTGCTCGTCAAGACCGGAATCTGCGTCGTACCGAGAGCGCTGAGCTGCGTCGCCGCCAAGGCATTGAGCTCGGCTGTCGTGAGGCCTCCCAGCTGCGTCGTGGTGAATGCCGCAATTTCGGTCGTGCTCAGTCCGCTTAGCCCGGTCGTCGACAACGCTCCGATTTGCGTCGCCGCGAGCGCGCCGAGCTGGGTCGCGCTCAACGCCGCGACTTCGGTGTCCTGCAGGCCCCGGACCTGCGCTGCTGTTAGTGCCGCGATCTGCGTTGCCGTCAGCCCGGCCAACTGAGTCGTGGTCAGCGCCGACACTTCCGTTGGCGCCAACCCTCTGATCTGGGTCGTCGACAACGCCGCGATCTGGGTCGACGACAACGAGCCTAGCTGGTCCAGGCTGAGAGCGCCGATCTCGGTCGCCGTCAAGGCACCGAACTGGTCGGGCGTCAGTGCCGCCAGCTGTGTATCCGTCAGGGCCTTGATCACCGCCGCCGACAATGACGCCGTTTGCGTTGTCGTCAAGGCGCCGAGCTGCGTCGCCGTCAATTGCGCGACTTCGCCAGCGGTCAATCCACCGAGCTGAGTGCTCGTCAACGTCGCAATTTGCAGCGTCGTCAGAGTATTCAGCTGCGTTGCGGCAAGGCTGCCGATCGCCGCCGTGCTCAAGCCTTTCAGCTGCGTCGTGGTGAGGGCGGCGATTTCCGTGGTCGTCAGGCCGCTTATCCCGGTGGTCGACAGCGCCCCGATCTGCGTCGCCGCGAGCGCGCCGAACTGCGTCGCGCTCAACGCTGCCACTTCGGTATCCAGCAGACCGCCGATCGCGGTCGTCGTGAGTGCCGCGATCTGCGTCGTCGCCAGCGGCGCGAGCTGGGTCGTGGTCAGCGTGCCGGCTTGGATCGCCGTCAGGCCCTTGAGCTGCGTCGGGGTCAGCGCAGCCAACTCGGTCGTCGACAGGCCGCTGATCCCGGTTGTCGAGAGCGCAGCGATCTGAGTCGACTTGAGCGCGCCGAGCTGGGTCGTCGACAGCGCCGCCACTTGCGTGTCGAGCAGGGCGCCGATCATCACGCTTGGCAACGCCGCCACCTGCGTCGTCGTCAACGCGCCGAGCTGCGTTGCGGTCAGCGCCGCGACCTCGGTCGTCGTCAACCCGGCCAGCTGGTTACTTGTCAATGCCGCTATTTGCGCCACGCCGAGGGCGCCGAGCTGAGTCGCCGCCAGAGCGCCTATCTCGGTCGTTGTCAGGCCGCTGAGCTGCGTCGTCGTGAGAGCCGCGATCTCGCCCGTCGTTAGGCCGCTCAACCCCGTGGTCGAAAGCGCCCCGATCTGCGTCGCCGTTAGCGCGTCGAGCTGCGTCGCGCTGAGCGCCGCCGTTTCGGTATCCAGCAGGTTTCGGATCTGCCCCGCGCTCAGTGCCGTGATCTGCGTCGCCGTCAGCCCACCGAGCTGGGTGGTGGTCAGCGCAGATATCTCACCTTTCGTCAAGCCGGCGAGTTGGGTGGTGGACAGCGCAGCGATCTGCGCCGAAGTCAGGCTGCCGAATTGGGCCGCGCTCAGAGCGCCGATCTCGGTTGCTGTCAGTGCGCCGAATTGTGCGGAGGTCAGAAGAGACAGGTCGGCGCTCGTCAAGCCGCCGATGCCGCTCACTGACAGCGCCCCGATCTGCGTCGTCGTCAGGGCGCCGAGTTGGTCGTCGGTCAAGCCCGTCACTTCGGTTGCCGTCAATCCACCGAGTTGCGCACCCGACAACGTCGCGATCTGCGTGGTGCTGAGGGCGCCGAGCTGCGTCGCCTGCAATAGGCCGATCGCCGTCGCCGTCAGGCCGCCGAGCTGCGTCGTGGTGAGCGCCGCGATCTCGGTGGTCGTCAGGCCGGCGATGCCGGTCACCGACAACGCCCCGATCTGCGTGGCTGCAAGGGCGCCGAACTGGGTCGTGCTCAGCGCCGCCACGGCGGTGTCCAGTAGGCCGCCGATCGAGGCGGCGGTCAGTGCCGCAATCTGCGTCGTCGCCAACGGAGCGAGCTGAGTCGTCGTCAGGACACCGACTTGGATCGCCGTCAGGCCTTTGAGCTGCGCCGCGGTGAGGGCCGCCATCTCGGTCGTCGTCAGCCCGCTGATCCCAGTGATCGAAAGCGCGGCAAGCTGCGTCGCCTTCACCGCGCCGAGCTGGGTCGGCGACAATGCAGCCACCTGCGTGTCCAGCAGCGCGTTGATCACCGCACTCGGCAACGCCGCGGCCTGCGTCGCCGTCAAAGCGCGGAGCTGGGTCGTGGTCAGCGCCGCGACCTCGGTCGAGGTCAATCCGCCAAGCTGGGTGCTCGTCAGGGCCGGGATCTGCGTCGTATCCAAGGCGCCGAGCTGGGTTGCTGCGAGGGCTGCGATCGCGGTCGTGGTGAGGCCGCCCAGCTGGGTCGCCGTCAGGGCCGTGATCTCGGTCGTCGTCAAACCGCTCATCCCGGACGTCGGCAAGACCGAGATCTGCGTCGCCGAGAGCGCGCCGAACTGGTCGGAGGTCAATGCCGCCAGCGTCATCGCCGTGAGGTTTCTCGCCTGAGCCGCGCTCAAACCCGCAATCTGGGTCGTCGCGAGAGCGCCGAGCTGGGTCGTGGACAGCGCCGCCAGCTGGCCACCAGTCAATCCATTGACCTGGGTGGTCGTCAGAGCCGCGATCTGCGACGGCGCCAGCTGTCCGATCTGCGTCGTTGTCAGGGCGCCGATCTCGGCGCCGGGCAACGCGCCGAGCTGGGAGGTGGTCAGTGCCGCCAATTCGGTACTGGTGAACCCGCTGACGGCACTGGCCGAAAGCGCCGCCACTTGCGTCGTCGACAGCGCGCCGAACTGCGTCGTCGTCAGCGCAGCGATACCCGTCGCTGTGAACCCCGCGACCTGTGCCGTCGTCAGCGCCGCGATCTGTGTCGCCTTCAGGACGCCGAGCTGGGTCGTGGTCAAGGCGGCGATGTCGCTGGCGGCGAATCCGCCGAGCTGGTCCGTCGTCAACGCCGCAATACCAGCGATCGTAAAGCCACTGATCGCGGTCGTGGTCAGAGCCGCAATCTGCGTTGCCGTGAGGGCGCCGAGCTGCGTGGTGGTGAGCGTCGCCGTCGCGCTGCTCATCAGGTTTCTGACCTCGGCGGCGGTCAACGCCGCGATCTGCGTCGTCGACAAGGCGCCGAGCTGCGTGCTGCTCAACGCCGCCATCTCGCTCGCGGTGAAGCCCGTGATTTGCGAAACGCTCAACGCGGCGATCTGCGTCATCGTGAGATCGCCGAACTGCGTCGTGGTGAGCTGGCCGATTTGCGTCGTCGTCAGCCCAGCTGATTGGACGGTCGTCAGCGCCGCTACCTGGTTGTCCGTCAGCCCGCCGATCGCATTGGCGGACAATCCAGAGATTTGCGTCGCCGTGAGCGCGCCGAGCTGCGTCGACGTCAGCGCCGCCACTTCGGTCCCCGTCAGTCCGCGGATCTGCGTCGAACCGATTGCCGCGATCTGCGTCGTGTCGAGCGCGCCGAGCTGATCGCCAGTCAAGGCGCCGATCGCAGCCGCCGTTAAGCCGCCGATCTGAGTTGTCGTCAGCGCCGCGATCTCGCCCGTCGTCAAGCCACCGATCGCCGTCGTGCTCAGCGAGGCGAGCTGGGTCGGAGTCAACGCGCCGAGCTGCGCCGTGTTCAGGGCCGTGACGGCGGTGCTCGTCAGGTTCGCGATCTCCGTCGCCGTCAACACTGCGATTTGCGTCGTGTCGAATGCGGCGATTTGGGTCGTCGCCAAAGCGGCGATCCCGGTCGCCGAGAAGCCGGCAACCTGCGTCGTCGTGAGGACTCCAATCTCGGTCGCCGTCAGCCCGCCGACCGCCGTGGTCGTCAGCGCCGCTACTTGCGTCGTCGTCAAGGAACCCAGCTGATCGTTGGTGAGGGCCGTCACCTCGGCGGCGGTGAAACCCCTGATCTGGCCGTTCGACAGCGCCGCGATCTGGGTTGCCGCGAGCGCTGCGAACTGGGCCGGGCTGAGATTACCGATTTCGACGGCCGTCAGGCCCTTGACCTGCGTCGTCGTCAGCGCCGCGACCTGGATCGTGCCGAGCGCCCCGAACTGGCTCGTCGTCAGCGCGCCGATCGCTGTCGCCGTGAGGCCGCCAAGCTGCGTCGTCGTCAGTCCGGCGATCTCGGTCGTCGTCAATCCGGAGATCGCCGTTGTGGTCAGCGCCGCGAGCTGCGCCGCCGCCATGGCGCCCAGCTGAGTGGTCGTGAGGGCGGCGACGGCAGTGCTCGTCAGGTTCGGAACCTGAGCGACCGTCAGTGCCGTAATCTGCATCGTGCCGAAGGCCCCGAGCTGGGTGATGGTGAGCGCGCCGATCGCCGTGGCCGACAGCGCGGCGATCTGCGTCGCCGTCAGCGCTGCGATCTCGGTCGTCGTCAGACCGCCGATCGCCGTTGTCGTGAGCGCCGCAATCTGCGTCGCCGTCAGGGCACCAAGCTGATCGCTGCTCAGCGCGGCGATCTCCGGCGCGGTGAAGCCCTTGACCTGATTGGTGGTCAGTGCCGCAACCTGGGTCGCCGTCAGCACGCCGAGCTGAGCCGGTGTCAAGGCGCCGACGGCAGTCGTCGTCAAGCCCTTCACCTGCGACGAGCTCAGCGCGGCGATCTGGGTCGTGCCGAGCGCCCCGAGCTGGATTGTGGTCAGCGCGCCGATCCCGGTCGCCATGAGACCGCCGAGCTGTGTCGTCGTCAACGCGGCGAGCGCGACGGGCGTCAGCCCGCCAATGCCAGTAATGGTCAACGCGGCGATCTGAGTTGCGCCGAGGGCGGCCAGCTGATCTGCCGCCAGGGCCGCGACCTCCGTCGCGGACAAGCCCTGGATTTGCGTAGCGGTCAGCGCCGCGATATGCGTCGTATCGAGCGCGCCGAGCTGGGTCGTGGTCAACGCGCTGATCGCAGAAGCCGTCAACCCGCCGAGCTGCGTCGTCGTCAGCACAGCGAGATCGGCCGCCGTCAGCCCGCCGACGGCGGTGGTGGTCAAGCCTGCGATCTGGGTCGCGGTCAGGGCGCCGAGCTGCTCATTGCTGAGAGCGGCGACGAGGGTAGCGGTAAGGCCTTTGACCTGGACGGCGCTCAGCGCCGCAATCTGCGTCGCCGTCAGCGCGCCGAGCTGCGTCGTGGTGAAGGCGCCGATCTCCGAGGCGGTGAAGCTTCTGACCTGCGAATTGCTCATCGCCGCGAGTTGCGTCGTGGAGATGGCGCCCAGCTGGGTCGTGTTCAGTGCCCCGATGGCCGCCGCCGCAAAGCCGCCCATCTGCGTCGTCGTCAATGCCACGATCTCGGTCGTTGTCAGCCCGGCGATCGTCGTGGCGGTCACCGCTGCAAGCTGATTCGGCGTCAAGGCGCCGAGCTCGGTCGTCGTCAAGGCGCCGAATTCGGTTGCGGTGAGGCCCATGATCTGCGCCGTCGTCAGCGCCGCGATCGCCCCGGTCCCGAAGGCCTGGATTTGCGTCGTGTTCAGAACCGACAGCTGTGCCGGGCTGAAGGCGATCTGGCTGGCGCTGAGGGCCCCGATTTGCGGCGCTGTCAGGGCGGTCATCTGCGTCGTCGACAATTGCGACAGCTGCGTTCCGCTGAGGGCCTCGATCTCCGCGATGGTGAAGGCGCTGGTCTGGGTCGTCGCCAGCGCCGCCATATCTGTCGCGGTCAGCTTCTTGATGGCGGTGGTCGTCAGCCCGATGATTTGGGTGACGGTCAGCGACGTAACGTACGAGCTCATGACGCCGCCTTCATGTTCGTCGCGAGCCTGTCGAGCCGCTCATCCGGTCGGCCGCCGGCGGCCGACCGCTTGCTTGCGCTCATCGTGAATTGGCAACATGGCACGGTTGGGTGACCCAGCTGGCTTCGCAATCGTCCTAAAAGGAAGAAGCAATGCACGTGCCAGCGTCATTTCCGGCGTTTCTGCCGGCTGCCGGTGGCCCGCCGAGGGGATACCGAGGCGGCTGGGCAAAACTTGCCGGGCAAAAACAAACGCTTCGCGGTCCGCTCCTACCGAGTCTACGTAGGTCGGCACGGCTGCCGAGCGGCACGACAGGATCCCGAGAAGATGCGGCGTTGGATGTGGTATTGGTGCCCGTAGCACCCATTGTTCTGGCCCCCGTCATGTGCTCGATCGCTTGAAATGAGCTCGAAGCAATCCCCCTACGATCCCGGCGCAATCGCGTCCTTGCCGAGCTTCGAGTCGGCCAGCGCACTCGATCGGCTCGGTCGGATCGAAGAGGCGAAACAGGAATATTTGGCATTCCTCGCCCGCGAGCCGACCCATTTCTGGGCGCTTACCAATCTCGGCACGCTGCTGTACCAGGGTGGTTATCGCACCGCCGCGCGCACCGCCTATGCCGAAGCGCTCAAATGGCATCCCGATAATCCGGTCGGCCACGTCAATTTCGCAAACCTGCTTCTCAGCGCCGGCGAGCCGGCAGCGGCGCGGAGCCACTACGAGGCTGCGCTCGCTCTCGCCCCCGACCATGAGGAGGCGCACCGCGGCTTCGCCAATCTTCTGACCGAGCTGGGCGACCACGTCGCTGCCGAGACCCACCGACGCGCAGCATATCGAACCGGGGCGATCGTGGCGCAGCCCTATCGTGGCGAATCGCCGGGCATCCCGCTCCTGCTGCTGGTCTCCGCGGTCGGCGGCAATGTGCCGACCCGCTTCCTGATCGACGATCGGCTATATCGGGTCACCGTCCTTGCCGCCGAGTACGCCGATCCGATGGCACGATTGCCGCCGCACCGCCTGATCTTCAACACGATCGGCGATCCCGATTTGTCACCGCGCGCTTGCGTCGTCGCCCAGCAACTGGTCGCCCGGACGACGGCACCGGTGATCAATCATCCGGACGCCGTCTTGTCGACCGGCCGCGAAGCGATCGCACGACGATTTGCCAGGCTGCCCGGAATCGTCACGCCGCGCATCGCCGCAGTGCCACGCGCCATCCTGGAGGCACCAGAGGCCTCCGACATCCTGGCAGAGCAGGGCCTCGCCTTCCCGCTGCTGATGCGCAGCCCCGGTCACCATACCGGCCGGCACTTCGTGCGCATCGAAACCGCGGCGTCCCTCCCCGGCGCACTGGCGACGCTGCCCGGGGACACGCTGCTGGCCATACAGCCGCTCGATTCGCGTGGCGCCGATGGGCTCGCGAGAAAATATCGCGTCATGATCGTCGACGGACGTCTCTACCCGTTGCACCTCGCGATCTCGGACCATTGGAAAGTCCACTACTTCACCGCCGACATGGCCGACCATCCCGACCGGCGCTGCCAAGAGGCAGCGTTCCTGGCCGACATGCCGAGCGTCCTCGGACCGGCAGCGATAGCCGGGCTCCACCTTATCCGGGAAACGCTCGGGCTCGACTACGGCGGGATCGACTTCGGCTTGTCGCGCGACGGCGAGATCCTGCTCTTCGAGGCCAACGCGACGATGGTCGTCAACCCGCCGGATCCGGACCCTCGATGGCATTACCGTCGCGGTCCGGTTGTGCAGGTGCTGGAGGCCACGCGCCGGATGCTGTTAAGGCTCGCTGAGAGATCGGAAACCCGTGCCGCGCTTTGACCGGCTGGGAATCCGCCACGGCGGAGTCGGCACTGCGTCAAGCCAGATCTTCGCCTCGGCCGAGGCGTCCGGCTGGCAGGCGGCGGAAAATGCCGGAACTCTACGCCGAGGCACGGGCCGTTTACGAAGTCTGGCCACGGAAGGCGGGACGCATCGCCTATTGAGAGGCCACGCGCCGGGCGCTCCGCCGGCGGGCGCGACGCAGCGGGCTATTCCTTGGCGGTCTCCTGCAACCTGCCGAAACTCTGTTGTACGAGGCGGACAGAACGCCGAGCAGCTTGCGTCGGACTGTGTTCCGGATGAATTTTGAGCCATGCGCTTACAGCTGCTCGATAGTAGTCAGCGGCGTGGTACCCGGCGGCCCTCGCCCTTTGTAGAGCGTCGAGGACGGCCGCCCGGGTTTCAGCGTCGACTTGCGTTTCGTGATGCATCTCACACCTATATTTCTTGTCTCCGTATCGTTCCTATCCGGGCGTCTGGCAAAGAAGAGCCCTGCGGTTCGGCGAGTCAGGCGTCGCTCGATGACCCTGAGTCTAACTCCGTCTCCACCGGCACCTCCCGCTCGGCGCGAAGCCAGTGGTCCAGCTCGCGCCCTTCCGGCTCGCCCTCTTCCTGCCATATCGCGTATGCGCGACGGCGGATCTGCTGCTCGCGACGCTCCATATAGTTCGCTTTCATGCGCTCTTCCTTTGTCTCGCCGACGCCGGAACCGCCTTGCTGTCCGGCTCTTTTCAGCGTGGAGTGTGGCATCGAACGCCAACACTCCTGCTGCGGCCGGAATGGGTCGAACGAATAGGCGTATTGCACAAGCAGATTCGCCGCGGCGCCGGAATCATAGCCGCTGAAATGCGAAAGCCGTTTGACGAGCAGCATTTCGTCAATCGTACTCGCCCCGGCTCCCGGGCCGTGTCTTTCGGACGAGGGCGATCTCCTCGCGGCATTCCTCAGCCGCACGCGAGCTTCCCTGGAAAGCTCGCTATGACCAATCTTCTCGGCATTTTGCGCCATGGCGATCAATGCCTGCTCCAGCTTTTTGCAAGCGTTGAAGCTCGGCCGAAACATGTTCGGTCATCGATGTGCCTAAGTGTCCTGCTCGCAACCGACAACATCGGCGAGGCAGGCTCGATCTCACCTAGCGGCCAGCAAGTGCAAAACCCCGCTCCGACTATCGCCGCCGGCGTGGATGCGAAAGGATCTGAGCCTTCCCGGCTTGTGATAGCCTCAATAGAGATCTTTGATCTCCGTGACCGGAAGCGTGTTTACGTCCACCTGCCGGTGAAGCGCCTCGGTGGAAATCGTGACGGTCGCCGGCACGGACACGGCCTCGACAGTGGCAAATATCTTCGGCTTGATCCCGGCGGCGGCACCCAATGCCATCAGGGCCGTCACCGCGGTCAGAACAACCAGCAGCTTTGTCATGGAAACCTCCTCCTCTGAGGGGAGGATCGCGGCGCCGCACTACAGAAGAATTTCGGCTATTCGGCAGTCCGCTACATCCGTAATCTTGAAGCCCGTGAGCTTCCGCTTCCGATCAATTACGGTAGCGGCCAGCGCCGAATGATGCGAGCCGACCCAGGAGCGGACGCGCTCGGCTCCTCGACAGAGGGGCCGTGAGCCACCTACTCTTCCAAGTTCGCAGCTGAGTTCGCGACTAGGAGGGCTACGATGAGTGAGGATCATCGAGAGAGTCCGGCTTGGCTCATGGGCGGCGACTAGGCCGCGGTCGATCTCGTCAAATTGGGTTGTTGCTCGGGGAATTCTCGGACCGCCGAATTTTACTGGGACGAAACGCTGAAGGCGATGTGGGGCCTGCCAGCAGATGCACCTGTCGAGCACGGCGATTGGGAGAGCGCCGAAGGCGACCGAGAAATGGACTTAGTCGAAGCAGAGCGCGTCCCACGAACGAAGAGAAAGTCGAATATCGTCGTCAACGACGCTGAAGCGGTCCTCAATTTCACCCTCAAGATGCTCGCTGCCGTCGGATATGCAGTGATCTCCACGCAGAGTGGAGGGGAAGCGCTTCGGTTGATCGCGAGCGGAGTTGTGATCGATCTCGTTCTTGCAGATTTTGCGATGCCGGAAATGACTGGAGGTGATCTCGCTCGAGCCATTCACGCCACGCACCCCACGTTGCCGATCATCCTCGTTACCGGCCATGTCGATCTCGACCTTCCTACGAAGCTCGGGGAATCGCGCATCCTTCAGAAGCCCTATACCGGGGGCGAGTTGGTGGACAAGATCACGGGGCGCTGCATTGAACGTCGGTGTGGGAAGCATTGATTGCCCGAACGGCGTTCTCGCATCGTCGCCTATTTGCCGATCGCATCGGACGCGCAGCGCGCGAGCGCGCCTAGAAGAATCGGTGAGTTCCTGGTCACCCTCCTGCTGGGCATCCTGTGCGTACTTCTCGTAGTTCTCCGCCCCTTGCAGCGAGTGGTAGGCCACGCTGATGAGGTTGTAGGTGGGGTCCGAGGTGCCGGTGGTCTGGCGGGCTGCGCTGTTCATTGGAAACTCTCCCTCGTCATGATGAGGGAAATCTCCCTCGTGACGATGAGACGCGGGTGCGAGCCGCCGTCGTTGATCGCGGTCAATGTCGGCCGCGGCTCTGCGGCGATCAGCGAATAATTCGGCGGCGCAGCGGCGGCATCGCGGCGCAGCGTGGCAGAATCAATTGCTCGACCGCGGCCGCGAAACCATTGGCTTCATTCGACAGCGTCTCGGCATCCGCGCTGCGTTTCACCGCGGCACCGGCATTCCCCATCGCGATCGCGAACCCGCTTCTCCGGAACATCGGGATGTCATTCTCCATGTCCCCGATGGTCGCGACCTCGGCCAGCGGGATGCAGAGCCGGCGCGCCAGCGTCGCGACGAAGACGCCTTTGTCCGTGCCGGCCGGCGTCATGTCGACATAGTAGGGTTGCGAGCGCGCGACCGAGGCGCGCTCACCGAGGGCACGGCGCACCGCGATCTCGCAGCGGCCAAGGCGCTCGCCATCGCTGCTGACGCCCACGATCTTGGCGGCGGCGGCAAGGTGGCCGGCAAAGCTCTCGGCGACGACCGGGCGCTCCCCGATGGTCCGGCTCTGACGCTCGATATGCGGTCCGCCGTCGGCCCGCACGATCCAGCGATTTCCAGTATAGAGCCAGGCATCGATGCCGAAGTTTTCGAAAACCGACAGGGCATCGCCCGCCGCCACCGCGCCGATCAGACACTGATCCAGAATCGTTAGGTCGGTCGCCACGAGAGCGCCGCCGTTAAACGCGCCGACCGGCAACCGCAGAGCCAGGCATTCGACCAGCGAACGCATGCCGAAAGGGGGCCGGCTGCTGACGATCGAAAATGCGACACCTCTCTGCTGCAGTCGCGTGGCGGCGACAAGGCTTGGCTCGGTCAGCACCTTGCCCGATGTCAGCAGCGTGCCGTCCACATCGGCGACGACGAGCGAGATCCTGCCCAACGACGCCCCGGGGCGCGAAGGCGACTCCTCGGTCGTGGGGGCCGCCTCCTCGATTCCGTCCGCACCGCGCATCCCCATCCGCTCCAGCGTCGGCCGACACGTTCTCGCTCAACACCGCGTCTCCACGGCCGTTCCGGATCCTCTCTGGAACCGCCCGCGAACTCCGCTGTTTGGTCGAGTGTCCCCGAGACGCAGGCAGCGCCGCCCATTCAGGACGGAGCGCGCCCGATCGGACAGGACGCGCATCGGGTGAACGATGAAGCTCGTGATCTTCGGGCTGACGGTCAGCTCTTCCTGGGGCAACGGGCACGCGACCCTGTGGCGCGGGCTGTTTCGAGCGCTGCTGAGCCAGGATTGCCGAATCGTGTTCTACGAGCGCGATGTGCCCTATTACGCCGAGCATCGCGATCTGCGCGAACTGCCGCCGGGCGGCACGTTGCGTCTCTACGATGATTGGGCCGAGGCGGTCGCGCCGGCGGTGCGCGACCTAGCCTATGCCGATATCGCAATCGTGACTTCCTATTGTCCAGACGGTATCGCGGCGAGCAATCTCGTCCTGTCCTCGGCAGCCGGCCTGCGCGTCTTCTATGATCTCGACACGCCGGTCACCCTTGCGCGTCTTGCGGCGGGTGAAGCGGTCGGCTACATCGGGCCGCGCGGCCTCGCCGATTTCGATCTTGTCCTCAGCTATACCGGCGGCGCCGCCCTCGACGAGCTGAGAAGCCGGCTGGGCGCGAGGCGCGTCGAGCCGCTCTACGGCAGCGTCGATCCGGAGATGCATCGCCGGGTCGCCGCGCTCCCGCAATATGCTGCGGATTTCTCCTATCTCGGGACCTATGCCCGGGACCGGCAGGCGGCGCTGGAGATGCTATTCGTCGAGCCGGCGCGGCGCCTGCCCAACCGGCGCTTCGTCATTGGCGGCGCGCAATACCCCGGCGCGTTCCCATGGACGAGCAACACGCATTTCGTCCGCCATCTTCCACCGGGAGAGCACGCCGCCTTCTTCTCATCGTCGCGGTTGACGCTGAACGTGACGCGGCAACCGATGGCCGCCATGGGGTTCTGCCCGTCGGGACGGATGTTCGAAGCCGCGGCATGCGGCACGCCGATCCTCACCGACTGGTGGGACGGGCTCGAGGCGTTCTTCGAGCCCGGATCGGAGATCATCGTGGCGCGCGACACGGACGATGCGCTCGCCGCGATCGAGATGAGCGAGGCGCAACGCAACGCGATCGCTGTGCGGGCACGCGAGCGCGCGCTTGCCGAGCATACCGCCGAGCGACGCGCGGCGCGGCTCCTTGCCATCCTCGAGAATGCGGCGGCGGCCGAAACGACGAGCTGAAGGAGGCCTTCAATGTGGGGCATCGTACCGGCGGCGGGAAACGGGACGCGCATACAGCCCCTCGCCTTCTCGAAGGAGCTCTTGCCGGTCGGCAGCCGCTATGACGGCACCACCGAACGCCCGCGAGCGGTGAGCGAATATCTCGTGGAGCGGATGATCCGTGGCGGCGTGCGAAAGATATGCTTCGTCATCTCGCCGGGAAAATCGGACATTCTGGAATATTTCGGGGGTGGCATCGGGCCGGCCGAAATCGCCTATGTCGTCCAGCCGCAACCGGCCGGCTTATGCGATGCGATATTCCGCGCGGTACCGCTGGTGCACCCCGACGAGAGCGTCGTCGTCGGGCTCCCCGATACGATCTGGTATCCCGAGGACGGAATCACCGCGCTGGGCGACGATGCCTTGTCGTTCCTTCTCTTCCCGGTCGAACATCCCCAGCTGTTCGACGCGGTCGTGAGCGACGCCGCGGGCATCGTCCGCGAAATCCAGGTCAAGGCGTCGGCGCCGCAATCGGCGTGGATCTGGGGCGCCTTCAAGATGCCGGGCACCATCCTGCACGCGCTCCACCGGCTGTGGCTCGCGCGCGAGCGGCGCGATGAATATTTCGGCACGCTGGTCAACGCCTACATTGCCGCCGGGGGTCTCGCACGCGGTGTCCGTGCCGGCCGCGCCTACGTCGATGTCGGCACCCTGCATGGCTACCGCGAGGCGATGCTACTGCTCAGTGCGTCACCCGTCGAGCAAGGCGTTGGCCCCGATGCGCCGATCCCCATTCCGCGCCGGTTCGAACGGCTGCGCGTCGCTGGGCAAGTCTGAAACCCGAGAGTCCGAGAGCCGGCGATCCCAAAAGATGCCGAGGACGGCAAATGACTGACGCGAAGCGACTAGGCGTACGCTGGACGATCGGCGATGTCAGCGATCGCGGCTTCGAAGCCCTGCGACTCTCGATCTGGGGTGCCTATGGCATCTTCGGGGCGACCGCGCGTTACGCAGTATGCGTCAACTCAGTCGGCATCAGCGAGGCGCGCGAGCGGACCGGTTCCCTGCCACCCGGTGTCGAGTGGCACCTCAGCGACGGCCGGATACCGGATTTCCTGCGCTCTCACCTCGACGAGAAACTGGCCGAGGGCGTCGCCTGGAAGCTGGCGCCGCTCCGCCTCTTTCCGGGAGTTTACGAGATCGCTTTAGACAATGACTGCATTCTCTGGTCGATCCCGCCCGGTTTCCGGCGATGGCTCGCCGGCGAGGGAGTTGCCTGCCTGTTGGCCGAAGATGCGGCGCCTGGGTTCGGGCAATTCGCCGTCTTCTGCGGTGCGACGCCGCGCAACACCGGCATTCGCGGGCTGCCGCCGACGTTCGACCTCGCAGGCGCCTTGCAGTGGATCCTCGCCGTCCATCCTGTTCGCCTCGTTTCCGAACTCGACGAGCAAGGTTTGCAGGTGGCAGCGCTGTCGGCGATCCGTTCTCCAGAGATCGTGACGACCGACGACGCGACGATCTGCTCGCCATCTCCGCCGCACGTTCAGCATCTCGGCCGCTGCGGGGCGCACTTCGTGGGATTGAACATGAAGTATCCGCGTCCCTGGTACGATCATCGCGGCTCGATCTGATCGCGGCGTTTTGGGATACCCGGAAGGACGCGATCTACACGGCGGTCGGCTTGCCGCCGGCGAGCATTGCCAAGGATTTCTCGAAGACCCACTGGTCCAGATCCTCGGCCAGTTCTCGTAGCGGATCGGCACAGGTCCACCTGTCGCGATACTCGCCGACGAGTCGGTAGCCGAGCCGCATATATAGTGTCTGCGCTCTAACGTTCTCCTTCTCGACGCTGACGGCGGCGGTGCCGATCCCGGCCGCCGGATCTGCCTCTCGCAGCTTGCGATCAAGCGGCGGCCGATGCCCGCGCTACGCAGGCCTGGAACGACGCGAAGCGCCCAGAGCAGCGCAGTCTCCGGGACACGCTTGAGATCGACCCAAGCCTAACCCACGGGAAAACCCTCGGCATCCGCGACCAGGAACAGAGCTTAGCCCTTTTCCGCCGCCGCGAAGGTGGCGTGAATGATGGCGCGGTCTTCCAAACCGGCCCCACCATTCCAGCGCGACTAAATTGTCCCGCCGTGCCGGGCGGATCGCGATCTAGCGCGAAGCGCCAAACTTCCCCTCGCGCAATTGTCGAAGACCTCCCTATAGCCAGAGGCGGCGCATTGCGTTCGGGCGGTCGATGGCACCCCACCGGTATTTGTAGGGCTCGCGACCGCGCATGAAGTCGAAGGCGCCGGCGCCCTCGCGACGCGCATGCTCGATGGCCGCCGCCACGATCAACGTTCCCAGGCTGAGCCGGGCGAACTCCGAATCGAAACCGCTGAGATAGAAGTACGTCCGCCGGTGAGCATGCATCCCGTAAAGGACAGCAATGATGCGGCCATCGATGCGCAATGCATGCAGGCGGAGAACACCAACAGACGGCGATCAGGCGCATTCCCGTAGACGTAGAAGGGTGCCAGGCCGATCAAATCGCCCTGCGCACGCATCGCCCAGCAAAGCAGCAGCCGGCCATCGGAATAAGCCCTGCACCACGGGATGAGCCAGTCCGGCGATTGGAACGGCATCGCGTCAGGGGAACTCAACCAGAGTCGCCGCCAGTTTCCGCCGATCGCGGCGAGTTCATCGACGGATTGCAGCCCGCGGGTCGTCAGCTCTTCGCCGCGGTCCGGCGGCTCGTATCCAGAATCCGCCGCTTGGAGGGTGAGAACCGGGTCCGGTTGCATGCAGCATCCGTCGGTTTTGACAATGCAATGTCAACTGCGCGCCGCTTGCCGACGTTCCCCTGACATCATGATCTCGTCCAGACCGTGTCGCCGACGGCGCGACGAGCGCGATGGTGCTCTCGCTATTTCTGTCGGGATAGAGCGCTTTCGCCGGGGGCCGCATTACGACTTCCGTCAATGCCCATCCCGGGGTCCTGCATTACAAGCGATACGAATGGCGAATGATGGGACAACGCTGGCGCGGGCTGGCGACCGCCGCGCGCGAGGAACTCGGCCTCGACCGTCAGGGCCGACTCTGACGATTCTCAACGTCGCCTACCCGCTGGCTCCGGTCGGCCCGGATGCTGCCGGCGGCGCCGAGCAGGTGCTGCGCCTATTGGACGAGGCGCTGACGCAGGCGGGTCATCACTCGATCGTGGTCGCTTGCGCCGGCTTCGTCATCCCCGGGACGCTCCTTGCGATCCCGGCGCCGCCGGCACTGCTCGACGAGGCGGCGCGCGAGGCGGCGCAGACCGCATGCCGCCGCCGGATCGCCGAGGCTCTGACGCGATGGTCCGTCGACCTCGTCCATTTGCACGGGATCGATTTCGACTGCTATTTGCCGCCCGCAGGCGTGCCGGCGCTGGCCACGCTTCATCTGCCGCCCGCCTGGTATAACCCGGCGATCTTTCGTCTGGCGCGGCCGCGGACCTACCTCAACTGCGTCTCGGAGACACAGCAGCGGGCTTGCCCGCTGGGCGCGCCGCTGCTGCCGATCGTCACCAATGGCATCCCGATCGCCGAATTTTCCGGGCCTCGCCCCACGCCCGGCTTCGCCCTCGCGCTTGGCCGCATTTGCGCCGAAAAAGGATTCCACGTCGCGCTCGACGCCGCGCGATACGCCGGGATGTCGCTACTGCTGGGGGCGCTGTCTCCGGTATCCGTCGCATCAGCAATATTTCCGCGAGATGGTCCTGCCCCGGCTCGATCGGGAGGGCCGTTTCATCGGTCCGGTCGGCTTTCGCCTCAAGTGGCGCCTGTTGTCCGCGGCACGCTGCCTTCTCGTGCCCAGCCTCGCTCCCGAAACCAGCAGCCTCGTTGCCATGGAGGCGCTGGCATGCGGCACTCCGGTCATCGCCTTTGCGAACGGCGCCTTGCCGGAAATCATCGAGCACGGCCGGACGGGGTTTATCGTCTCGGACGTTGGTGGCATGGCTGCAGCGATATGGGATTCGGCCAGAATTTCGGCCGAGGCGTGCCGTGACGCAGCGCGCCGTCGCTTCTACGCATCAATGATGGTCCGGCGTTATCTTGCCCTCTACCAAACGCTCGCCGGCCGCTCCGAGGCTGACCTCATCAGCCTCGGCATGGATTCGTGACTCCCGCGCCGCCGGTTCAGCGCGGCGGCGCCGCATCAGGCACAGCGAAGGCGTCGGGTAGGACCGGCACGTGATACGCGGCGAGAATCGCCGCGACAGCCGCATGGTTTCTTTCGAGTGAGTCATTCACGCGCTGCAGCAGCGCGTGGTCGCCGCGGCGAACCCCCATCGAAATGTTAAACGCCATCGGCAATCCCGCGCCGTCGCGCAAAGGCTGGACCGGCTCGATGGTCAGCGGGGTGGATCCCTGTGTGGCGAAATAACCGGCCATCGGACCCCAAACGATGGCGACGTCGACCTCGCCACTTTCCACCGCATCGATGACCGCCGATGGTGGGTGCGGATGACGGTAATCGCCATATAGCATATAGCCGTACACGTTCTGGACGACGCCGCGGCGGGCAAGAGCGTGCGCGGGCGGCGTATTCGTCGCGTCAGAGCCCACCATCTGAACGCCGATGGCCAGTTCGCGAAGCTGCGGATCGTCGAACGAGGCAATATGCAACCCGCGATCAGCGCGAGTGACGAAAACATAGCTGGAGCGATAGTACGGTCGGGTGCTGGTCATCATCTCGGCTCCGCTCGCCACGCCGGGCCAGATGTCGCAGAGTTCCTCCTTCAACGTCTGACGGATATAGCCGCGCCGTTGCGCCCACCACGTATACTCCACGGTCGAGCCGAGATCCTGCGCAACCAGCGCAATGATCTTGTTTTCGAAACCTTGGCCGGCCCGGTCCGAGAACGGCAGATTGTTGGGATCAGCGCAGACGCGAAGCGGCGTGGCATCTGCGGCAGCGGCGCCGATGATCAAGCGCATCACCAATACGACGAAGCAAAAACGCCGGCACCACTTCATGGCTTGATGTCTGTGCCCGGCACGACAGTTGGGGAAGCGGGAGCGGTTTCGGGCAGCGACTTCACGTACGCCGCCAACTCCCAGATCATTGAAGGGACCAAGCTGCCCTGCCAGGACGGCATGCCGTTCGGACGGCCTTGCGCGATCGACGAATAGATCTGGTCGATCTGCCCACCGTAGCGCCAATGGCCTGACATCAGCGCCGGCCCCATGCCGCCGCCGCCGTTGAAATGGCAGCCCGAGCAGTTCATCTGGCCGAATAGCTCTTTGCCATCCGCGATCGCCTCCTTGTTTCCCTCGAAGCGCTGGCCGATCGGATCGGGTGGAGGGGGCGCGCTGCCGCCGGGGAAGAGCCCGCTGACGGATACCGCGTTGGGGCCGCGATCTGCGTCCGGGGCCGGCGGGGCATGTTGCGCCGATGCCTCGTTGGCGCCGATAGCAAGCCACGTGACAAGGACAATCGCCGGGAGCCGCAGCGTGTCCACGCGTCGCTCAGGATTTCGGCAGGGAGAAGACATAGAGCGTCCCTCCAGGTGCGGTTTTGGCCTTGAGATCTGCCATCACTCCGTTGAAGCCGAGCGCGCCGGTCGGATCCCGCGGATCGAGGTCGCCCGAGACGATGGCGCCAGCCCAGCCGCCGACCCCTGACAGGATGGCGACATATTCGTGCCCGTCCGGCCCGCGATAGGCGACTGGCTGGCCGATAATGCCGGAGCCGGTCTTGAACTGCCATTTCAGTTCGCCTGTCTTGGCGTCGACGGCCTTGAACCAGCCATCCATGGTTCCGTAGAACACGAGGCCGCCAGCTGTGGCCATCGCTCCGCTCCAAAGCGGCAGGTCCTCCTTGATGGTCCAGACCGCCTTGCCCTCAACCGGATCCCAGGCGGTGAACTGGCCGCGATTGCCCCCGGGGCCGGCCTTGGTGACGACCTCCGCGCCGACGAACGGCGTGCCGGCGATGTAGCTGACCTGCACGTTCTTCCAATCCATGCATAGGTTCTCGTGCGGTATGTACATAAGGCCGGTCACCGGCGAAAAAGCCGACGGATTCCAGTCCTTGAGGCCGGATGCCGTCGGGCAGATGTCGCGCACGACGGTGCCCAGCTTGGTGAGCTTGTCCGGGTTCATGACAGGTCGCCCGGTCTTGAGATCGATCTGGAGAATGGAATTGACGTAGCCGTAAGGCTTGGCCGACACGATCTCGCCGCTCTCGCGGTCCACCACGTAGAGATGGCCGTTGCGGTCAGGATGCAGCAGCACCTTGCGCGGCTTCCCGTCGACGGTCATGTCGACCAGGATCTGCTCGTTGATCCCATCGTAGTCGTGCTCGTCATGCGGATTATACTGCAACGCCCATTTGGCGGCGCCGGTGTCGGGATCACGTGCGAACAGCGTGGTGGTCCATTTATTGTCGCCCGGACGCTGCTCCTGGTTCCACGGTCCTGGATTGGCTGTGCCGGAATAGATCAAGTTCAGATCGGGATCGTAGGCGATCCAGCCCCACATCGTGCCGCCGCCGGTCTTCCAGGCGTCCGTCGGCCAAGTCTTAACACCGAGGTCCGTGCCGTTGTCCGATGGGTAGAACGAGTGGAAACCGGGGCCGATCAGCACGTCCTTGTCCGGGCCGGTCGCGTAGGCACGCCAAACAATCTTGCCCGTATTGACATCGAGCGCGGTCAACCAGCCGCGCACGCCGAGCTCCCCGCCGGAGTCGCCGACCAGCACCTTTCCCTTCACGACCAGCGGCGCCATCGTGATCGTCTCGCCGGTGTTGATGTCACCCAGCTTGGTCTTCCAGAGCTCCTTGCCGGTCTCTGCATCCAGCGCGATCGTGTTGTCGTCGAGCGTGTTGAAGAACACCTTGCCGTCCGAATAGGCGGCGCCGCGGTTGACGACGTCACAGCAGGCCACACCCTGCGACGCCGTGGCCGGACGCGGCTGATAGGACCATTTCATCGGCGCGCCTGGCTTGGCGAGATCGAGCGCGAAGACGATGTTCGGATATGGCGTCACGATGTACATCGTATTGTTCACCACGATCGGTGCCGCTTCCTGCCCGTGGTTGACGCCGGTCGAGAACGTAAAGGCGACCTGCAGGTTTTTTACGTTCGCGCCATTGATTTCATCCATGGCGGAATATCGCGTGGCTGCGTAGTTCTTCGACGGCATGGTCCATTGACCGTCATCGGGCGGTGCCGCGGAGCTTGGCACGGTTGCGATCTGCGCTGCAGCCAACGCCGGGCAGAGTGCAAGCGACGCGCTAGTCAGGAGGAGCCGAAGCCATTTGGCCGGCCAGATCGAATCCGGCCGATTCGCTGCCGAACGTCCAATAGTTCGCTGTAGAGTTGTGAGTGTCATTATTTGACCAACTCCGTATCCATACATCGGACACCAATGCCAACTGGGAAACTGATGCCCGTTTTCAAGATCAGGGCCAGGAAGAATCGCTCGCTCTCGGAGGAACGCGGAAAGCGGTAGGTCCACGCGCTTGCCACCAGCAACTGGCGAATGCGCGGATAATCCAGGACACTATGAGCAGGCAGCGGCCGCCTCGGCCACCGCCTGGTCCTGCGCGCCGCTGCCGCCGCTGATGCCGACGGCGCCCACGATCTGGCCGTTCACCTTGAGCGGCACGCCGCCCGCGAAGATCATCACCCGGGCGTGGTTCGATACGTGGATCCCGAAGAACTGGTCGCCGGGCTGGCTGTTGCGGCCAAGCTCAAGCGTCGAGATATCGAAGGCTCTCGCCGTGAAGGCCTTGTTGATGGCGATGTCGATGCTGCCAAGCCACGCCCCATCCATGCGTACGAAGGCCGTGAGATTGGTGCCGGCATCGACGACCGCAATATTCATCGGCTGACCGATCTCCTTCGCCTTCACGATCGCCGCTTCAATGATCAGCTGGGCTTTTTCCATCGTCATCATGACAGTCGAACTCCTGAGTGAGGTTGGTTAGGCCGCCTTCGAATTTGGCGGATCCCTTGTCGAATTCGGCGTAGTCCTTCGGCGCATCCTCAAGACCGATGGCTTGGCAATGACGATCTTTGCGATCGGCGAGCGGTCGTACAGCAGCACCATGATGAGCTAGTGATTGTAGTGGGAGCACCCAAGGCCCGAGCGGGACGGTTCGTCGACGCCGGCTAATCAGTCGCGCGCGATGTCAGTGCTCAGACCGACCCGGATCTCGCAGGCCGGGTATTGGCA
>JAQGID010000270.1 GCA_028291405.1 Rhodospirillales bacterium | reverse complement strand
ATCAGCGGCGGCGAGACCCGGCGCATGGTCTCGCACAACGGGACGGCGGGCCACATCGCGCCGCGCATCCAGGAATTTGCCTATCCGTTCGTCGGCGCGCCGATCGTCGTCATGCATTCCGACGGGCTCACCGCGAAGTGGTCGCTCGACAATTACCCCGGTCTCGCGACCTGCCATCCGTCGCTCATTGCCGGCGTATTGTTCCGCGATTCCCGGCGCGGCCGCGACGACGCCTCGGTGATTGCAATGCGAGCGGCCGCGTGACCATCCGTCTCCTCCTCGCCGCGCTCGAGCAGGAAACCGATATCGTCCTGGTGCGCAAGCGGACGCGTCGGTTGGCGGAGCTGCTGGGATTCGACGCGCAGGATCAGACCCGCATCACCACGGCGGTGTCGGAGATCGCGCGCAACGCCTTCGAGTACGCCGGCGGCGGCAGGGTCGATTTCCGCTTCAACATCGAGGCGACGCCGCAATGCTTCGAGATCGTCATCTCCGACACGGGCCCCGGAATCAAGGACCTCGACGCGGTGCTGGCCGGGACCCGCCGTTCGGCCACCGGCATGGGCGTCGGGCTGATCGGCGCGCGTCGCCTGATGGATCATTTTACCATCGAGGCGGCGCCGGGCGCCGGAACGTGCGTGGCGCTGGGAAAGACGCTTTCGCCGCGCATGCCGCGGGTCAATCAGACGGCGCTCAAGCGGATCTCGCAGGCGCTTGCGGCGGACGAGCCGGCCAATCCGGTCGAGGAGATTCGCCGCCAGAACCACGAGATGCTGGTCCAGCTAGAGGAAATCCAGAACCGTCAGGAGGATCTCCAAAGGCTGAACCAGGAACTCCAGGACACCAATCGCGGCGTCGTCGCGCTCTATGCCGAGTTGGACGAGCGCGCCGAGCATCTGCGGCGTGCCGACGAGCTTAAATCGAAGTTCCTGTCCAATATGAGCCACGAGTTCCGCACGCCACTGAACTCGATCCTGGCGCTCGCCCGGCTCCTGCTCGGCCGCACCGACGGCGAACTCAGCGCCGAGCAGGAAAAGCAGGTTCATTTCATCCGCAAATCCGCCGAGAGCCTCACCGAGCTGGTCAACGACCTGCTCGACCTTGCAAAGGTGGAAGCAGGCAAGATCGTCGTCACCCCGGTCGAGTTCACCGCCGAGACTCTGTTCGGCACGTTGCGCGGCATGCTCCGGCCCTTGCTCGTCGGCGATTCGACGGTGCTCCTGTTCGAGGATCCGACCGACATTCCGATGATCGTCGGAGACGAGGGGAAGATCTCGCAGATCCTGCGCAACTTCATTTCCAACGCCCTCAAGTTCACGCCGCAGGGCGAGGTCCGCGTCTGGGCCAGCTACGACCGCGAGTCGGATACCGTCACCTTCAGCTGCCGCGACACCGGGATCGGCATCGCCGAGGGCGACCTTGGGATCATCTTCCAGGAGTTCGGACAGGTCGCCCATCCGCTGCAGGCGCGGGTCAAGGGAACCGGCCTCGGCCTGCCGCTGGCCCGCAAGCTGGCGGAACTGCTCGGCGGCAGCGTCGCGGTTGTCAGCGCGATCGGCCAGGGATCGGTCTTCTCCGTCACCCTGCCGCGTGTCTATCGCGACGCCGCCGTCGATGAGGAGGAAGAGCAATACAAGCCGGAGCCTGGACGGATTCCGCTGCTGATGGTCGAGGACGACGCGGCCGACGCCTTCGTCCTTGAACGCTCGTTGGCGGCATCGCGTTACCAGCTCGTTCGCGCTCGCTCGGTCGCCCAGGCGAAGCGGATCCTCGAGCATCTGCGGCCGGCCGCAATCCTCCTCGATATCGTCCTGCGTGGAGATGAGAGCTGGCGCTTCGTCGTGCAACTGCGCCAACAGGACGAGACGAGTGCAATTCCCATCATCGTTTCCTCGTCGACCGGCGACGAGCAGAAGGCTCTTCATCTCGGGGCCGACACGTTCCTGGCGAAGCCGATCGATCCGAGGGAGGTTATCGAGACTCTCGAGCGGCTCACGGGTTATCGCTCGGTGACCAGGTTGTTGCTCGTCGACGACCAGGAGGTGAGCCGCTACCTCGTGCGGCAATTGTTGCCGCGCGGCATCTACGATCTGAAGGAAGCGGCGACGGGAGTCGAAGGTTGGACGCGTTTGAACGAGGAGCGGCCGGACGTCCTGCTGCTCGATCTCAACATGCCGGGAATGAGCGGGTTCGAGTTCATCGCACGGCTGTCGGCCGATGGCAGCCTCCACAGCGTCCCGACGGTGATCCTGACTTCCGCGATCCTCGACGAGGGGCAGCGTGATCGTCTCGGCAAAGCCACGAGGATCATATCGAAATCGGACCTTTCGTCGCCGATGCTCATCGCCGCGATCAAGGAAGCTCTCGAGCGCGCGACCGAGGCCGCGGCATGACCGAGGAAGCGACCAGAATCCTCGTCGTCGACGACGACGAGGCGGGACGGTACGTCAAGACGCGCATTTTGAAGAGCAAAGGCTATGTCGTCTCGGAGACGGCGCTGGGTCTCGTCGCGATCGAGCAGGCGGAAGCGGCGCAGCCCGATCTGATCCTGCTCGATGTCATGCTGCCGGACATCAGCGGCATCGAAGTCTGCCGGCGAATCAAGAGCGAGTTTCCCGGCGTGATGGTGCTGCAGACCTCGGCGGCCTTTACGCGGCCACAAGATCGCACGAGCGCCCTGGACGGCGGCGCGGATTCGTTCCTGGTCGAGCCGATCGACCCGGACGAGTTGCTCGCCGCGGTCAATGCCCTTCTGCGCGTGCGGCGCGCCGAGCGCGAGCTGCGCCGCCTCAACGAGACGCTCGAGGCCCAGGTCGCCGAACGGACCAGCGAGCTCGCCGAAGCGAACGCGCACCTCGAGCAGGAGGTGGCGGAGCGTCGCAAGGCCGAGCAGGCGCTCTGGCATTCGCAGAAGCTCGAGGCCGTCGGCCAGCTGACCGGCGGCGTCGCGCACGACTTCAACAACCTCCTCACGGTGATCTCCGGCAATCTCGAGCTCGTCCGCGAAGCGCTGAGCGGCAACCGTGCCCCATCGACCGAGCGGCTGCTGCGCCTGATCAAGAGTGCGCAGGGCGCCGCCGACCGCGGCGCACTCGTGACGCAGCAGCTCCTGGCCTTCGCCCGCCGGAGCATGCTGCGGGCCGAGTCGGTCGATCTCTCGGCGCTGATCGCGGCCTTCGCCGGTTTCCTGCAGCGGGCGCTCGGCGAGGCCATCAAGCTGGAGATGAGCTTCGACCCGGATCTGTGGCGCTGCGGCATCGACCCTATCCAGTTCGAAGCCGCGATCCTGAACCTCGCGGTCAATGCGCGCGACGCCATGGGCGGCAGCGGGCACGTCACAGTCGAGGTCGTCAACATGACCGTGCCCGCGGATCCGCCCCACACGACGAGAGATCTCACCGAGGGGTCCTACGTCTGTGTCCGCGTCACCGATTCGGGGGAGGGCATGACGCCGGAGGTGGCGGCGCGCGCGTTCGAGCCGTTCTTCACGACCAAGGAGATCGGCAAGGGCAGCGGGCTGGGGCTCAGCCAAGTCTACGGCTTCGTGAAGCAGTCCGGCGGTCACGTCATCATCGACAGCGCGCCCGGCGCCGGCACGACTGTCAGTCTTTACCTGCCGCGCAGCGAGCTGCCGCCTGAGACCCTGAGCAAGCCGGCCTGACCGCAGGCGGACGGGCTATTCCGCGGCGGCCTTGGCTTCCCAGTCGAAGTAGCGGTCGAGGAAGCTCATCTCGCGCGCCCGCCAGCCCGACATGGTGCGGATCGGATCGCCGAAGTCCAGGGTGAGGTCCGTCGCCGGATCATAGGGCGGCCAAGCGGCGAGGCCGGGGCCGTTCGGATCCCCGGTGGCGGCGAAGCGGGCCCAGGCACCCATCATCGCGGCGGCGACGCGATCGTCCTCGGCGGTGAATGCGAGACCTTCGGGATTGTCCGATCGATAGGTGCCGAAGACGTAATGCACCTCGTCGGAGTGCATCGGCGGATCGGCGCGGCCGGCCGGGTGATGGCTGAAGAGATAGCGGAAGGTCTTCGGCTGATACCGCACCATGGCGCGGGCGATGCTGCGGGCCCCATAGGTGAATTGCGTGTCGCCGAAGACGCCGGCGAGAGCGCCCGCGACCGCGGCATCGTCGGCGGCCGGATACATGCCGAGCGCGGCATCGCTCGACGCGCCGAAGTTCTTCGCGACATAGGCGCGGAAGTCGGCGACGGTTTTGATCGGCATGTCGTCGACGAAGAAGCCGCCCTCGTCGGCGTTGCTGCCGACGATCGTCGGGACCTTCTGATAGCGTCCGTGGAGATAGGCCGGCACCTCGTCCTGGGTCACCGCCCAGCCGTCGATGATCGGCCGCAGCAGCCGCGGCGTCGTCAGGCCGCGCGCCGGCGGGTTGAACTTGCCGGTTTTCGCAACGAGCTCCGCCGCCGGCAGGCGTCGCAGGGCCGCGAGGTCTTTCCCCATCACGCTCTCGCCGAGGGCCTCGGCATCGGCAAGCCGGCCGAGCGGCCGGTACGAGCCGGCGCTCTCGAGGATCGCCTGATGGAACAGCCCTTCGGCGAGCGGCGAGGCGAGCAGCAGCGAGACGCAGGCGCCGCCGGCCGAGACGCCGAACAGCGTCACCTTGCCGGGATCGCCGCCGAAACCGGCGATGTTGTCGCGGACCCATTCGAGAGCGGCGATCTGGTCGAGCAGCCCATAGTTCCCCGAGGCATGATGTGGCGATTCCGCGGTCAGCTCGGGATGGGCGAGGAAGCCGAGGACGCCGACCCGGTAGTTGACGGTGACGACGACGACGCCCTTGGCGGCGAGCGCCGCGCCATCCGTGCGCGGCGTCGAGCCCGAGCCGACGGTGAAGCCGCCGCCGAACAGCCAGACCATCACCGGCAGCTTTTCGCCGCGCTTTGCTGGCGTCCAGATGTTGAGCGTCAGGCAGTCCTCGTCGATCTGCGGGCCGCGCATCACCGTGCCCAAAACCTGCATCGGGTCGGGGCCGAATTTCGTCGCATCGCGTACGCCGCTCCACGGCGCCGCCTTCTGCGGCGGCTGCCAGCGCAGCGTGCCGACCGGCGGCGCTGCGAAGGGGATGCCGAGGAAGGCACGGACCGCGCCCGCGATTCCCGATACCTGGCCCGATTGCGTGTCGACGACCTCGGCGCTCATCTTCCGCCCTCCTCGTTCAGTCCTGGATCACCGCGAAGGCATCGCACTGGATCTGCACGGCTGCCGCCATATGGTCGTTCTGCAGCGTGTGGCGGGCGGGACGCGACGCGGCGTCGGGGAACATCGCGATCCACTCCTTGTTGATCGCGTCGCGCGCCGCCGGCTGCTTGATCCAGAACGTCATCTTGACGATGTCGTCGGTCGTGGCGCCGGCCGCCTCGATGATGCGCTTGGCATTGGCGAAGACGTGCTTTGCCTGCTCTGCGAGATCCTCCGAAATCTTGCCGGTGGCCTTGTCGGTGCCGTTGATACCGCCGGTCATGACGATGTTGCCGACCCGCGAGGCCGCCGGGATCGGGGTCTGGCCGTGGCTGAAACCTTCGACGTTGATGGCCTTGCGCTTGCTCATGATATTCCTCCCTCTTTCAACTCAGGACCAGACGCCGAAGCCGACGCCGATGCCGGTTCCGGCGGGCGTGCGGTAGAGCGGCTGGTATTCGATCCAGCGGTTCGTCATGCCCTCGATGACGCCGCCCAAGGCGATCCAATTGCGGATCTCGGACGAGCCGGAGTTCAGCGCCTCCATCGGGATGGTCCGCAGCTTGTCCGGCTGGTTGTCGCAGAGCCCGGCGAGGACGCGGCGGTCCAGCGCCTCGTCGACCGTGAAATGGCTGAGCCCGCCCGAGGCGATCACCGCGACGCGAAGGTCGCGCGGGCTTTCCTCGATCGCGGCGCGCAGGACGCGGCCGATGTCGTGGCAGCGCGCCGCCGGCGGCGCGTTCGGCGGGAAATAGGTATTGAGCAGAATCGGGATGACCGGGATCTTGCGATCGCCGAACAGCCGCGTGATGACGAAGCCGACGCCGTGGCCGAAGCCCGCCTTCTCCGGATCCTCGACCGAGGCGGCGGTCCCGACGTCGATATGCCGGGCGACCATCCGCTCGATCAGCTCATAAGCGAAATCGCCCATGGCGGGGAAGCGATGGACCTGGTCCATCGCGTAGCGCTTGACCATCGTGTGCACGTAGCCCGGCGAGCCTTCGGCGATCTCGCGCGGGTGGGTGACGACCTCGTCGCCGTGGTAGATCGCGATCGCCGGGCGGTTGGTCGCGTGGAAGAGCTCCCCCTCGTCGTCGGTGACGATGACGACGACGTCGGGCTTGGCGGCCGCGATGTCGGCGGCGATGCGGTCGAGCGAGGCCTGGCAGATCGCATCCTTGGCGAGGAATTTCTCCAAGGTCGCGTCCGCGGCGTATTTGTCGCCGACCTCGGCCGACAGCTGGTCATAGCTGAGCCAGCGGCCGTCCGAGGTGTTGAGCCGCTGATTTTGGAGATCGCGGTTTGCGGCATAGGCGCCCCACTGCTCACCGTCGAAGGTGACCAGCGGGGTATGCGAGCTGCCGATCCCGAGAACGATCTCCGCCATGTCGGATGCTCCGGCGTTGGACTCTACTTCAGGTTCAGGCGCGAGAAGACCTTGTGGGCGTTGCCCTCGAAGATCGCGTCCTTGTCCTGCTTCGTCAGGGAGGTGATCGCCTCGATCGTCGGCTTGATGTCCTCGTAGGCACGGCCGGAGATCGGGTCGATGCCGGCGCCGCTGCCGGGCCGCTCGGTGCCGAACAGGCAACGGTCGGTGCCGACCACGTCGAACAGCAGCTCGAGCGACTTCTGGTTATGCAGGCAGGTGTCGAAGTAGAAGCGCTTCAGCGTCGTGTCGAAGGTCTCGAAATCCTTCGGCAGGCGGCCGGCCTTGATCTCCATCTGGCGATTCGAGCGCCAGCGGCCGATCTGGTAGGGAATCGAGCCGCCGCCGTGGCTGATCATGATCTTGAGGTCGGGGTAGCGCTTGAAGACGTCGCTGCGGGCGAGCGAGGTGATCGCCAGGCTCTCCTCGGTGACGAAATGCTCGTCGTAGGTCTCGCGGCCGCAGCAGTTGGCGCTGTGAACATGCATCGGCAGGTCGAGCTCGGAGAGCTTCTCGTACAGCGGATACCAATAGGGGTCGGAGAGGGTCGGGCTGGTGTTGAGTCCCTCGCTCGGATCGGGGTTCACCAGCACACCGACGAAGCCGTACTCTTCGGTAACCCGCTTGATCTCGTCGAACAGTGTCGTGACCGGGGCGCCGACGATCTGCGGCAGGCCCGCGACACCGCGGAAGCGCGTCGGATACATCTTCTGGGTGCGCGCGATGAGGTCATTGTTGACCTCGGTCCAGGCGCGCGCGTCGTCCCAACGAGCGGTGCCGTGCACCAGCATGTAGGGACGCGGCGACAGCAGCTGCAGATCGGTGCCGACGTCGTCCATCAGCTTGACGTTGTTGGCGGCGGACTTCGCCAGCTCGTCCTCGGCGATATGCGTCTTGTAGAAGCCGTGCTGCCCGCGGGAAACCGTCAGCGAACTGCGATAGGCGTAGAGCGACGGCGGCGCAACCAAATGGGCATGCGAGTCGATGATCATCTAGGTCTCCCTCGGGGGTGTCGGGTTCGAAGTCTTGACGTGACGAGA
The DNA here is from genome assembly GCA_028291405.1 of Rhodospirillales bacterium. GTDB lineage: Bacteria > Pseudomonadota > Alphaproteobacteria > ATCC43930 > CGMCC-115725 > URHD0088. The sequence continues at coordinate 9,034 of JAQGID010000270.1, read as the reverse complement.
GCAATGGGACGAGGCCGTGACGGGCCGAATCACGCAGCGACGCTTCTTAGTCTGCTGCTATCGGATTTGTCGCCTGGAAAGCACCGATTTTTCTGCATACCCTCCCCGCGCCGCCGGCCGAATCGAATGGTTGACGGGAATTTAGGGCATCTCAATTGCCCTGTCATCCTCCGCGTCGCGCCGTGCCGCGGCGGGTTCGATGACGAATCACAAAATCTTGTGTGGAGCGCCTGTAATTTCAGGTGGAATGCAGGTGCCGGGGGCTAGATCTCGAATCGATCTGGCGGCACCCGAGCTCCTGCGGCGCGTTCGACTCACTCGTGAGGAGACTGCCCCCGACGATCGATCGCCAGCCTGAAAATGCAGGTGATTTGCAGGGCGCGTTCGACTGGCGGGGACGCAGGCCAACGCAGCCATACGTAAACCTCTCGACGATGTCAAAGAACAAACAAAGAACGGACGATACCAGACCCGCCGGCAGAAAGGAAGCACGAATCGACGCCGGGGCAGTATCTCCGTGCGAATCGTAACAGCTACGCCAGACAAGCGAGGTCGATGCTCGGCAGGGCATCCCCGGGATAGACACACCGAGCGTGCTGCCAAATCTCAAACAAGTTCGCTCTAAAAAGCTGGCGGCCTTTCGCGAGGGCGCCTGAGTCATCCGAGCAATGGGCTTCATGTGAAGCCTGGATCTTCCCGGACGTGTTGAGGAGATAAAATCGATATTCCATTATAGACCCCGCATCTTAGGCGGGAGCGCGCGCAACCTCTGAAGGGGGCGGCATCGTCTCTCAGCCGCCAGCGCCTGGACAGAGCCGTTGCTGACGATGTCGGCAATATAGCTCAAAGAGATTATAAAGCGAGCCATAAACTTATCAAAAGTTGTGCATCTGCTGCGGTGCAGCAAAACCCTGCCGAAACAGGGCTACCGCAATTCCAGCGCAGGACGATCTCGTCGCATGCATACCGAATGTCGTCGCGATTGCGAACGAATGCCTCAGACGCTTTGTCGACGGAAAGACGAGGATGCAAGAGAGATAACTGCGTATCACCAGCACTTAGCGAAGTCTTGGACGAACAACTTCTACCGTGTAGCTGCCCCTTCTGCCCGATCCGCTCTTCGCGGCTTTGATAGAGATAAGGCACGTGCCTCGGCGCACTTGCCCCCCAGCTGGCGGCGGGCGCTTCCCTCGCTTTATGGCCGCGTTGGCAGTTCTTCCGGGAGCGCAACGACCTTTGCACTGGGCCGGTAGAACAGCCCGATCTTGAGGCTTTCGGCGATGCGCGCCGACTTCATCCGCAGCTCGGACGCAATCGCCGGCGCGACCAGCTCGTCCGCCGCTTCGGCGAAGAGAGCGAGCCAAGTTGCGAAGAACTCGGGACGCAGCGTGTGGCGGAGATGCGCAGCGAACGGATTGCCCTTGTAGCGGCCGCTGGTCAGCATCACCGAAGACCAGAAATCCCGCATCGTCGCGAGATGCGTCTCCCAGTCGTGGACCGCGCCCGCGAAGACGGGGCCGAGCTCGCGATCCTGCCGCGCCTTCTCGTAGAAGCGGTCGACGAGCGCCGCGATCTCGGCTTCGGTAATGCGCATCTCGGTCATGATGATGCCTGCTGTCTCCGCTCCGTTTCCAGGAAGTCGGATCGAGCTTACCGCCGCCGTAAAATGATGTATATTGAATACTTCTTTAAGGGATGCGGCACATGCGGCTGACGACCTATACGGATTATTCGCTGCGAACCCTGATGTATCTCGCCGTCGCGCCGGGCGGGCTCGCGTCAATCTCCGAGGTCGCCAAGGCCTACGGCATCTCGCGCAACCACCTCATGAAAGTCGTGCATCAGCTGGGGCGCGCCGGGGACGTCGAGACGGCGCGCGGCCGCCGCGGCGGCTTCCGCCTCGCGCGACCGCCAGCGGAGCTCAATCTCGGAGTGCTGGTCCGGCGGCTGGAGCCGGATCTCGAGATCGCGGCCTGCTTCGGACACTCGAACTCCTGCGTCGTCGCGCCGGCCTGCCTTCTGCAAGGGGCGTTGAACCGTGCGCTGCAGGCGTTTCTGAGCGTGCTCGACGGTTATACAATCGCCGATCTCGTCGTGCCGCACGGCCCGCTTGCCGCGCTGCTCGGCATCGATGCGACACGGTACCCCGCGGCGCCGACAGTACCGTAGCAGCGAAAGCGGCGAGCGGAGCGCGACCGGCGGCGGATCATCGAGGCTTTCGCTGGGCGACGACCGCCTCGTAGGCGGCTTGCAGCCGCTCGGCAACCGGGGCGCCGCCGGATTTTCCCCGGTCGCGCGGCGCCACGCCGAGGTGCGTCTCGCGCAGCTCGGACATGAACTCTTCCCACATCGCCGGGCCACCTTCCTGCAGCAATCGGGCGCGGATGCCGAGCTCCTCGCTGACCGGCAGGTACTTGCGGCCCCATCCGGCCATCTGGGCAAGGATCGGCAGCAGCTCGATGCCCTGCTCGGTCAGACTGTAGATCACCTTCTGCTGGTGGCTCGGATCGTCGGTCCTGGCGATGATCCCCTGCTCGACGAGCGTCTTCAGCCGATCCGCCAGGATGTTCGAGGAAACGCCCTCCTCGGATTTGAGCAGCAGCTCGCGGAAATGCCGGTGGTTGCCAAAGATCATGTCGCGGATGATCAGCAGGCTCCATTTGTCGCCCACGACCTCGAGCGTGAGGTTGATCGGGCAACCCGATCTCCGTTCGTCGCGCATGGTCACCTCAAAAAAAACCGGTTGCAGTTTCGCATCAGAGAGAAATAAGATGCAACTGGTTGCATTTCACAATCACTCAGAAAGGGTCGAGACACCGTGGGCCGATCCACGCCTTCGAGGCGCTCGATGTCGCCTGCAACGCCAGGCGGGGGCGGCTGACTATTCCGGAGACGATTTCCCAGGAGATTGCAAAATGTTCTCCCGCAGCAAGCCGGACATCGTCCGGAGCTATTTCGCGGCGTATCGGTCGAAGGATCGGCAGGTCGTCGAAGACCTGCTGACCGACGACTTCACCTTCACCAGCCCCTATGATGACGCGATCGACAAGGCCGCCTATTTGGAAAGGTGCTGGCCGAACAGCGAGCGCATCCGGACGAACGTCATCGAAAAGGTTTTTACGGAAAGCGCCGAAGCCTTCGTGCGCTACAAATGCGTCACCAACGACGGCAAGGAATTTCGCAATACCGAGTTCTGGACCTTCGATGGCGACCGGATCCGCGAGATCGCCGTCTATTTCGGCGCGACGTACCGGGACGGCGCCTTCGTCAAAACTCCCTGAGATGGCTGCTCTTCCCGACCCGTCGCGCCACGCAGCGCCTGCATCACCTCGGCGGCGGGAACGCCGTGGTGCCAGAGCACGTAGACGGTGCGGTAACGCGGCGGGGCGAGGCCGAGATCGTGACAGGCGGCTTCCGCGAGGTCATGTGCCTTAGCTATACTGCCGAATGGCGCCTTGTCGCCGGGACGCCACTGCTCAGGACGGGTCGCGAAGATCGCGCGCCAGATCGCGATCTGCTTGCTGATGGGAAACCGGCGGCCCTTGCGCGTCGTCTTTTGCCGCGGGATTGCCGCCGCGGCGAGCGCGCGTTGCCGTCCGATCGCTAAACGGCGGCGCAGCGCCCGGTGGTCGAGGTCGCCGCTTTCGCCGGAGTCGCCGCTCGCGCGGGGCTCGCCGCCGCGCCGCATCGCGTCGCGCAGCGCCTCGCGCAGGCGGGCAATGCGCCAGGCAGGAATGGCTTCGAAGCGCGACTCGGACATGATGTCATCTTAACCACATCGGCGGCCGCCGGCGCGGGTGAGTTCGGAGCGCACAGCGTGCGGGATGTCCCCTATGACACGCCGGCGGTAACCAATCATTTAGCTCTTTTGGGCGTATAACCCTGGCGGGGCCCTTTCCGTCCCACGAGAGGCGCGCAGCGAGCGGCGCGACTGGGCGACCGCATCGATGAACCTCTTCTGGCAGATCGTAATCGTCGAGTTTCTTCTGAACGTCGCGGTCTTCGCCGGCGTCGTAATCGCCTATGCGCCGGTCTGCCGGCACACCGATCGTCTCGCACCGACCGCCCGTCGCGCCGTCCTGACCGCGATGTTCGCGGCCAGCACGGCGGTCGCGATGCTGCTGCCGATCCATCTCGACTCGGGAACGCTGGTCGGTGGCCAGGTCGTGCTGATCGGCATCGCGGCGCCGTTCGGCGGGGCTTTCGCGGCGATGGCCTCGGCGGGAGCTGCGGTTGCCGCGGCGGGCTGGCTCGGCGAAAGCACGCTCCTCTCGGCCGCGACCTCGGCGTTCGGCGCGGCGCTCGCCGGCACGCTCGTCACGCTCGTGGCGCGCCGCACCGGACGCGCCGACGGCTATCTGCAATTCGTGCTGATCGGCGGATTGGTCGCGCTTGCCGGGCTCAGCACGCTCTTCCTCATTCCGGACCACGCCGCCGCCTGGAGCCTGCTCGCACAATCGGCCGCGCCGACCGTCAGCTCGTCGATCGGCGGCACCGTCCTGCTCGGAACCCTTCTGCTGCACGAACGCCGCCGTTACGAAATGGAGCAGGCGGTGCGCGTCAGCGAGGCTCGCTATCGCCTGCTCGCCGACAACGCGACCGACGTCATCTGCCGTCACACGCTGGACGGAACGCCGATCTACGTCTCTCCGGCGGTGCGCGAAGTGCTCGGCTACGAGCCGGATGCGTTCCTCGAGATCGCCAGCGGCTCCCTGCTCCATCCGGACGATGCCGGGACAGTGAAGAACGCGGTCGCATCGCTGGGCAACGGCCAAGCGGCGACGGTGGTGCACCGACTGCGGCGCGCCGACGGCAGCTATGTCTGGCTCGAAGCGTCGCTGCGCCGCGTCCACGCCGCGATCGCGAGCGAGGACGACGAGGTCGTCAGCGTGCTGCGCGACATCTCCGAGCGTCGTGCCGCCGAGCAGGAGCGGCACGCCAGGCTGGCGGCGCAGGAGGCGAACCGCCAACAGGCGCGGTTTCTTGCCAATATGAGCCACGAGCTGCGGACGCCGCTCAACGCCATCATCGGCTTCTCCAACCTCATCAAGACCGAGAGCTTCGGCGCCCTCGCCCCGACCTATGTCGAATTCGCCGCCGACATCAACCAAAGCGGTGCGCATCTTCTCGCGGTGATCAACGACATCCTCGATTTCTCGAAAGCCGAGATCGGCCCGCTCGAAATGAGCGAGGATCTGATCGACGTCGCGGCAGCGCTGCGCGCCTGCCTGCGGATGACGCGGCCGCGGATCATCGAGAGGAACCTGACGCTCGAGACGCGTATTCCGGACGATCTGCCGGCGCTGCGCGGCGACGAGCGGCGGATCAAGCAGATCGCGATCAACTTGCTGTCGAACGCCGTCAAATTCACCCCGGACGGCGGCCGCATCCTGATCAGCGTCGCGGTGAACCGCAGCGGCGAGCTCGTCCTCGCGATCCAGGACTCCGGCATCGGCATCGGCGCCGGCGAAATCGCCAAGGTGTTCGAGCCGTTCTACCAGGCCGACGCGAGCCTCGCGCGGCGCTTCGAAGGGACCGGGCTTGGCCTGCCGATCGTCAAGCGGCTGGTCGAGATGCACGGCGGGCAGATCGCACTGAGCAGCACGCCCGGCGAAGGGACGCTCATCACCATCCGCTTCCCGGCCGAACGGCTGCAGCCGCACCGTCCGGCGCTGCGCTTGGCCTGACTCGTGCGGTTCTCGTCGCTAGCGGGCGCCGTCCCGGACCGCTACCGTGGCGCGGGACTTCGGTTCGCGTCGCGGGGACGATCGTGAAGCATCTTGAGTTGCTGCGCCTGCATTCGAGCTGGGTCGTCTATTTCAACGAGGTGGCGCGCAGCCGCTCGATCCGCGCTGCGGCGCGCCGGCTCAACGTCGCCCCGTCGGCGATCAGCCGGCAGATCCGCGATCTGGAGGCGACGCTCGGCGAGACGCTGCTGGAGCGCGTGCCGCGCGGCCTGCGGCTGACCGCGGCGGGCGAGTACGTCGCCGAGCATGCCAGGCAAGTGCTGCACGACCTCGAACGGATGGGCGGCGCGATCGAGGATTTGCGAGGCCTGCGCCGCGGCAACATTGCGATCGCCACCGTCGAGGGAGCCGCCGTCGATCTGTTGCCGCGCGTCGTGGCGGCGCTGCGGCTTAGCCATCCGCATCTCGGCTTCGACTGCCGAATTGCCGGCTCCGGCGACGTCATGCGGCTGCTGCAGGCCGGCGAGGCCGACGTCGCGGTCTCGTTCCAGGCCGAGCCGGTGCCGCGCATCCGCCATCTGATCGCGGTGCCGCTGCCGATCGGCGCCGTCGTCGCGCCGGGTCATCCGCTGGCCGGGCGCAAGAAGATCCGGCTGCAGGACCTCGTCGGAATGCCGCTCGTCCTGCCCGACGCCAGCGTCCATACCCGCGCTTTGCTCGACCGGCTGATCCAACCGAGCTCGCTCGATCTCCGGCCCTTCGTGACCTCGACCTCGCTCGAGTTCATGCGGGCGATCGCGCGACTCGGTGCCGGAATCGCATTTCAGACGCCGGTCGGGCTCGAGCGCGAGCTCAACGAGGGCTCGCTGCGCTTCGTGCCGCTGGTCGAGCCCGGGTTGGAGCCGCCCAAGCTGACGGTCAGCGTCTCGGCCGCGCGGCAGCCCGGCGTCGCCGCGGCAACCGCGGCGGAGGCGATCCGCGCCGCCGTCGCTGCGCTGCTCGAAATCTGATCAGAGGATGTGGTTGATCCGGAAGACGTTGCCCTCGGGATCGGTCAGCACGCATTGCTGGCTGCCGTAATAGGTGACGTAGGACGGTTTCACGAGCAGCGCCCCATGGTCGACGGCACGGGCGCAGAGCTTGTCGAGCTCGGTGACGCTGGCGACCTCGACGGTGAAATAGCAGGTGACGCCGCGATCGCCCGGCCGGCGATCGGCGATATCCAGCAGGTCGTAGGCCTTGTCGGCGTGGAAGCCGAGCCGGACGGCGCCGGCCTGCAGACAATGGTAGATCGGGGAACGGTCGGGAACGACCTCGGGAAAGCCGAAGACCGAGGCGTAGAAGGCGGCGAGGCCGCCGGGATCGCGGGCGAAGAGGGCGACGTAGGAAATAACGGGGGAAATAGCGGGGGAAATCGCGGTCGGAGCCATCAGGCGGCGATGCCGTAGGTCTTGCGGTACATCTCGGCGAGATGCTCGCCGGCGCTACACGGCGGGTAGAGCGGCTCGGCGCCGGCGACGCGGCAGGTCGGCAGGCACTCGACGCGCGAGTGGTAGCTCGGGCCGAAGAAGAACGGCACCGAGTAGCGTTCCCGTCCGGCGTCGCGGTTGACGACGCGATGCGGGTTCGAGCGATAGCGCCCGTTGGTCCAGCGCGGGATCATGTCGCCGAGATTGACGACGAAGGTCCCCGGCATCGGCGTCGCCGGGATCCAGCGGCCGGCCGGGTTCATCACCTCGAGCCCGCCGAGATCGTCCTGGGCAAGGACGGTGATCGCGCCCCAATCGGTATGGGCGCCGGCGCCGAATTGGTCCGGCCGGGCGTTGGCGGGATGCGGTGGGTAGCGCAGCAGCCGCAGCGTGATCATCGGATTGTCGAGCATCGGATCGAAATAGCGCTCGTCGAGATCGAGCGACAGCGCCAACAGCCTCATCAGCGTCGTGCCGAGCGCGGTCTGCGCCGCGATGTAGCGATCCATCTGCGCCGCGAAACCCGGCAGCCCGGCCGGGTAGCGGTTCGGCCCATAGGCATTCAGCCCGGCCAGCGCGTAAGGATGATCGGCGGGATGCTCGATGCCGCAGTAAAAGCTCTCCTTCAGGTCGGGCGCCGAATTCTCGTCGAGCTGCTGCTCGCCGATCGCCTCGTAGCCGCGGCCGGCGGTCGAGCCGACGAGGCTGATGGCACGCTTCTCGGCCGCCGGAAGATCGAAGAAGCGCTGGGCCCAATCATATTGGTCCGCGACCAGCGCGGCCGGGACCCCATGATTGCCGATCAGGAAGAATCCTGCCGTCGCACAGGCCTTCCCGACCTCGCGCGCGACGCGCAGCCGCCGGGCGGGGTCGCCGTCGAAGGCGTCGGCGAGATCGACCAGGGGGATCGTGTCGAACATCATGGGGCGAGCACTCCGTCAGCACTATCCAAACCGGGCCAACCAACTAAGCCATGCAAACCGGCGCCGCAGTGTCGCGTGGACGAAGCGGACGGCATATCCCGAATCTTCGTCACACGCCGTTGCCGATCCGGCAACGGCGCAAAACTCATGGTGGCAAAGCCGGCGCTTTCACGCGAGTATGCGCCGCGCCTCATGAACCGGAAATGCACATGCCCCCGATCATCTCAGTCTCGCAACTGAGCAAAACCTACGCCTCCGGCTTTCAAGCGCTCAAGAACGTCGATCTGGAGATCCGGCCGGGAGAGATCTTCGCCCTGCTGGGGCCCAATGGCGCCGGCAAGACGACGCTGATCAGCATCATCTGCGGCATCGTCAATCCCAGCCAAGGCGTGGTTCTCGCCGACGGGCACGACATCGTCCGGGATTATCGGGCGGCGCGGTCGAAGATCGGGCTCGTCCCGCAGGAGCTGTTCACCGATGCCTTCGAGACGGTATGGAACACCGTCTCCTTCAGCCGCGGATTGTTCGGCAAGCCCGCCAATCCGGCCTTTCTCGAGAAGGTCCTGCGTGCGCTGTCTCTCTGGGACAAGCGGAACAGCAAGATCATGACGCTATCGGGCGGCATGAAGCGCCGAGTGATGATCGCCAAGGCGCTGTCGCACGAGCCGAAGATCCTGTTCCTCGACGAGCCGACCGCCGGCGTCGACGTCGAGCTGCGGCGCGACATGTGGCAGATGGTGCGCGAGCTGCGCGCCACCGGGGTCACCATCATCCTCACGACGCATTACATCGAGGAGGCGGAGGAGATGGCGGACCGCGTCGGGGTGATCCGCAAGGGCGAGATCATCCTGGTCGAGGACAAGGCGACGCTGATGCACAAGCTGGGTAAGCGACAGCTGACCCTGCAGCTGCAAAGCCCGCTCGAGCATATTCCGGCCGAGCTGGCCGGCTACCA
>JAQGID010000157.1 GCA_028291405.1 Rhodospirillales bacterium | reverse complement strand
CCGCGCGTCTCCAGCGTGTCGGGGTCGAGCTCGGTCGGCCAGGAATCCTCGCGCAGCGCAAAAAGCTTGCCGCCGTGCACGATTGCGTTGGTGTTGCCGGTATTGTCGCGGTCGGCGCCCGCGACGGCGGGGTCGTCGGTATAGGGGTTGCGATAGTCGCCGAAGAGACGCTTGCGGGCCGCTCGCTCGATGTTGAAGCGCTCGGTATGAACATAGCGGCATTTGTAGTCGACGTGCCCGTCGGCGATGCGGAACATCGAGACCATGCCGTCGCCGTTGATGAGGACGTCGGTCGCCCGCGTCGGATACTGCTGATCCGGCCCAGCGCGGTAATAGGTGCCGGAAAGTTCCTCCGGTACTTCGCCGACGACCTCGACGTCGTGCACGTCGGCCTCGAAACGAAGCGGCTTGAGCGGACCGTAGAAGCCTGGAATCTCGAGAAATTCTGGCATTTTATCCTCCTGCCGCCAAGCGGCGGCGCCCGTGCGACTTCGATTCCGATGATTGCAGATCGTTATGCGCGGCGGGTCAAGTCTGTTAAACAATGACGAATCATGGAACTCGCCGCGAGAGTGGCTGACGAGAGGGAAGGGTAACGCCATGGCCGAGATCTTGGATGCGGAAGAGCGCTGGAGGACGCTGACGCGGACCGGGCCGGGAACGCCGGCGGGGCGGCTGCTGCGCCGCTTTTGGCAGCCCGTCGTCGTCAGCCACGAACTGCCGCCCGGATCGGCGCCGCGGCCGGTGCGCATCATGAGCGAGGACATGGTGCTGTTCCGCAGCGACGACGGCAGCGTCGGGCTGATCGATCCGCGCTGCGCCCATCGCAACGTCGATCTCAGCTATGGGCGCGTCGAGGATGGCGGGCTGCGCTGCATCTATCACGGCTGGCTTTTCGGCATCGACGGGCGCTGCGTCGAGCGGCCGAACGATCCCGACGACGACGAGACTTGCAGCAACATCCGGATAAAATCCTATCCCTGCATCGATCGCGGCGGACTGATCTGGACCTACATGGGCGAGGGCGAGCTGCCGCTGCTGCCGGAATTTCCCTTTCTCGACGCCGCACCCGGCCACCGCTACATCTGGCGCTGGTTCTCGAATTGCAACTACCTGCAGGGCGTCGACGGCGACGTCGATCCGTCGCATACCTCGTTCCTGCATGGGCTCAACGTCGAGAAGGTCGACGAGGAGCGGCGCAACCGCTTCAACCTTCACTCGGTCGACAAGGCGCCGCGGCTGACGGTCAAGGAGACCAGCTTCGGCCTGCGCGTCCTCGCCGAGCGCATGGTGTCGGCGGAGAAGGCGAAGTACCTGCGCGTCTCGAACTGGATATTGCCGAACGGCTCCGCGGCCAACGGGCACGAGACCTATCTCGGCCTCGGCGGCTGCTCGACGCATTGGCACGTGCCGATCGACGACACGCATCACATGCGGTTCGAGATCGTCTACCACGCGAAGAAGCCGCTGCCGATCGAGGCGATCGACAAGATCCGGGCGGCCGAGCAGCCCGTCTTCGGCCAGCCGCGCCGGACCCCGGAGAACCGCTATCGGCAGAACCGCGAGGAGATGAATACGACCTTCGCCGGGCTCGGCGTCGCCTTTCCGATCCACGACATCGTCGCGACCGAGGCGCAGGGCCCGATCAACGATCACCGTACCGAGCATCTCATCGCCTCCGACGTCGCGGTCGCGCGGATGCGCCGCGAGCTGCTGGCGGCGATCCAGGCGTCGGAACGCGGCGAGGAACCGAGGGGGATCATCCGCGATCCGGCTTTGCGGCACTTCAAGGATTTCGTCGTCTTCTCGGAAAAGCTCGACGAAAACGCCGACGCCGTTGCCTTCGCCGACGAGATCGCGACGCAAGACATCTATAGCCGGGGGTGAGGGGAGGCTGCGATGACGATGCAAACGCTAGTCGCCGCGATACAAAAGTACCGTCTTCCCCGCGAAATCGGGGATCCATTCGTCCGTCATCCCTCTCTTCGGCCGGCATCGATCCCCGCTTTCGCGGGGAAAACGACGATATTTGTGAGCGCGATACTCGTGGCCGCCCTAACGATCGCTCCCGCACAGGCGCAGAAGGCCAAGGACAACGTCCGCATCGCGCAGGTCCAGGCGATCGCCGGGCTCGACGCCTATCTCGACGCGCGGCCGGAAACCTATTTCGTCTGGAATGCGGTGTTCGACACGCTGATCGTCTATGACGACAAGAGCGGCGGTTTCGCGCCGCTGCTCGCGAAATCCTGGCAGCGCGTCGATCCGCAGACGCTCGACTTCGAGCTGCGCGACGATCTCACCTGGCACGACGGCGCGAAATTCGATGCCGACGACGTCGTCTATACGATCTCCTACCTGATCGACCCGCAGGTGCCGCTGCGCTTCAAGGGGTTCTTCACCTGGATTCAGAAGGTCGAGAAGCTGGGACCCTACAAGGTGCGCATCGTGGCGCAGAAGCCGACGCCCTACGATCTAGCAATGCTTGCCTCGCCCGACGTCATGATGATCTACCCCAAGCATCTCCATGAGGGGCTGAAGGACAAGATCGAGTTCGGCCGCCATCCGGTGGGGACGGGGCCCTATCAGGTGAGCTCGCTCGATGCGACGAAGGGCATGTTCCTGACGCGCCGCGATGATTACCGGCAGGGCAGCCGGCTCAAGCCGGCGCCGGCGATCAAGACGATGACGCTGGTGCCCATTCCCGATCCGGGGACGCGCGTCGCCGAGCTGATGGTCGGCAATCTCGACATCGCGCGCGACATTCCGGTCGACCAGTCGTTCAGCCTCGGCGAGACCCCTGGCCTGAAGGTGACTCTTCTCGACACGCCGGGGATCTATTATCTGCTGATGGACGCCAAGGGGCGCAGCGGCAAGACGCAGCTGACCGATGCGCGGGTGCGGCAGGCGATCCTGATGACGATCGACGACGCGGATTTCGTGAAGATGGTCGCTGGCGACAATTCCGGGCTGAAACGGCCGGAAGCGGTATGCAAACGCGCGCAGCTCGGCTGCGATTATTCGGCGAAGCCGCCGGCCTACGATATAGCCGGCGCGCGCAAGCTCCTGGCTGAGGCAGGCTATCCCGACGGGTTCGACGTGCAGATCACGGCGCCCTCGAGCGGCACGGCGAAGCTCGCCGAAATCCTGGCCGGCAAGCTGCGACAGATCGGCATCCGCGCCTCGGTCGATGCCCAGACCTTCGCCGCCTATCGCGACAAGCAGCGCGACGGCAAGCTGCAGCTGCTGGTCAACGGTTGGAGCGGCGGCGGCCTCGCCGACGTCCAGGCGACGCTGGATCTCTTCTTCTCCGCCAGCGCCGCCGAGTACCATGGCATGCCGCAATTCCTCGACCTCGCCAGGCGGAGCACCGGCGAGATGGACGATGGCCAGCGCCGCGCGACCGTCCGCGAGTTGCTCGATGGCGTCACCGCGATGGGCTATATCGTGCCGATCGCGCCGCAGCCCGTCGTCTGGGTCCATTCGAAGGAGGTCGCGCTGCGCAACGAGATCCCGATCGCCGATTGGGGCCTCAACTTCGACGAGATTTCCTGGCGGTGATTCTCAGTGCCCCGTCGCCAGGCGCGCCAGGCCCGCCGCGTCGTCGGGCGGGGCGTTGCCGCGCCAGACGACGTGGAGATCCGGGCGCAGCAGCAGGAGGTCGCGGCCGTAGATCTCGCGCGGCGCCGCATCGGGCAGCTCCAGGACGGTGAGCGGCGCGCCCAGCGTG
>JAQGID010000147.1 GCA_028291405.1 Rhodospirillales bacterium | reverse complement strand
TGCGCGGCGGCGATGCCGCCCAAGCTCAGCTTGACCTCGCCGCTGAGCCCGCCGCGGTGCTTGCCGGCGCCGCCGGTGTCGCGGGCCAGCCGCCGATGCAGGTAGAAGAGCGGCGAGACCTGCTCGTTGCGCTCGACGTCGGCGATCATCGAGACCGGCGAGGTGATCGGCCCGCCGGCATCGACCCCGTCCTTCGAGGCCCAGGCGGCGCCGCCGGCGGCGATCGGGTCCATCAGGTGCAGGCCGAAATTCTCGCCGTACTGATTGACGCCGCCGAGGTTGAACGTCGCCATCGTCCCGGCATGGACGCCCTGCGCGCGGTGCCGGTACTTCGGCGACGCGGCGAGCAGCTTGTTGAGCGCGAGGAAAGTCGTGTTGGCGACGACCCAGATCGCCTCGACCGTCGCCGCGCCGCAGGGTGCCGGCATCTGCGCGGTGCACAGCAACCCGTCCGGCGCGACGATCTCGATCGGCGTCAGCAGCCCCTGGTTCCACTGGATGTCGTAGGCCAGCGTCGGCATCACCGCACCGCTGACGCCGCCGACGAGCCCGGCGCGGGTCGCATTGATGAAGCCCGGCGCCTGCTTGCTGGAGCCGCTGAAGTCGAGGGTCAGCTTGTCGCCGCGCTTGGTCAGGTGCAGGTCGATCTTGTAGAGGACGTTGTCGTGGCCGTCGTGCTCGAGGAAATCGTTGGCGTGGAACTCGCCGTCCGGCATCTCGCGCAGCCGCGCCTTGAGGCGCGTCTCGGACGAGGCGATCATGCGGCGCATCGCCTGCTCGATCAGCTCGGCGCCATAGCGCTCGACGAGATCGCCGATGCGCGAGCGTGCGACGTTGATCGTCGCGATGAAGGCGCGGATGTCGAGGCCGAGATGGTTCGGCAGGCGCGAGCAGTTGAGGATGAAGTCGATGACGTCCTCGCGCGTCTCGCCTTCGTCGACGAGCTTGACGCAAGGGATGCGCAGCCCCTCCTGGAAGACCTCGCGGGCCCTGGGCGACCAGCTCGCGAAATCCATGCCGCCGACGTCGGTCTGATGCGCCTGGACGCCGGCCCAGGCGATGATGCGGCCGTCGGCGAAGATCGGCCCGATCATCTGCACGTCGTTCTGATGCAGCGCCGCGATATAGGGATCGCTGCCGATGAACATGTCGCCGTCGCGGATCGCGAGATTGTCCTTGCCGGTGGCATGGCGGATCAGCGAGCCGCAGACCGAGGCCTGGAAGGCGACCTGGAAGCCCATCGAGGCGACCGAGCCGTCGGGGAGGAAGAGGCCGGTGAAGAAATCCGAGGCCTCGGTCACCGTCGGCGAGCCGGAGACGCTCTGCAGCGCGATCCGCATCTCCTCGGTGATCGCGACGAGGCGGTTGCGGATGACCTCGAAGGTGACGGCGTCGGTACGGTCGGTGCTCATGGCCGATCCTTGCTCACGGCTTGCGCCTGACATGAAGATTGCCGAACCCGTCCGCCGTTGCCGTCGCATCGGGCGGCACGACGACGCTTTGCCCCGGGAACTCGATGATCGCCGGGCCGGCGACGACGGCGCCGGGCTCGGGGAAGCTGGTGTGGTAGATCGCCGTCGCGAGGGGCGTGCCGGCGTCGCGGAAGACGACGTTGCGGGTGCCGATACGGGTCAGCGCCTCGCCCTCAGTCGCCGGCGCCGGCGGTGGCAGCATGCCGGTCCCCATCGCGCGCACCGACAGCAGCTCGTAGCCGGCGTTGGCGAAGGCTGCGCCGCGGCCGAACAGCGTCTCGTATTGCTTCTCGAATTGCCCCGTCGCGGCACGGAAGGCGGCGAGGTCGAAGCGGTCGCCGTCCAATGGCACCTCGAGGAAATGGATCTGGCCGCGAAAGCGCATCGCCAGCAGCCGCTCGATCCTGACGTCGCCCGTGGTCGCCGCGGCGGCGAGCTGCGCCTCGGTCTCGGCGACCGCCTTGGCGATTCCGTCGGAGATCAGCTGGAGCTGCGCCTCGGACGGCACGGCGCCCGGCGCGATGCGGACGTAGGTCGGCTGCTCGACGGTGAAGCCGAGATCGGAGTTGCCGGTGCCGAAGGCGGATTGCGCGGTCGCCGCGGCCGGGACGACGAAACCATCGAGACCCAGCTCGGCGCTCAGCACCCAGGCATGCGAGGGGCCGGCGCCGCCGTTGGCGAAGAGGGTGAAGTCGCGCGGGTCGTAGCCGCGCTCGACGGTCATGCGGCGGAGGAGGTCGGCCATGCGGCTGTCGAGCACCTCGCGGATCGCCCAGGCGGCCTCCATGACGCTAATCCCGAGGGGCTTGGCGATCTGCTCCTCGATGGCGCGTTTGGCCGCCGTGACGTCGAGCGTCATGCGGCCGCCGAGGAAGTTCTCCGGGTCGAGGACGCCGAGCACGAGGTCGGCGTCGGTCGCGGTCGGCGCCGTGCCGCCGCGGCCGTAACAGACCGGGCCGGGATTGGCGCCGGCGCTCTTGGGGCCGACGCGCAGTTCGCCGAACTCGACGCTGGCGATGCTGCCGCCGCCGGCGCCGATCGAATCGACGTCGATCGAATGGACGCGGATATCGGCGCCGGCGACCGAGATCTGCGAATGCATGATCGGCTTGCCGTCGACGATGACGCCGACGTCGAAGCTGGTGCCGCCGATGTCGGTCGTCAGGATGTTGCCGAGCCCGATCTGGGCGCCGATCGCCTGCGAGCCCATGACGCCCGCTGCCGGACCCGAGAAGATCGCGATCACCGGCCGGTCGTTGAGCACCGCAGTCGGCAGCACGCCGCCGGCGCAGGTCATCATCAGAACGGGGACGCGCATGCCGGCGTCGCGCAGCGTCGTTTCGAGCCTGGCGAGGTAGCGGCCGGCGAGCGGCCCCAGCGCGGCGTTGGCGGCGGTCGTCGACATCCGCGCGTATTCGCCGACGTTGGGGGCGATCTCGTGCGACAGGCTGACGAAGGCGTTCGGCAGCTCCTCGGTGGCGATCTCGCGCAGCCGCAGCTCATGCACCGGATTGCGGATCGACCATAGCGTGCAGATCGCGATCGCCTCGATGCCGTCGCGCTTGAGGCCGCGCATCGCGTCGCGCGCCTGCGCCTCGTCGAGCTTCGTCACCACCGTGCCGTTGACGTCGATGCGCTCGTCGAGCTCGACGACGCAGCGGCGCGGCACCAGCGGCGGCAGGCGGTTGCGCAGATAGGCGTCGGTCATCTCGAGCTCGTTCATGCCCGAGGTCTGGCGTCGCAGCCTGCCGATCTCCAGCGTGTCGCCGAAGCCACGCGTCGTCAGGATCGCGGTGCGTGCGGCATTGCCCGTGAGGAGCGCGTTGAGCCCGACGGTGGTGCCGTGGCCGAAGCGCTCGATCCCCGAGCAGAACTCGGAGAAGTCGAGGGCGTAGGATTGCGCCGCGAGCTTCATCGCGTCGATGACGCCGCCGAGCACGTCGGCTGTCGTCGGCGTCTTGAAGACCCGGACGCGCCCGTCGCCGGCCGCGACCCAGAGGTCGGTAAACGTGCCGCCGACGTCGGTGCCGATGAAGAATGCCATCTCGCCCCTATCTTGCCTGGCTGCGCCGCTTCGGCGGCGCCGCGTCGATCCCGGTGGCCTTGCGTCGATTCGTCTCGCGGCGACGCGGCTCGAACGGCAGCGTCGCGACCTCTTCCTTCGAGCCGCAAGTGTCGAGCCAGGTCAGGATGTCCTCGGCCCAGCCGGTCTCCATCCTGGCGCGACGCACGAGCCCGTCGAAGGCGAACCATTTCATCGCAGTGACGAAGTCGCGTTCTCTCGGCGGGCAATCGGCGAGGCGATCGACCAGCCGCTCCTGCGTTCCGTCGGCGATGTCGTCGCGATGCCGGTTCCAGCGTTCGAGCTGCTGCTCATAATGCAGGCGGTGGCGCTCGACGTGACGGCGGATCGCCGGCAGCCCCGAGCGGTCGAGAAAAAGGAAGCGGACGCGTTCGGCATCACGCTCGCGCTGCCGCTCGTCGCTCTCGCTCTCGACCCAGATCTTCAGCTCCTCGCGGCCGCGCTTGGTGATGCGATAGACGCGGCGGCGCAGCTTGTCGTCCTTCGCCGTCTCGCCTTCGATGAGGCCGAGGTCCTCGAGCCGCTGCAGCTCGAGATAGATCTGGCTCGGCAAGGCCTCCCACATGGCGCCGGCACCGTCGGCGAATTTACGCCCGAGCGTGTATCCCGACGCCGGCGTCGTGCTGAGGAACCCGAGCAGGGCAAAGCGCAGCGACATCGCGATCAGCCGGCGTTCGCAGCAGGGCGGCGGCCGAAGATCGTCATGCCCTCGAAATCCATGATCGTCTCGTTCTTCTGATTGTTCAGCTCGAACCGGAAGGTCAGGCGGCCGCGGTCGGGCTTGCTGCGCGACGGCACTGATTCGAGCACCTCGATCCGCGCCGACACCGTGTCGCCGGGAGACAGCGGCCGGATAAAGCGGATCTTCTCGACGCCGGGCGACCCCATGTTCGAGGTGTCGTTGAAGACGGCATCGACCGTCAGGCGCATGCAAAGACAGACGGAGTGCCAGCCGCTCCCGACGATGCTGCCGAACATCCCCTTTTTGGCGGCTTCCTCGTCGAGATGGAACGGCTGCGGGTCGAACTGCTCCGCGAAGGATTTGATTTCCTCCGCGGAGACGGTCCGGCTGCCGCATTCGATGACTTCGCCGACCGCGAAATCCTCGAAATAACGGGTCATCGAGTGCCGCCCTCTATTCGGCGGCGACGCGGTTCGACGGCGCCTTGACCGGCGCGAGGCCGAGCATCTCGCGCGCCTCGGCCGCGGTCGCCGGCTCGGCGCCGAGCTCGCGGATGATGCGCACGGCGCGGGCGACGAGCTGCTCGTTGGTCGCGAGCTGGCCCTTCGCATAGTAGTTGTTGTCCTCGAGCCCGACGCGGATATGGCCGCCGAGCAGGATCGCGTTCGTGGTCGCCGGCAGCTGCGCCGGGCCGATCGCGCTGACGCAGAAGATCGACTGTTTGGGAAGGTGGTCGACCATCGTCTGCAGGATCTTCGGCGTATAGGGATAGCCGCCCTGAAAGCCGTTCGCGTTGAGCACCATGTTGATGTAGTAGGGCGGCTTGTCGAAGCCGGCGTCGATCAGCCGCGTCGTATCCTGCAGGATATGCGCCAGGCTGAAGACTTCCCATTCCGGCTTGATGCCGCTGTCGCGGAACATCTCGGCCATCTGGGTGCAGCGGTCGGACGGCGTCACCATCATCAAATTGCGGCCGTGGAACTGCGCCATGATCGTATGGCCGTCGAAGGTCGCCATCTCGCAGAGCGGCGAAGCGAAGGCCTTAATGCGCTCCTCGAAGATGATCTCGTCGAGGCCCGGGCGGATCGAGCGAGTCATGTCGCCGTTGATGCCGCCGCCGGTCGAGTTGTTGAGGACGATGTCGCAGCGTTCGCGGATCAGGCGGTTGATCTTGCCGTAGACCTCTGGGCTGCAGGTCGCCTCGTCGTCGGGACGCCGCGCATGGAGCGCGACGATGCTCGCGCCTTCGTTATACGAGCGATAGACCGACTCGGCGATCTCGTCTGGCTGCGTTGGCAAATGGTGGTTCTGCGATTTATTGGCCATGCCGCCCGTCGGGGCGACCGTGACGATGACCTTGGGTGTGACCATGATGTTCCTCCCTTCGCCGAAATTCTCGGATGCCGGACGATTTCGTCTCGGTCATTGCAGTGACCTTAGGGGACGCCGACCCCTCACGTCAAGACCATCCAATATTGATAGGTTTGGCGGTCGACCCATCAAGCGGCAGCCCGCCGCGCCAAAGCCGGCCGTGTCGCAGGATTGCGTGAAAGGCCGAAAGCGTTGATTCTGGCGGTCCAGCCGACGGCTATTTGCCGATAACGGAAAAATCGGAGGAATCGCCATGACGAGCATTTCCGACAGTACCCGCATCACCTCGAGAGGTTCCGCGCGCATCACCTACGAAACCGGCAGCGAGCCGCACGCGCTGCTTCCAGGCCTCGAAGCTTTCTACGCCAAGGTCGTGCCGCTCTCCTGGCCGATCCTGCGCTTTGCCGCGGGATGGTTCTTCCTGGTGCGCGGCTACCTGAAAGTCATGGCGGGTCCGGCCAAGGTCGCACCTGCCTTCACCGCCATGGGCTTCACCGATCCGCTGCCGCTGGTATGGACCTCCATGTGTCTCGAAGGGATCGGCGGCCTCTGTCTCATTCTCGGCCTCTTCACCCGCTTCTGGGCGGCGGCGCTGGCGATCGAGCTCGCCTACATCACCTTCTTCCTCTATTGGGAAAACGGTTATTCCTGGCTCAGCCGTGGCTACGAATACACTTTCGTGTGGGGCCTGATGTGCTTCGCCATCGCGCTTCGCGGCGGCGGCCCCTACTCGCTCGACCGCCTGCTGCGCAAGGAGCTGTAGCGACGCAGGGCTGCCCGGAACTACATGTGGTCGATGTCGGCACCGGTCCGTCTATAGAACAAAATTCGGCCTGTTGGGGCCATCTGGTTCAGAAGATCGAAGTCGATCACGTTGCGGGTCAGGACGATGCTGCCGATCTTCGCGGCCTGCAGATAGATCAACGCATCATTGAGGCACGCCTGCTGGCGGTCCCTCCGATAGCCCCGCGCTCGGAACAGGAGGCCCGACATGACGCCGGCATCGCACCACGTGTCGGCCGCCGGCGCGACGATGCGATGCGGTGGAATCTCTCTCTCGATGACCGCCGCGATCGCAGCGAGCGTCGCCTTGGTCGCCGGATGCTTCGGGTCGAGCCGACCGAAATTGTGCGACAGCTCGGCAAGGCATATGGACGAATGATGACACGTCCGCGCGTTCATGATCTCGCGCAGAAAACTCGTTGCCGACCCCTTCAGCACATCGATGTAAACACAGCTGTCGAGCAGCAGCGGCGGCCCGATCAGCGGCGTTGCCGGGCCGGCGAAATTCAGATCGTCGTCCCTACGACGTTCGACTTGGCGGATCTTGTCCGGCTTGAGCCGACGCAGAGTCTTCGTTAGCTCAAAACTCAATATCGAGATCCTGGGGCACGGCGCCCTCGTGGGCGAAGATCTTGTCTCCGAAGTTTTCCTGCAAGGCGAGCACGGTCAAGGCATACTCGAGCAACGCTGTCGGCGAAATGACGCCTGCCTTCTTCATTGCGGCGTCCAAGAGGACCTGCGATACGCGCCCGGCGATCCTCGCATTTTTCTCGCCGCCGATCAGCCCGAGCGCCTTCGCCTGAACCAGCGCCAAGCTGCGCCGTGAGGCGCGATCATCCGTTGCGACGCTGCCGTCGCGCCGGGAAGCGCGTTTCTTCGAAGCCGCCGTTGCCATCGATCCGACCTCCTTTGTTCGCCAAATATACGATTTTGTTCAACATGCTGCAATGGTCGCGTCGGCAACTCGGTTTGTTGTTCAGTGCGAGCCGGCCTCCGTTGCCTGCGCGTTTCCTGATCGGATATTATGATCTTGATTCGGATATAATAGAACGTATAATGAACATTCCAAAACTTGGGAGCGGCGGTCATGGTCGAAATCGGCAGCGAGATCGAACGAGATACATCAGGCCGGTTCATGCCGGGCCACTCGGGAAATCCGGCGGGGAAGCTGCCGGCGACACGCAATCGCAAGACGGCGCTGATGGCGGCGCTGCGCGAGGGTGAGGCGAGGCGGCGGCGCGGGTGGTGATCGAGAAGGCGCTGACCGGCGACGCGACGATGGCGCGGTTCGTCGTCGCGCAGATCTCGCCGCGGCCGCGGGGCCGGACGATTCATCTGGACATGCCAGAGGACGACGACTGCAACGTCGTCACCGCGTTCAACCTGACCTTGCGCGCCCTCTGCGAGGGCGAAATCACGCCGGACGAGGCGGTAACGGTCGGGCGCTTCCTCGACACGCGGCGGCGGGTGCTGCAGGCTTGGCAGCTCGAGGAAAAGCTGACCTCCTATGGACGGACGATCCCGGGCGATCCGGTCTGGGCCACGGACGACGGCGAGGAAGACGAGGACGACGAGGACGACGAGGACGCATTCGAGCCGGAGGGGGACGCGCCGGCGCTGGACCCGGAACTGGTCGCTGCGGCCGAGCGCCACGCCGCACCGTCCGATCCCATTCCGCCCACATGCCCCGCCGCCGTCCTGCAATCGACCTGCATTTCGCCGGTGCCGGTCATCAAGGGCGAGACCCAGCCCGCGGCAGCGCCCCTGCAAAGCGCCTGCATCTCGCCGGCGCCGGGGACGCTCCGCGGCTTCCCCTCGATCCCGGCGACCGGCGTCGACCGGGCGCTGCCCGCAAGCGTTGCGCAGCGGCTCCGCGGCGCCGCCTTCCCGCGCGACGACGGGATCGGGGGCGGCCTCGCCGGTTTCCGCGCGCGGCTTGACAAGGTAACGGACTCCACGGCTTGATTTTCGAAAGCAACCGGGGAGGGCGACATGAACAAGTTCGGCATCGGCCAGTCCGTGACGCGGGTCGAGGACAAGCGCTTTCTCACCGGCTCCGGCTCCTATATCGAGGACATCGACCTGCCGCGCCAGGCCTATGGCGCGCTCGTCCTGTCGCCGCATGCGCATGCGAAGATCACCGGCATCGATACCGCGGCGGCGCTCGCGGCGCCGGGGGTGCTCGACGTGCTGACCGGCGCCCAGATGATCGCCGAGAAGATCGGCGGGCTGATGCCGATGTTCATGCCCGAGGACATGGGCGGACCCAAGGGCATGCGGACTCCTCGCACGCTGCTCGCGACCGACAAGGTGCGGCACGTCGGCGATCGCGTTGCCTTCGTCGTCGCCGCGACGCCGGAGCAGGCGCGCGACGCCGCCGAACTGGTCGAGGTCTCCTACGAGAGCCTGCCCGCCGTCATCGCCGTCGAGGATGCCGTCAAGGATGGTGCGCCGCGGGTCTGGGAGGAATGGACGAGCAATGTCGCCTTCCAGCTGATGTTCGGCGACAAGGCCGCGACCGATCAGGGCTTCGCCAATGCCAAGCACGTCGTCTCGCTGCGGCTCGTGAACAACCGCCTCGCCGCGAACCCGATGGAGAACCGCGGCGCGATCGGCGATTACCACGCCGGCGACGACAGCTACACGCTCTATACCAGCACGCAGAACCCGCATGGCACGCGCGGCGCGCTCGCCGGCCTCGTCTTCCACAAGCCGGAGACGCAGTTCCGCGTCGTCGCGCGCGACGTCGGCGGCGGCTTCGGCATGAAGGGCGACACCTATCCCGAGGAAGGCCTGGTGCTCTGGGCTGCGCGACGTTGCGGCCGGCCGGTCAAGTGGATCTCGAGCCGCTCGGAGGCGATGCTGCTCGACAATCACGGCCGCGACCAGGTGATCGACGGCAAGATGGCCTTCGACGAGAACGGCAAGATCCTCGCGATCCAGGCGCATAGCATGAACAACATCGGCTGCTGCGTCTCGGGCGCCGCCGTCGTGCCGGTCGTCGGCGCGTTGCAGATGATCCCCGGCGTTTACGCGACGCCGGCGGTGTTCCTGACGGCCGGGGGGATCTTCACGAACACCGGCCCGGTCGCGCCCTATCGCGGCGCCGGACGGCCGGAGGCAGCGTATTTCGGCGAGCGGCTGCTCGACAAGGCGGCGCAGCTCCTCGGTCTCGATCCCGCCGAGATCCGCCGCCGCAATTTCGTCTCGCCGCAGGCGATGCCGTATCACACGCCGACGCATGCCTCCTACGACGGCGGCAACTTCGAGCAGACGATGGACAAGTGCCTCGAGCTCGCCGATTGGAGCGGCTTCGCGCAACGGCGCGCGGCCAGCGAGAAGCAGGGCAAGCTGCGCGGCCGCGGGCTGATCTACTACATCGAGATCTGCGGCATCTTCAACGACCGGATGGAGTTGCGCTTCGATCCCAGCGGCGGCGTCTCGATCATCTCGGGCCTGTTCTCGCACGGCCAGGGCCATGCGACGACCTTTGCGCAGATCGTCTCCGACTGGCTCGGAATCCCCTACGAGAGCATCAGGCTGATTCAGGGCGACACCGCGCAGGTGTCGTATGGCCGCGGCACCTACGCATCGCGCAGCGTCGCGATCGCCGGCGGCGCACTGCGCGAAGCCGCCGACACGATCATCGAGAAGGGCAAGAAGCTCGCGGCGCATATGATGGAGGCGGCGCCCGCCGACGTCGCGTTCGGCGACGGCAAGTTCGAGATCGCGGGGACCGACAAATCGATCGGCCTCGTCGAGGTGGCGCGGGCGTCGTTCATGCCGATGGGGCTGCCGCCCGGCCTCGGCATCGGGCTCGAAGGGATCGGCACCTCGGCGCCGGCGCAGAACTTCCCGAACGGCTGCCACGTCTGCGAGGTCGAGGTCGATCCCGAGACCGGCGTCGTCGAGATCGACCGCTTCGCGGTCGTCGACGACGTCGGCACCGTGATCAACCCCTTGATCTGCGAGGGCCAGATCAGCGGCGGACTCGCCCAGGGCATCGGCCAGGCGTTGATGGAGCACGTCGTCTACGACAAGGACTCCGGCCAGCTGCTGTCCGGCAGCCTCAACGACTACGCCATGCCGCGTGCCGACGATTTTCCCGACTTCGCGATGGCGTTCAATAGCACGCCGTGCACGACCAACGTGCTCGGCGTCAAAGGCGTCGGTGAGGCCGGCTCGGTCGGCGCGCCGCCGGCGGTGATCAACGCGATCCTCGACGCGCTGCGGCCGCTCGGCGTCACCGCCCTCGACATGCCGGCGACGCCGCTGCGCGTCTGGTCGGCGATCCAGGCGGCGCGTCCTGCCGCCTGATGCCTGTCGCTATGCGAAGCGCGCCTTGACGTCGTCGGGGATCGCGCCGGCCTTGATGCGTGAGGGATCATCGGGATGGGGCAGCGCCCAGACGCGCGTCTCCATGCCTTCGACGGCGAGCTTGCCGGCGTTGTAGAAGCGGTGCGCGACCTTGAGGCTGGAGCGGCCCCATTCGGCGATCTCCGTCTCGGCATCGAGGACGTCGCCGAAGCGCGAGGGCGACGAGAACTTCGCATGCACGTCGACCAGCGGCATCGCGAGATGCTGCTCCTTGAACATGATGTGCGGCGGCAGCCCGACCGATGCGAAATAATGCGCGGTGCAGGCGTCGAACCACATGAAATACTGCGGGTAGAAGACGATCCCGGCGGGGTCGCAATGCCCCCAGTCGACGGAGAGTTTCCGATGGTTCTTGCGCATGCGCGGTCCTTGCTGCCGTGTTTCGAGATGTTCGCGGCGGCGAGTATGGCGTCGCCTGCCGGGACGTTGACAAGCCGAAATCACCCGATCATGTTCTTTTTCGAACGCGATCGGTAGCGAAGGGGAGGCGATGACCGAGCTGCTGATCATTCTGACGTTCCCGGAACGCGTCAGCGCGCAGTATCTCGAGCCGCTGCGGGCGAATTTCCCCGAGCTGACGATCAATCTCGTCGACCACCATTCGAAGATCGGCCCCTATATCGCGACAGCCGACGCGCTGCTGACCTTCGGCCCGATGATCAACGACGACGTCGTGCGGCGGGCAAAGCGCCTGAAATGGTTCCAGGCGCTGGGCTCCGGGGTCGACAACATCGTCGATCTCCCGTCTCTCGCGCCGGGCGTCATGGTCACCAATCTGCACGGCATCCAGGGGACGCCGGTATCGGAGGCGGCGCTGATGGCGATGCTGGCGCTGAGCCGCAGCTTCCCGCGCGTGCTGCGCAACCAGAATCAGCATCGCTGGGAGCGCTTCCCGGCGCGGCTGCTCGACGGCAAGACGGCCGGCATTCTCGGAGTCGGCGTCATCGCCGAGGCGCTGGCGCCGAAGCTCAAGGCGATGGGCATGACCGTCGTCGGCATCACGGGAACGCCGCGCGAAGCCACCGGCTTCGATCGCATGCACCACAGCGACGAGCTGGTCGAGGCGGTGCGCGGCCTCGATCACTTCGTGCTACTGGCCCCTTATTCGGCGGCCACCCGCGGCATCGTCGGCGCCGAGGTGCTCGCGGCGATGAAGCCCGACTCCTACCTCATCAACCTGGCGCGCGGGGGCGTCGTCGACGAGGCGACTTTGCTCGATACGCTGCGGCGGGGCGCCATTGCCGGCGCCGCGCTCGACGTCTTCGGCGAGGAGCCGCTGCCGGCCGACCATCCCTTCTGGTCTCTGGAGAACGTTATCCTGACGCCGCATCTCGGCGGCTTCTGCGACGTCTACGTCGACCACGCGCTGCCGGTGGTCATCGAGAACATGCGCCGCTTCCTCGCCGGGGACGCCGCGAATATGATCAACATCGTGAAGCGCTGACGAGATCGCGCGGAGGAGGAAACGCATGGCCGACGAAGCGGAACGCATCAATACGCCGATGTCGACGCAGGAGCTGGAGCGCCGCTGGGCCGCCGTCCGCAAGGCGATGGAGGCAGAGGGGATCGACGTCCTGCTGATGCAGGGCAACCAGGATTTCATGGGCGGCTACGTCAAGTACTTCACCGACCTGCCGGCGACCAACGGCTATACGGTGACGGTGACCTTCCCGCGCGACGAGGGCATGACCTTCATCAGCCAGGGCCCGTTCGGCATGGACCGCCTTCTGCCGCCCGAGGGCGACGGCATCCGCCGCGGCGTCAAGCGCGTGCTGACGACGCCGAGCTACGTCTCGGCGCATTACACCAACGACTATGAGTCCGAGCTCGCGGCCAAGGCGCTCGAGGGCTATTCCGGCGCGACGATCGGCCTCGTCGGCACCGGCTCGATCTCCTACGCGCTGGTCGACTATCTGAAGCGCGGCCGTTTCTCGAACGCCAAGTTCGTCGACGCCTCCGAGCTCGTCGACCGCATCAAGGTGATCAAGAGCTCGGAGGAGATCGCGCTGATCCGGCGCACCGCCGCGATGCAGGATCTCGCGATGGAAGCCGCCTTCAATTCGGTCGAGCCGGGCAAGCGCGACATCGACATCGCTGCCGTCGCCGAGCATGTCGGCCATACCTACGGCAGCGAGCAGGGCATCTTCCTCTGCGCCTCGGGCCCGGTCGGAACGCCGGCGGCGAACTTCCACCGCCACATGCAGAACCGCACGATGCAGAAGGGCGACCAGTTCGCGCTGCTCTGCGAGAACAACGGGCCAGGCGGCTTCTTCACCGAGCTCGGCCGCACCTGCGTTCTCGGCAAGGCGAGCGACGAGATGAAGGAGGAGTTCGACTTCGTGCTGCGGGCGCGCAAGTTCACCCTCGACCTCTTGAAGCCGGGCACCTCGTGCAAGGACATCTGGGACGGCTTCAACGAGTTCATGCGGGACAACGGCAAGCCCGAGGAGCGCCGCCTCTATTGCCACGGCCAGGGCTACGACATGGTCGAGCGGCCGCTGGTCCGCTTCGACGAGCCGATGAAGATCCAGAAGGACATGAACATCGTCGTCCATCCGACCTATGTCATGGAGCGGACGTTCAACTGGATCTGCGATAATTACATCATCGGCGAGAACGGCCCGCTCGAGCGGATCCACAAATTTCCGGAAAAGATCGTCGAGCTCGGCTGAGTCGGCTTGCATAATTTTCGAACGTGTTTTATTTAGAACACGTTCGAATTTGAGAGGGAGGAATTTCGATGGGCGAGTCCAGACGTGTCGCGCTGGTGACGGGCGCGGCGACCGGCATCGGCCGCGCCGTAGCCGTCGCGCTGGCCAAGGCCGGCTTCGACGTCGCCATCAATTACAGCCGCAGCGAGGATGCCGCCAAGGAGACCGCCGCGCAGGCCGAGGCGCTCGGCGCGACGACGCTGCTCTACCGTGCCGACGTCAGCGACGAGGCGGGCGTTCGTGCCATGCTGGCGGCGATCAAGGACAAGTTCGGCCGGCTCGACGTGCTGGTCAACAATGCCGGCACGACGGTCGCAGTCCCGCCCAAAGACCTCGAAGGGCTGTCGCTCGACGATTGGGACCGCGTCTTCAACGTCAACTGCCGCAGCGTCTTCCAGGTGACGCGCGCTGCCGTGCCGTTGCTGAAAGAGGCGGAGAAGCCCTCGGTCATCAATACCGCGAGCATCGTCGGATTGCGCCCCGGCCCGCAGCCCTTGCCCTATGCCGCCAGCAAGGCCGCGGTCGTCAGCCTGACCAAGCTCCTCGCCGGCGCGCTCGGGCCCAAGATCCGCGTCAACGCGGTGGCGCCGGGCTGGATGGAAGGCGACTGGATGATCCGCATGCTCGGCGACAACTACGACAAGCTGATGGAGCGCCGCGCCAAGCAGACGCCATTGGGCCGCTGCTGCACCGCCGAGGACGTCGCCGAGAGCATGCTGGCGCTGATCGAGAACAACCACTTCGTCACCGGCCAGATCGTCGTCGTCGACGGCGGCTTCACCAGCGTCACCTGATAGGGAAGGGGCACAAACTATGCTCGAAGGTGTCGTTCCCTTTCCCCCCGAGTTCGCGGCGCACTATCGCGCGAAGGGTCTGTGGGAGGATCGCTCGCTGCGCAGCGTCTTCACCGAGCTCTGCGCGAAATATGCCGACCGGATTGCGGTCATCGATCACGACGAGAAGGTCACCTACGCCGAGCTCGAGGAGCGCGCGACGCAGCTCGCGCTCAACCTCCTCGATCTCGGGCTGAAACCGCTCGACCGCATCATCGTCCAGATCCCCAACCGGGTCGAGTTCGCCTATCTCTATCTGGCGCTGCAGAAGATCGGCGCCGTGCCGGTGATGGCCCTGCCGTCGCACCGCTTCCTCGAGGTCAACCAGTTCGCCGAGCTCTCCGGCGCCGTCGCCTCGGTGACGCCGGACCGCCAGCGCGACTTCGACTTCAGCGCGATGATCAAGCGCATCCAGGCCGAGCATCCGTCGCTCGTGCATGGGATCGTGC
The DNA here is from genome assembly GCA_028291405.1 of Rhodospirillales bacterium. GTDB lineage: Bacteria > Pseudomonadota > Alphaproteobacteria > ATCC43930 > CGMCC-115725 > URHD0088. The sequence goes on along the minus strand of JAQGID010000147.1, from coordinate 8,621 downwards.
TGGGCGACGCGGCCGACGGCTTCCTGTCACTGGCCGATCTCATCGCCCGCCGCAGCAAGCGCTCGCCCGACGGGCTGCGATCGATCAAGATCGATCCGACCGATCCGGCGCTGTTCCTGCTGTCGGGCGGCACGACCGGCATTCCGAAGCTTATTCCGCGGACGCACAACGACTATGTGCTGAACTCGAAGCTCGCCGGCAGCTGCACCGAGATCTACGACGATTCCGTCCTGCTCGACGTCCTGCCGATCTCGCACAATCTGCCGCTCGCCTGTCCCGGGCTGCAGGGGTTCCTGCTCAAGGGCGCGACGGTGGTGCTCGACACCGACACCTCGCCGGAGAACATCTTCGCCCTGGTGCAGAAGCACAAGGTGACGCATATCCACGTCGTGCCGGCGCTGCTCATCCGCTGGATCAACGATTCCAACATCGGCAACTACGATCTCTCCTCGCTGCGCATGATCCAGAGCGGCGGGCAGCGCCTGCAGCCCGAGGTCCGGCTGAAGACCAAGGCGCTGATTCCCTCGGTCTTCGTCCAGGAGAATTTCGGCATGGCCGAGGGCGTGCTGATGTTCGTCCGCATCGACGATCCCGAGGACGTAAGGCTGGAGACGGTCGGCCGCCCGGTCTGCCCCGAGGACGAGGTCCGCATCGTCGACGAGGAAGACCGGATCGTGACGCCGGGCGAGACCGGCGAGATGTGCTGCCGCGGCCCCTATACGCTGCGCGGCTATTTCGGCGTGCCGGAGTACAACAAGCGCGCCTTCACCTCGGACGGGTTCTACCGCTCGGGCGATCTGATGCGGCAGCACCCCTCGGGCAACTACATGGTCGAGGGCCGCAAGAAGGACCTCGTCAACCGCGGCGGCGAGAAGATCAGCGCCGAGGAGATCGAGAACCTCATCCTGTCGCACCCCGCGGTGCAGAACGTCGCCTGTATCGCGGTGCCGGACCCGGACCTCGGCGAGAAGATGTGCGCCTGCGTCATCCTCAACCGCGGCGCGTCGCTCGCCTTCGACGAGCTGTCGGACTTCCTGCTCGCCAAGGAGATCGCGCGCAATAAAGTGCCGGAATATCTCGAGATCATGGACGAGTTCCCGGTCTCGACCTTCGGCAAGGTCTCGAAGAAGGTGCTGGTCGAGACGATCAGCCCCAAGGTCCCGGCGATGGCCGCGGCGGCGCGCGCCGCCCGCGCCGCGAAGAAGAAGGGTTGAGCCCATGCGAACGATCGATCTCCACTGCTACACCAACACCCAGCCCTGGATCGACGCGCAGGGCCCGTTCGTCGAGGCGCTGGCGACCTATTGGAACCGTCCGTGGACGGCGAAGAAGGAAGAAGACGTCATCGCCGAGTTCAAGGAGGCCGGCGTCGAGGCCTGTCTCGTCGCCTTCGACATCGAGACGGCGGTGGCGACGCCGCCCTGCACCAACGAATACGTCGCCGGCATGCGCGACCGACATAAGGACGTCGTCATCCAGGCCTGGGCGGCAGTCGACCCGTTCAAGGGCGAGGTCGCGATCCGCCAGGCCAAGACGGCGATCGAGGATCTCCACATGCTGGGGTTCCACTTCCACCCGATCATGGGCCGCTTCGCGGTCGACGACCGCCGCCTCTACCCGCTGTGGGAGACGATCTCGGCGCTGAAGGCGCCGGTGATGATCGACGTCGGGACGACCGGCATGGGCGCCGGGCTGCGCGGCGGCCTCGGCTCGAAAATCCGCCACGCCCACCCGGCGGCGATCGACGAGCTTGCCGCCGATTTTCCGGACCTGACGATCATCGCGGCGCACCCCGGCTGGCCCTGGGTCGAGGAGATGACGGCGGTCGCCCTCCACAAGGGCAACGTCTTCTGGGAGCTGTCCGGCTGGGCGCCGAAATATTTCCCGGACTCGCTGAAGCGCGACGCCCGCTCGCGGCTGCAGGACAAGGTGATGTTCGGCAGCGACTACCCGAGCCTGCCCTACAAGCGGATTTTCCAGGAATGGCAGGAGCTCGGCTATGCCGACTCGGTCATGGAGAAGATCTTCCACGGCAATGCCGAACGGGTCCTCGGCCTGTGACGGATCCGCTGCTCTGGGAGCGTGACGGCGCGATCGTCACGCTGACGCTGAACCTGCCGGAGACGCGCAACGCCTTGTCGGGCGAGGCGCTATTCGCCGCCTTCGAGACGCATTGCGCCGCCATCAATGCCGACCCGTCGATACGCTGCGTCATCCTGACCGGCGCCGGTCCCGGCTTCTCGGCCGGCGGCAACATCAACGAGATGCGCGACGGCGGCGGCATCTTCGGCGGCACCCCGGCGGAGATCCAGGACAAGTACCGCAAGGGCATCCAGCGCATCCCGCTGGCGCTGTCGCGGCTCGAGGCGCCGATCATCGCCGCGGTCAACGGCGCCGCGATCGGCGCCGGCTGCGACCTCGCCTGCATGTGCGACATCCGCATCGCCTCGACCACAGCGATCTTCGCCGAGAGCTTCGTCAAGCTCGGCATCATCGCCGGCGACGGCGGCGCCTGGTACCTGCCGCGCATCATCGGCATCTCGCGCGCCAGCGAGATGGCCTTCACCGGCGACGCGATCGACGCCGCGACGGCGCTCGCCTATGGGCTGGTGTCGCGCGTCGTCGCACCCGAGGCGCTGATGGACGAGGCGCGTGTGCTCGCCGGCCGGATCGCCGTCAACCCGCCGCAGGCGGTGCGATGGACCAAGCGCCTGATTCGCGAAGGCCAGCATTCGTCGCTGCCCAGCCTCCTCGACATGGCCGCCGGGCTGCAGGCCCTGGCGCATCACAACGCCGAGCACAAGGAGGCGATCGCGGCCTTCTTCGCGGCGCGCGCAGTGCGACCGAAGAAGGACGGGTGAGGGGACTTTCGCAGTCTACAAGCCCACCCGCGGTCGTCATCCCGGCGGAACGTCGGGTTCCATCGTGCAGACATCGCGTTTCCTGACGAATGGATCCCGGCTTTCGTCGGGATGACGAACCGGTAAGGCGCCGCGTCGTGCGTTGACACGGCCGATGAAGCTTTCCAGGATCGTGAAGGCAGCGGATGAATGCCGCTCACGATGTCGGGATTCAGAGCGATGGTCGACGGAAACGCAACAGACGGACCGTCCGATGCTGCGACTTTCGAAGGGGTGATCGATGAGATCACCGCCTTGCTGCGACGTCCGTTGCCGCCGGAGTATGTCCAGTTCCTGCGCGATCATGATGGATTTGAGGGCTTCGCTGGCGAGATCTATATCGTGCTCTGGAAGGCCGAAGATCTGATCCACCTCAATCACGCATACGGACTCGCCCAATATGTCCCAGGCATTTTCCTGATCGGCTCCAACGGCGGCGGCGAAGCGTATGCATTTGATTCGCACGATGCTTCGATGCCGGTCCTTCGCATCCCATTCATCTGCATCGACCGGGGCGAGGCGGAGCTCGTCTCGACCAGTTCCACCGACTTGTCCTCGGCGAGCGAGCCGACCTTGGCCGCGGACGGTATTACGGAAGCCGCTGACCTGCACTTCGAGCTCGGAGTCTTCTGGAACAAGCTCATTCACGACATTCACAGGCAATGGGCCGACTAGCGTCGCGTCGCAACGCGCTCGCACGCCCACCCCACCCTCTCGTCATCCCGGCGAAGGCCGGGATGACGAGAGGGTGGGTCAACGGAAGCTCGGTTTGTCCCTACGCCGCCTTGGCGAGCATGCCGTGCGGGTCGAGGACGAACTTCGCCGCGGCGCCCTTGTCGAAGTTCTCGTAGCCTTTCGGCGCCTCCTCGAGCGAAATCACCGTGGCGTTTACGATCTTCGCAATGTTCAGCCGGTCGTGAAGGATCGCCATCATCAGCTGGCGATTGTACCGGACGACCGGAGTCTGCCCGGTGTGGAAGGACTGTGCCTTGGCCCAGCCGAGGCCCAGGCGGAGACTTAGACTCCCTTGCTTCGCCGCGGCGTCGACGGCGCCTGGGTCTTCCGTGACGTAGAGGCCGGGGATGCCGATCGAGCCTGCGGCGCGGGTGATCTCCATCATCTGATTCAGCACGATGGCCGGTTGCTCGCCGCCGCTGTGACCGCGCGCCTCGAAGCCGACGGCGTCGATCGCGCCGTCGACCTCCGGGGAGCCGGTGACCTCGGCGATCATCTCACCGAGCCGGTCGTGCTTGCCGAGGTCGATGGCGGCGAAACCCATCTCGCTGGCATGCGCCAGGCGGTCCTTGTTGAAGTCGCCGACCATGACGATCGCGGCGCCGAGAATCTGCGCCGAGGCCGCCGCCGCCATGCCGACCGGGCCGGCGCCCGCGACATAGACCACCGAGCCGACCCCGACACCCGCCTTGACCGCGCCGTGGAAGCCTGTCGGCAGGATGTCCGACAGCATTGTCAGGTCGCGGATCTTCGACATTGCCTGATCACGGTCCGGGAACTTCAGCAGGTTGAAGTCGGCATAGGGCACCATGACGTATTTCGCCTGGCCGCCGATCCAGCCGCCCATGTCGACGTAGCCATAGGCGCCGCCGGCGCGCGCCGGGTTGACGTGCAGGCAGACGCCAGTGTCGCCGGACTTGCAGGTACGGCAGCGGCCGCAGGCGACGTTGAACGGCACCGAGACGATGTCGCCGATCTCGAACAGCTCGACGTCCGACCCCTTCTCGATTACCTCGCCGGTGATCTCGTGGCCGAGGACGAGTCCGGCCGGCGCCGTCGTGCGGCCGCGCACCATGTGCTGGTCCGAACCGCAGATATTCGTCGAGATAACCTTGAGGATGACCCCGTGCTCGATTTTCTTGCCGGCGGGGTTGGCGAACTTGGGATCGTCGATATCCTGGACCTCGACCTTGCCGGGACCGAGATAGACGAGACCGCGATTGCGCGACATGGTTTTCTCCTCAAATGCCAATGACGAATAATGAGGTGGTGACGCCGGTCACATAACAAGGCCCGGCGGGTTCAGTTTCAGAACACCCGCGCGACCGGTTCGAGCCCGGTGATCAGCAACTGCAGCACCTCGCGCAGCGCAGCGATGCCGCGGGCGAGGTTCGGCTTGTCGTCGCCGACCCAGCGGCGGATCTCGATTGCATAGGCGGAGGCGAGCACGCGCGCGACGAGCGCCGGGTCGGCCGTCGTCAGCAGCCGCTTCTCCGCCTTCGCCTGCGCGACGAGCACGGCGAGATCGCTTTGCAGCCGCTCGCGGATCGCGTGAAACCGGTTGGTCTCCGGCGCTGCGACGTAGAAGGTCAGCTCGCGCAGCATGAAGCGGGAGAGGGCGGGCTGGCGGCCGAAGAATTCGTAATTCTTGCGGAAGACCGCGGTGAGCTGGTCGAGGAAGCCGAGCTCCGGCTTGGCGGCCTGGAAGGCGCTGGCGGTCACCGCCTCCAGCTCGTCGTTGAAGATCAGGAACAGGAGGTCGCGCTTGTCAGCCGCATAGGCGAACAGCGTTCCGAGGCCGACGCCGGCGCGCTGTGCGATCTCGCGTACGGTCGTGTTTTCATAGCCGTTCTCGATGAACAGCTCGCGCGCGGCGGCGCGGATCTTCTGCAGCTTGTCCGCCTTGTTCCGCTCGCGCAGCCCGCCCGGTTGAGGCGCGGCGATCTTCAGTCTCGTTGCAGGCAAGGATCGCACCCCGTGCGCAGTGGGCAATTCCGTCGCCCATGACTGTGGTATCAACGCGGTCGGGCCCGGTCAACCATCGCTCTGGAGCCACGCGGCCAGCAGCGTGTTGAACGCCTCGGCGGCCTCGTATTGCACCCAGTGGCCGGCACCTGGGATCGTGGCGATCCGTGCGTCGGGATGCGCCTCTCGGAGGAGCGCGCGGCGCTGCTCGATGTTCGGCCCCAGGGTAACGTCCTTTTCGCCCCAGATCGCGTCGACGCGGCAGCGTATCGCCGGCAGGACGCGGCGCAGAGAGTCGGTGCGGCCCATCGGCGGGCTGCGGACGCGTCCGCGCGTCACGTTCTCGATCTGCAGATGCACCGCGAGCGCATCGATCTTCGCCGGATCGGCGAGCATCAGGATCGCGAGATTGTTGCGCTGCACCTCGGCGAACGCCTCGCGCGTGATCCCGTTGGCTGTGCGCTTGAGTTGCGTCACGGGCGCGCGCGGCGGGCCCAGGCCGCCGGGGCCGACGAGCGTCAGCGACCTGACCAGCGCTGCGTGACGCGCCGCGACATGGCCGCTCAGCAGCCCGCCGAACGAGAAGCCGACGAGATTTGCCGGGCCGCGCCCTTGGAGCACCGTTGCCAGTCCGGCGCCGACGATGTCCGCGAGGCTCTCGGGCGAGATCGGCTCGGGCGGAGAGGCGGAATCGCCGAGGCCGGGAAGATCCGGCGCGATCACCGTCCAGTGCCTCGCCAGCGCCTCGATGTTGCGCAGCCAATGCGTCCACGAGCCGTAGCCGCCATGCAGCAGCACCAGCGGCGCGCCGTCGCCCCACGAACGCCAGACCATCATCCCGTCGCCGCATGGCGTCGCAACGCGCCGGCTCGCGGCGTCGAGACGCGCGACGATCTCCTGCGGCGCCTCGCTCAAGTCTTGAGGCGCGGGAACAGGCGCAGCGCGTTGTCGCGGTTGATCGCCTGCATGTCGGCGGCGGGAAGGCCGTATTTGTCTAAGGAGAAGGCGGTCGCCGGAATCGGTACGTAGGGATAGTCGCTGCCGAAGAGGATCTGCGTGATCGGCACGAGGTTGAGCAGAGCCGCCATCGCCGAGGGGTTGACCTGGCTGGCGATGTCGAAATGCAGCTTCGTCAGCTCGACCCTGGCGCCGTTCGGGACGTGGTCGGCCACCTCCTTGTGGCGGCCGAAGAATCCGTCGATGCGGTTCGCCAGCACCGGCATCGTGCCGCCGGCATGCGAGAAGATGAACTTGATGTCGCGGCAGCGCGCGAAGGTCCCGTTGTAGAGGAGGCTCATGATCGCCCGCGTCGTGTCGAACAGGTACTCGACGGCCGAGGCCGGGATTCCCGGCATCAGATTGCTGCAGCAATCGGCCCCGGTCGGGTGAAAATAAACGACCGCCTTGCGCCGGTTGAGCTCGTCGAAAACCGGCGCGAATTTGGGATCGCCCGGCCATTTGTCACCGTAGCTGGTGAACATCCCGATGCCGTCCGCCTTGAGCGTGTCGAGCGCGTATTCGATCTCGCGTAGGCTGCCGTCGATGTCAGGCAACGGCAGGCAGCCGAAGAGGCCGAACCTGCCGGGATGGTCGCGGCCCATCTGCGCCGCGTAGTCGTTGCAATCGCGCGACAGCTTTCGCGCCGCCGCGGGGTCACCGAACCAGATGCCGGGCGTCGAGATCGACGTCATCGCGGTGGCGACGCCGGTCTTGTCCATCTCCTCAACGGCGCGCTGCGGCGTCCAGACCAGGATCGACGCCGGGTCGGGAATGTCCGCCCCTGCGAGGATGCGGTCGCGCTGCGCCGCGACATAGGGCGGCGGGATGATGTGATGGTGGACGTCGATGCGGTTCGACTTGCCGCCGCCTGTTGCCGCCTGCGCCAACGCACCTCCGACCGGGATGGCGCCGCTGGCCGCGAGGGCGCCGAGGGCGGCGAGAAACTGGCGCCGCGATCCGTCCTTCTTCATCCGTTCCTCCCAATCCCGAGCTTTTTCGCTCGGCTTGCATGCGGATCTATTCCGCCGCTTCCTCCGTCGCCTCCTCCCGCAGGCGCTGCGTCGCCGCGGTGTCGACCGTTCCGGCGGGGGTCAGCGCGACGCGGTAGACGTCGCGCGCGACCTCGCGGCTGACATAACCCTGCGCGATGTCATGGGCGACGCGCTCGGGCTCGCGGTCGGTCGGCGGACCGAAGCCGCCGCCGCCGCCGGCGCTGAGGGTGAAGGCGTCGCCCGGCATCAGCCGCTGGGTCAGGACCTTGGCGTTCGGCAGCTCGTTGACTTCCTTGCCGCCGAGCCGCAGCGCGACGCGGTTGCCCTTGCCGTCCTTGCCGCCGGCGAGGCCCCAGGGCGCGCAATGGACGCGGTCGACCTGGACGTTGAGGGTGAGCGGCGAGCGCGCCTGGATCTTCTGCTCGCTGCCGAGCCCGCCGCGCCAGCGGCCCGGACCGCCGGAATCCTGGCGCAGCGCATGGTGCTCGAACAGGATGGGGTATTTCGATTCGACCTGCTCGACCGGGCTGTTGTGGGTGTCGCCATCGTTGAGGCAGACGGTGGCGCTCATGCCGTCCTCGGTCATCTTGGCGCCCCAGCCACCGCCCATCGGTCCCGCCATGGCGAGGAACAGCCGCCCGTCGGTCTGCGAGATGCCGTGCATCGCGCCGATCAGCAGATCGGCGTGATGACCGGCGATCGTGCGGTCGGGGATCGCCTGATGCAGCGCCTTGAAGATCGTGTCGACGATCGTCATCGGGAAGGTCATCCACCAGCGCATCGCCGCCGGTTTCACCGCGCTGACGATGGTGCCCGGCGTCAGGATCACCTTCAGCGAGCGGAAGCTGCCTTCGTTGATCGGATAGTCCGTCGGCGAGGTGATGCATTTATACGCGACCTGGCAGCAAGCATAGCCGGTCGTCGAGCCGGAATTGTAGAAGCCGCGGACCTGCTTCGAGACCTCGGAGAGGTCGATCGTCATCTCCTCGCCCTTGACGATCACCTTGACGCGGATCGGGATCTTGCGGCC
>JAQGID010000138.1 GCA_028291405.1 Rhodospirillales bacterium | reverse complement strand
CGTCGATGCGGCCGACGAGCAGGCTGCGCCCCGGCACGAGCATCACGCCCTGCCAGTATTTCTCGAGAATGTCGCGGCGCGGCGGCGTGATCCAGCCGAAACCGCCGCCGTCGGTGATCGCCGCCTCCGTCGCCTCGCAGAGATCCTCGAGGTCGGTCCCGGCGAAGCTCTCGAGCAGCTCGACCGCGACGCGCACTGGCTTCTCGTCGCCGCTCACGGCCGCCACCGCAGAAAGTTGGCGATGAGCGCGAGCCCGGCTTTCTGGCTCTTCTCGGGATGGAATTGCGTGCCGATCACATTGTCGCGGCCGACGACGGCGGCGATCTCGCCGCCGTAATCGACCGTAGCCAGCACGTCGCCCCGCGCCTCGCAGGCGATCCGATAGGAATGGACGAAATAGGCGTGCGTCCCTTCGCCGATGCCGGCGAGCACGGGATGCTCGGCGCGGCGGTCGAGCTCGTTCCACCCCATATGCGGGATCTTGAGCGCCGGATCGCTGGGCGTGATCGCGACGACCTCGCCGCGGAGCCAACCGAGGCCCTCGGTGACGGTGAACTCGCGGCCGCGGTCCGCCATCAGCTGCATGCCGACGCAGATGCCGAGGAACGGCCGGCCGCGCCGCCGCACCGTCGCCTCGAGCGCCTCCTCCATCCCCGGCAGATCGGCGAGGCCGCGCCGGCAATCGGCGAAGGCGCCGACGCCGGGCAGCACAATGCGGTCCGCGCCGCGCACTTCGGCAGCGTCGCTCGAGATGGTAATGCTTGTCGCGACATCGCTTTCCAGCGCCGCCCGCTCGAATGCCTTGGCGGCCGACCGGAGATTGCCGGAGCCGTAATCGATCAGGACCGTCTTCACGACAGCGAGCCGCTCAGCGTGCCTTTCGTCGACGGCACCTCGCCGGCGCGGCGCGGATCGATCGTCACCGCCTCGCGAAGGGCGCGCGCCAGCCCCTTGAAGCAGCTCTCGACGATGTGGTGGTTGTTCTCGCCGTAGAGGTTCTCGATGTGCAGCGTGACGCCGGCCGAGAGGGCGAAGGCCTGGAACCACTCCTTAAAGAGCTCGGTATCCATCTCGCCCAGCTTCGGCCGGGTGAACGCGACCTTCCAGACCAGGTAGGGCCGGTTCGAGACGTCGATCGTCACGCGGGTCAGCGTCTCGTCCATCGGGATCACGGCATGGCCGTAGCGGGTGATGCCGCGGCGTTCGCCGAGCGCCTTGGCGACGGCCTCGCCGACGACGTAGCCGGTGTCCTCGGTGGTGTGATGGAAGTCGATGTGGAGATCGCCGGCGGCGCGCAGCGTCAGGTCGATCAGGCTGTGCCGCGACAACTGCTCCAGCATGTGATCGAGGAAGCCGATGCCGGTCGCGACGTCATAGGCACCGGTCCCATCAAGGTCGACGGTGCCGCTGATGCGGGTTTCCTTCGTGTTGCGGTCGATGCTTGCCTGACGCCGGGTCTGGTCGGACACGGGGGATCTCCTTGCCGCTGACAGTTGGGGCGGCGGCGGAGTTGTAACAAGATCGTCGCCAGGATGCCAGATTCATGCCGGAAGGCGGCTAGTCCGTGTCGGCCGAGAGAACGAGTCCGCCGCCGCCGTTTGGCGGAGCGAGGCGGCGCCGGTGCCGCGCCATGATCGCCTTGCGGCACGGAACCTCGATCGCGTTGTAGGTCAGGGTCGAGAGGGCGATCACGGCAGCGAGGGCGGCCCCGAAGAACACGACGCGGACTGCCGGGCTCTGGCCGAGCAGCGCCTGCGGGCCGCCGACCGCCCGGGCCGCCAGCGCGGCGACGAAGAAGACCGGAAAATGCACCATGTAGATGGAATACGAGATCCGCCCGAGGAATTCTGGCAGACGCGTCTCGAGCGCCGCCGCGAAGAAGCCGCGGTTGACGACTGCGACGAGCAACATCAGGGCGAGCTCGGCGACGACCAGCAGATCAGGGAGGCCGAGATGCAGCGACAGGAGGAGCAGCGCCGCCACCGTCCATGCTACGACGTCGCGCGCCAGGAACGCCGACAGGTGATGCTCGGCATAGAGCCGATAGAGACAGACCCCGATGGTGAACTCTGCGGCGCAGCGCACGATGTTGTAGCCGGCATCGAGACTGTGCGGCTGGGCGATGCCGTAGAGCACGCCGAGGGTCGCCAAGGCGAGCAGCCCGGCGAGATAGAGCGCGCTACGGGCGCGTCGCGCCAGGGCCAGGAACAGCACCGGGAAGACGAAATAGACCGCCGCCTCGCAGCTGATCGACCAGGCGGGCGCGTTCCACGACGTATGCGCGTGGAGCGGCCATGCCTGCACCAGGAAGAGATGGCCGAAGAAGCTCGGCGTCGTGAAATCGACCGGCCCGAACCCGCCGGCCCGGTTCGCCGCAGGATAGACGTCGCCGAAGATCGCCGGCCGCGCCAGCTCGATCGCGAGGAACGCCACCAGCATTACGAGGTGAAGCGGGTAGATCCGCGCGAAACGCGCCGTCAGGTAGTCGCCGAGATCGCGCCACGAGACGCCGGCGACGAACCGCTGGCCATAGGAATGGGCAATGACGAAGCCGCTGAGCATGAAGAAGAAATCGACCCAGAGATAGCCCTTCACCGGCAGCATCGTCGCGCTCGCGAAATAGGGCGCGAGCCCGAAGATCTGAGCGTGGAAGAGGACGACGAGCACCGCCGCGATGCCGCGCAGCGAGGTGAGCGGGACGAAATACGTCTTGCCGGTAACGTTGCTTCGCTGCTCGGAGGTCACGGTGTGATTGAGAAGGCGGTCGGCGACGGACAAGAAGATCACCCTAGGCGGCGGGAGCGTCGGCACGATCCCGACAGCCGCGTCCAGAACGGGGCCGCAGCGCCGGGGGTTCCTTACCTGGGTCGGTTTTGTTGTCGAAATCGATCATTCCGCCGCAAGTCTACACCTAAAGGGTGAGGCGCTGGCCGCAGTCGCAGTTCCCGAGCCGCCGCGGCATCATCGGGCCCCGCTTGATCGCCGCCTGTGGCAAGCCCACATCCATTGCGGCCCGGCGCCCTGCCGGCTATGAGAGGGACATCCCTCGCACGACAAGGTGTTCATGACAGACGATAAGAACCCGGCCTGGCACGGCACGACCATCCTGTGCCTGCGCAAGGCCGGCAAGGTGATCATCGCCGGCGACGGCCAGGTCTCGATGGGCCAGACCATCGTCAAGTCCAACGCCCGCAAGCTGCGCCGCCTCGGCGGCGGCACGGTGATCGCGGGTTTTGCAGGAGCGACCGCCGACGCTTTCGCGCTGTTCGAGCGGCTGGAGGGGAAGCTCGAGCAGCATCCCGGCCAGCTGACGCGCGCCTGCGTCGAGCTCGCCAAGGACTGGCGCACCGACCGCTATCTCCGCCGTCTCGAGGCGATGATGGCGGTCGCCGATGCCAGGGCCTCGCTGATTCTCTCCGGCACCGGCGACGTCCTCGAGCCCGAGGACGGCGTCATCGGTATCGGCTCGGGCGGCAGCTACGCGCTCGCAGCCGCTCGTGCCCTGATGGACATCGAAGGGCTGGACGCCGAGACGATCGCCCGCAAGGCGATGGCGATCGCCGCCAGCATTTGCGTCTACACCAACGACAAGGTCACGTTCGAGATGCTCGACGCTGCACCCGCAACCTGAATCGCCAGCTGACTATTCATGAAATCCTCATTCTCCCCACGTGAAATCGTCTCCGAGCTCGACCGCTTCATCGTCGGCCAGAACGACGCCAAGCGCGCCGTCGCAATCGCCCTGCGCAACCGCTGGCGGCGCCAGCAGCTGCCGGAGGAGCTGCGCGAGGAGGTCCAGCCGAAAAACATCCTGATGATCGGCCCGACCGGCGTCGGCAAGACCGAGATCGCGCGCCGCCTGGCCCGCCTGGCACAGGCCCCTTTTCTCAAGGTCGAAGCGACCAAGTTCACCGAGGTCGGCTACGTCGGTCGCGACGTCGAGCAGATCGTCCGCGACCTCGTCGAGATCGCCATCGCGATGACCCGCGACCGGCTGCGCAAGGAGGTCGTGCCCAAGGCCGAGCTGCTCGCCGAGGAGCGCGTCCTCGACGCGTTGGTCGGCACCAATGCCAGCGGCGACACGCGGCAGAAATTCCGCAAGATGCTGCGCGAGGGCCAGCTCGCCGACAAGGAGATCGAGATCCAGGTGCAGGAAAGCGCCGCTGCCGGGATGCCGACCTTCGAGATCCCCGGCATGCCCGGGGCGCAGGTCGGAATGATGAATCTCGGAGAGATGTTCGGCAAGGCCTTCGGCAACCGCAGCAAGGCCAAGCGCATGACGGTCGCGGAGAGCTACGGCGTCCTTTTGGCGGAGGAGAGCGACAAGCTGCTCGACAACGAGAAGGTCGTCCAGGAGGCGGTCCGCGCCGTCGAGCAGAACGGCATCGTCTTCCTCGACGAGATCGACAAGATCACGGCGCGCAGCGAGCGCGTCGGCGCCGACGTCAGCCGCGAGGGGGTGCAGCGCGACCTGCTGCCGCTGATCGAGGGAACGACGGTCGCGACCAAGCACGGCGCGGTCAAGACCGACCATATCCTGTTCATCGCCTCGGGCGCCTTCCACCTCGCCAAGCCCTCGGATCTGCTGCCCGAGCTGCAGGGCCGCCTGCCGATCCGCGTCGAGCTCAAGGCGCTGACCCGCGAGGATCTGAAGCGCATCCTGATCGAGCCGGAGGCCTCGCTGATCAAGCAATACAAAGCCCTGTTGGCGACTGAAGGCGTCACCCTCGATTTCGCGGAGGAGGCAATCGACGAGATCGCCAGCCTCGCCGAGCAGATCAACGCCACCGTCGAGAACATCGGCGCCCGCCGCCTCCACACCGTGCTGGAGCGGTTGCTCGAGGAGATCAGCTTCACCGCCTCGGACCAGAGCGAGGGCACGACGATGACGATCGACCGCGACTACGTCCGCGAGCACGTCTCCAACCTGGCGCAGAACGCCGATCTCTCGAAGTTCATTTTGTAACCGGGTCCTCCACTCTCCCCGTCATCGCGAGCCGCAGGCGAAGCAACCCAGGGATCACGGTGCCACCGCTCCTGGGTTGCTTCTTCGCTGCGCTCATCGCAATGACGGACCAAGGGCTCGCGCGGCTCTTCTATTCCCGCTAAGGTCGGCATCAATCAGAGCGACTGGAAAGGGCAGGAGCATCATGAGCGACCAGATCGTCGATCCCGCACGCATCAAGGCGATGACCCGGCCGCACGGGACGCCGTTCAACATCACCAAGATCGGCCATGTCGTGCTCAATTGCCGCGACCTCGAGGCCTCGACGCGATTCTATACCGAGGTCCTCGGCTTCCGCGTCTCGGACGTCTATACGCCGGACATCGCGCCGGGCGGCATGGTCTTCCTGCGCTTCAACCACGACCACCATGGGGTCGCGCTGGTCGGCTCGCTCCCGGAGGAATCGCGGGCGATCGAGCTCAACCACATGGCCTTCGAGGTCGCGACGCTCGACGAGGTGTTCCGCGCCCGCGAGCATCTCAAGAAGCACGAGGTGCCGATCGACTTCGAGGGACGCCGTCGCGCCGGGGCGCAGATCGCCGTCGAGTTCCGCGATCCCGACGGTCACCGGCTGGAGATCTTCTGGGGCCTCGACCAGCTCGGCAGCAGCGGCTTCGGTCGGCCGCCGGAGGAATGGATCTGGGCGCACACGCTCGAGGAGGCGGTCGCCAACCCGGTGAAGGGCCAGGACACGACGCTGCCCGACCGCTCGGTGCTGAAGACCTGGTCGCCCGAGGAAGAGCGCAAGCAGCGCGAATATTCGATCACGACGCAGACGGCGAAGCTCGGCCGGCACGATTGAGTGGGCGGACGTGCCGGATGTTTTCCTCCCCCCCTTGAGGGGTCCCCTCAAGGGGGGGAGGGAAAGACGAAGGGAGAGGCCGTAGCTCAGGAGCGCGGTTTCGCGCCCGGTATCCACTTCGCGGTGCCGGGGGGACGGCGCGCCGGCGTTGCGGCTTTCGGCGGCGCCTTGGCGGCAACGCGGACGAATTCAAAATAGCGGCGGCGTAGCTCCGCCTTTTGTGCGTCGGTCATTTCGGCGACGCGCAGATGCGACAGATCGGCCTGGCTCAGCTCGTCGTCGGTGATCTCGAACTCGTCCATCGCGAATCCTCGGGCAGACTGCCCGAATCGAAGCGTCGCCGGGAAAGCTTAAGAAGCGGTTACGCCCGATTTCCGGCGCCGGCGGCTCTGCGGCGCCGGCTCCGCCTTGAGGATTTCTAGCAGGCGGTCGATGGTCGGCGGCGGCAGCTTGCGGATGCGCTCGGAAAGGAGGTTGGCGAGCTCGGTCGCGATCGGCGACAGCCCCGCGGTGTCGACGGTGATGCGCGGATGCGACAGCCGCGCCAGGCGGATGAGCTCGTCGGCGTCGTCCCAGATGATGTTGAGCTGGGCACAGACCGCGACGACCAGCGCATGCGTCGGCCGGCCCCGCCGCCCGTGCTCCAGCGCCGAGAGATAGGCTGGCGACAATCCAAGCTGCGCCGCCATCGCCTTCAGCGTGATGCCGCGCTCGGCGCGCAGCAACCGCAGCTTCTCGCCGAACGGCGTCATCGGGCGCGGCGCAGCAGGACGTAGAGCGCGCCGCCGCCGCCGTCGCGCGGTTGTGCCGTGGTGAAGGCCAGGATCTTGCCGCGCAGATTGCTCTCGTTGAGCCAGCGCGGCACGGCATTGCGCAAAATGCCGAGATCGGCCGCACCCTCGGCGATGCCGCGCAGCCCTTTGCCGGTGATGACGATGACGCAGCGCAGGCCGCGTCTCGTGGCCGCGAGGATGAAGGATTCGAGGGCGCGATGCGCCACCTCCTGCGTCATCCCATGCAGGTCCAGCCGGTCGTCGATCGCATATTTGCCGCGCTTCAGCCGTTCGGCCGAGGCGCGGTCGAGGCCGGGGGCATTGCGGTCGGCGAGCGCCGGGAGGGCAATCGGGGCGGGAGCGACGACCGTCTTGCGCCTCGCGCGCGGCGGCAGCGGGGCCTCGCTGGCCGGCTCTGCGACGGCGACCGGGTCGGGTGCCGCCGGGCGCGGCGGGCGATGGCGCAGCGGCCGAGCGTCGCGCATCGCCGCGTGCCAGAGCTCGAGCTCGCCGCGGCTCGCCGCTCGACGTCGGCGGCCCTTAGCGGCTCCGGTTATGGGGCCGGTCATGGCGCGACCTCATCCCGGTCGCTCGCCGGCCGGGCGCTCCGCGGCGCCGTCGCCGACCAGCACGATGTGCAGCCGCCGCGGCCCATGCGCGCCGAGCTGCATGCGCTGCTCGATATCGCCGGTGCGCGATGGGCCGGTGATGAAATTGACGGTCCGCGGCAGCGCCGCGTCGCCGGCGGCGGCCTGGCGCTGGCGCAGGAGCGTCCAGCCGTCCTCATAGCTCGCGACGATTTGGTCGGCGCGCAGCACGACGATATGCGTGTCGGGCAGAAAATTGATCGTCGTCGGGTTCTGCGGACCGGAGATCAGCATCAGCGTGCCGGTCTCGGCGACCGCGGCGAAGGCCGGCGTCAGCCCGACCTTGTCGCCGCCCTCGGCCTTGCCGCGGCGCAGCCGCAGCATCGGGCGCTCCGCCCAGGGAATGTCATCGAGCACCGGATCGGGCGAGGCGACGAGATCGGCCGGCAGATTCTCCGAGGCGAGATACGCAGCGACCGCCTGCGGCACATCGGCGAGGGCGGCGACGCGGTCGACCGTCGTCTGGACCTCCTCGGCCATCGCGACGAAGAGCTCGACCTGTCCCGGATGGTCGAGCGAGGTCGCGCGCGCGGGAATCAAATTGCGCGCCGGCGCCGCGAGTCTGGCGTCGAGCACGGCCGCCGCCGCCGCATCGAGCGGACCCCGCTTCAGCGCCTTGCGGATGCCGCCGAGAATATCCTCGCGCCCGCTCATCGTCCGGCTTTCGCCTTCTGGCGCTCGGCCCAGAGGCTCTGGAAGCTGCGGCCCTGCGGCGCCGGCATGTCGCGCACCGAGGTCCAGCCGCCGGCGAGCGGCAGCGAGCGGAAATGGCCGCGGCGTTTTCCGAAGGCGGCGAGCACCCGCATCGCAACCCCGGTCAGCGCCTGGTAGAGCGCCGGCCGCGTCGCGAGGAACGCCCAGGCCGAGAGGCCGAAGCGATAGGGCGCCGGCGACAGCTTCTGCTCGAACTCGCGCTCGCGCCAATGGCGCATCATCTTGGGCAGCGGGATCTTGACCGGGCAGACGCTCTCGCAGCGGCCGCAGAAGGTCGAGGCATTCGGCAGATGCCCGGCCTCGGCGACGCCGACCAGCTTGGGCGTCAGGACCGAGCCCATCGGCCCGGGATAGACCCAGCCATAAGCATGGCCGCCGACCGCACTGAAGACCGGGCAATGGTTGATGCAGGCGGCGCAGCGGATGCAGCGCAGCATGTCCTGGAACTCGGTGCCGAGCATCGCCGAGCGGCCGTTGTCGAGCAGGATGACGTGGTACTGCTCGGGCCCGTCGAGATCGCCGTCGCGGCGCGGGCCCGTCGACATCGTCGTATAGGTCGAGAACTCCTGCCCGGTCGCCGAGCGCGCCAACAGGCGGAGGATCGTCGTCGCGTCTTCGAGGGTCGGGACGATCTTCTCCAGGCTGGCGAGGACGATGTGGATCTTCGGCAGGGTTTGCGTCAGGTCGCCGTTGCCCTCGTTGGTGACGATGATGCTGGAGCCGGTCTCGGCGACGAGGCAGTTGGCGCCGGTGATCCCGACGTCGGCGGCGAGGAATTTCGGGCGCAGGATCTCGCGCGCCTCGTCGCAGAGCACCCGTGGCTCGACCAGCGAGCGCGCCGGATCGAGCTCGGTATGGGACGAGCGGAAGACGTCGGCGACCTGCTCCTTGAGCAGGTGGAATGCAGGCGCGATGAGATGGCTCGGCGGCTCGTGGCGGAGTTGGATGATGTACTCGCCGAGATCGGTCTCGACCGGCGTGATCTTGTTCTCCTCGAGGAAATCGTTGAGCGCGATCTCCTCGGCGATCATCGACTTGCCCTTGGTGACGGTCTTCGCATCGACGCTGCGGCAGATCGCCAGCACCGCCTCGCGCGCCTCGCCGGGCGTCCGGCACCAATGGACCTTGCCGCCCCAGCGCGTGACGTTGCGCTCGAAGGTCTCGAGGTAATAGTCGAGATGCTCCAGCGTCTGGTTCTTGATCCGCCGCCCTTCCTCGCGCAGCGCCTCGAACTCCGGCAGGCGCTCGACCGCGCTACGGCGCTTCGGCCCGAAGCCGAGCATCGCCAGACCGAGCGCCGTCTGCAGCGTCGCATCGCCGAGCGCCTTGTCGACATTGGCCTTGAAGGCATGGCTGGTCGGTTGCATCTCAGCTCACCGCTTCGTCCGGAGCGCCGATCGGCAAGACCTCGTCCGTCATGCCGGCGAGCACCTCGGCGACGTGGCGGACGCGGACCGCGGTGCCGCGCCGCGTCAGCTTGCCCGCCATGTTGAGGAGACAGCCGAGATCGCCGGCGAGCAGCGTATCGGCCCCGGTGGCGACGATCTCGGTCGCCTTGTCGCCGACCATCCGGTCGGAGATCGCCGGATATTTGATGCAGAAGGTGCCGCCGAAGCCGCAGCAGATCTCGGCGCCTGGCAGCTCGGCGATCTTGAGCCCGGCGACCGAGCGCAGCAGCCGGCGCGGCTGATCCTTGACGCCGAGCTCGCGCAGGCCCGAGCAGGCGTCGTGGTAAGTCGCGATCCCGTCGTACCGCGCCGCAACGCCGGTGACGCCCATGACGTCGGTCAGGAACGAGACGAGCTCGTAGGTGCGCTGCGCCAGATGCTGCACCTGCGTCGCCATCTCCGGCTCGTCGGCGAAGAGCTCGGGATAATGCGACCGGATCATCCCGGCGCAGGATCCCGAGGGGGCCACAACGTAATCGAAACCCGCGAAGGCGGCGATCACCTGCCGCGCGATCGCCTTGGTATCGGCGCGGTCGCCGGAGTTGTAGGACGGCTGGCCGCAGCAGGTCTGAGCGCGCGGCACCTCGACGATGCAGCCGCAATCCTCCAGCAGCTTCACCGCGGCGAAGCCGACCGTCGGGCGGAAGAGATCGACGAGGCAGGTGACGAAGAGACCTACCCGGATCGGCTGTTCAGGCATCGCGGGCGCATCCGGAACGACGAATCAAGGGCTGAGAATGGTCGCGCCCGGCTGTGAAAGCAACAGGCTTGACCGTTCTCCCTCCGACGATCTGCGAGGTTTCTCAACCGTTTCGGCCTTGCCTCCGCGAGCTCGCTAATTGACGACCTTCCAGCTGCCGTCGGGCTGACGGCAGGCCGTGCCATAGGCTTCCTGCGTCCGGCCGCCGACCGTGATGTTCTGCTGGAACTCGCGGCAATAGGCGCCGCTCGGCTGCTGGTAGGCCGGTCGCGGGACGATCGTCCCGCTGGCGCCCGAATCGGGATTGCGCCAGGCGACGGGCTGGCCCGAGCGCCCGGCCTCGAAGGCTTGCTGCTGCGTCCGGCGGGCATAGGTGAGGTCGTTCTCGTCGAGCGATTTTCCGACCTGCGAGCCGGCGAAGGCGCCAGCGAGAACACCCAGCGCGGCCAGCGCGCCCTTGCCGGCGCCGCCGCCGAACTGCGAGCCGACCAAGCCGCCGGCCGCGGCGCCGACGAGCGCGCCGCCGGTCGTCTTGTTCATGCCGATCTCGCCGGGCCCGGCGCCGGTTCCCGGCTGCTGGCACGCTGCCAAGGACAGCGACAGCACGGCGACGGCGACTAACTTACGCATCAATGTCTCCCTCAAGAACCGATGAAGTTTTAATTCGATCCAGGATGTCGTGGCAAGAAACGGCGATCAAGACGTCTTATTCCGCCGGTCGGCGACCTCGCGCGGCAGCAGCATGTAGTACGAGCCGCGATCCTTCATCGTCCCCGCGCGCGCCGCCGCCGCGGCGCCATAGCCCCAGAAGACGTCGCCCCGCACCGGGCCGCGGATCGCGCCCCCGGTATCCTGCGCGATGACCAGGCGGCGGAGGCGGCCGCGGGCCTCTGCGGGATCCGCCGCATCGAGCCAGAGCGGCACGCCGAGCGCGAGGAAGCTGCGATCGACCGCCAGGCTGCGCCCCGGCGTCAGCACGACCCCTTGGGCGCCGAGCGGCCCGTCGCCATGCAGCTCGCGGAAGAACACATAGGACGGGTTCTCGTTCATCAGCGCGGCGGCATCGTCGGGATGGCCGGCGAGCCAGGCGCGAATGCTCTGCATCGAGACGTCCTCGCGCGGCAGCAGGCCGCGGTCGGCGAGCAGCCGGCCGATCGGCACGTAGGCCTGGCCGTTCTGGCCGTCGTAACCGAGCTGGACGACGCTGCCGTCGGTCAGGATGACGCGGCCGGAACCCTGGATCTGCAGGAAGAAGGCATCGACCGGGTCATCGACCCAGAACAGCTCGAGCTTGCGCTGGGCAAGGGCGCCGCGCTCGATCTCGGCGCGGCTGGCATAGGGCTTGAGCTGTCCGGCTTCGACGCGGCCGGCGATGCGCTCGCCGCGCCAGGCCGGGCGGAAGAGACCGAGCTCGACCATGACGAGGTCGGGCGGCCGCTTGAGCAGCGGCGTCGTGAACTTGCCGTCGCGCAGGCGCGAGCCATGCAGCTCGGCCTCGTAGTAGCCGGTGAAGAGGCCGGTCCGCTCGTCGTTGTTCGCGAGGGCAAAAGGGACGAAAGCAGTCTCGAAGTAGCGGCGCGCCGCCATCGCATCGGCCGGGTCGACCTGCGCGGCCGCCGCGCAAGGCGCCCGCCAGTCGGCGGCCTTCCCGGCGAGGCCGCCGGGACCGATCGCCGCATCGTCGGCGAGCTTGGCGAAGGCGTCGCAGGAGCGGCGCAAGGCGACGACGGCCTCGCCCTGCGCATCCTCGGCCCACCCCGGCAATTGGGCGAAGCCCGTCGGAGCTAGCGTCAGATGATCCGGAGGCGGCGGCTTCGGCGCACAGGCGGCGACGGCGAGCGCCGCGAGGAGAGACACGATGCGACGGCGCAAGATCGTCGGCGTCAGGTGCTGCGGGTAGCGACCAGCAGCCAGTTCGGATCCTGCGAGCGCAAATTGCGCGCGAAGGTCCAGAAATCGGTCTTCTCGTGAACCTGATCCGGCTCGCCTTCGATGACGGTGCCGTCGGCCGCGCGCAGGATGTTGATTTGCTCGGAGACGAATTTCACCGTGATGAAGGCGGTCCGCCCCTGCAGCTCGGCATCGGAGATCTCGTGCGATTTGATCGAGACGATATTCGTCTCCTGAGTCTCCTTGGCCGCAACGCGCTGACGGATCGCCTCGGCGAAGCGTTCGTAAACGTCGTCGCTCAGCAGCGGACGCAGCGTCCCGGTGTCGCCGCTCGCGAAGGCGCCGACGATCATCTGGAACGCGCCCCTCGCACCCTGCAGGAAGGCGGCGGGGTCGAATTGCGGATCGGCGGCGCGGATCTGGGCGAGACCGTCGCCCTGCGCCTTCCCCGCCGGCGCGACCGCCTCGCGGGCGCTCGCCTCGGTCAGATTGACGACGTTGTCGCCGCCGACATCGCGCTTGGCGAGCGGCGGACGAACGGGTTCGGCAGGCCGCTCCGTTCCCGTCCGGCGGCCAAGAACGTTGCGCAGCCGCAGGACGAGAAAGGCGGCGACCAGCGCCAGAAGAATGATGTCGAAATACTGAAACCCGTCGCCCATCTGCCACGCGCGTCCGGCTGCAAGCGAGCCGACGCCTTCTCTAGTTGAGCCGAGACCTCCCTGGCGGGGGCGGAAACCGAGCCGGCCGTCCGCCGTGACGAACTGTCGTCGCGGCCGAATGATCGCCTATCGACACAGATAGGCCATGACTCGACAAAGGGCAAGGTCGGCCGGGGCCGGCAGGGTTGTGGCGGCAGCACGTTCCGTGCTAGCCCAGCGCCGATCAACCCTTTCCGAGAAGCTAGGAAGCGAGCCATGGCGCAAGACGAAACCCCGACCCTGGCGACGTCCGGCAACGGTGCGGCGGCGGACGAGCCGAAGCAGGTCCAGCTCATCGTCAACGCGCAATACGTCAAGGATCTGTCGTTCGAGAATCCCCGCGCGCCGCAGAGCCTGATCCAGCAGAAGGGCCCGCCGGACGTCAGCCTCGACGTCGACGTCAAGGCGCGCAATCTGGCGCCCGAGCTCTACGAGGTCCTGCTGACGATCTCGGCCGAGGCGAAAGCCGAGGGCGAAACCGTTTTCATGGTCCAGCTGACCTACGGCGCCGTCGTCACCGCGAAGAACGCGAGCCAGGAGCTGCTGCCCAGCATGATCCTGATCGAGACGCCGCGGCTGATGTTCCCCTTCGCCCGCAACGTCGTCGCCGAAGCGACCCGCGACGGCGGCTTCCCGCCGCTGCTGATCAACCCGATCGACTTCGTCGAGCTGCTGCGCCGCGAGCAGGCGAAACAGGCCGCGGGCGAGACGACGGCATAAGCCAAGGAGCGAGGCCCGCTGCGACTTTTCCTTCCCCCTCGAGGGGGGAGGATAAAAGCGGGCTAACCCTCGGCGAGCCAGAGCGGCTGCTTGATCGTCGCCAGCAGCGCGGCGTGGGCGGCAGCCTCCGCCTCGGTCGGCGCGTGCGGCCGCGCTTCACGGAGCGGCCGTTCCATGGCGATCCGCGTCGCCGCCGCCAGCGCCGCGTCGACGACGAAATCGAGACCCGGCTGGCGACCGCCGATGAGCTCGAGATAGACCGCGGCCAGCAGCTCGCAATCGACATGCGCGCCGTGCTTGGTGCGGTTCGAGAGATCGATCTCGAAGCGGCGGCATAGCGCATCGAGACTGGCCTGCGCGCCTGGAAAGCGGCGCCGCGCCAGCGTCAGCGTGTCCTCGTAGGGGCAGGCGAGGATCGGCCGTCCGATGCGGCGCAGCTCGGCATTGAGAAATTTCAGGTCGAACTCGGCATTGTGGATGATCAGCCGGTCTTCGGCGACAAAGGCGAGGAACTCATCGACATGCATCTCGAAGGTCGGGTGCCCGCTGAGGAAATCGGCCGAGAGCCCGTGGACCGCGAAGGCCTCCTCCGGCATGTCGCGCTCGGGATTGCAGTATTTGTGCAGGAACTTGCCGGTCGGCATGTGATTGAACAGCTCGACGCAGGCGATCTCGACGATGCGGTGGCCATCCGACGGGTCGAGCCCGGTGGTCTCCGTATCGAGGACGATCTCGCGCATTGAACTCTCTCCGTCAGCGGCGTCGCAGGAGTCTGACGATCTCGGCCAAGCGACGCAAGGTCAGGTTGCGGCCCTGCCCGGTCTGGACGACGAAATCGGCGCGGCGGCGCTTTTCGGCGTCCGGCAACTGCTTGGCGAGGATGGCGGCGAAGCGTTCCTCCGTCATGCCGGGCCGCGCCATCACCCGGGCACGCTGGACGCGGCGCGGCGCCGTCACGACGAGCGTCGCGTCGCAGCGGCGATCGCCGCCGCTCTCGAAGAGTAGCGGGATGTCGAGGACGACGAGGGGGCAGTGACTCGACGCCATGCGCCGGCGGAAGCGCCGCTCGTCCTGCCGCACCAGCGGATGCAGGATCGCCTCGAGGCGCCTAAGCGCCTCGGGATCGGCGAAGACGAGCCGGCCGAGCGCGGCGCGGTCGATCCGCATCCGTCCGGTCGCGGCATCGACGATGCCGCTGCCGGGAAACGCTGCGGCCACCCGCGCCACGGCGGCGCCACCCGGCCCCAGCAGGCGATGCACCGCGGCATCGGCGTCGTGCACCGGGACACCGAGCCGGCGCAGCATCGCCGCCGCCGTGCTCTTGCCCATCCCGATCGAGCCGGTCAGGCCGAGGACGATCATCCGGGGATCATCGCGAGCACTGCTTCGCGCAGCGCCGGCGTTACCTCCGGCTCTACTCCGAACCAGGCGGCGAAGCCCGGACGTGCCTGGTGCAGCAACATGCCGAGCCCGTCGACGGTCCGATTGCCGCGCGCCCGCGCCGCCGCGAGCAGCGGCGTCTCCAGCGGCACGTAGACGATGTCGGAAACGACCGCGTCGCGCGGCAGGCGATCGAGGGCGAGATCGAGCGCTGCCTCGCCGACCATGCCCTGGCTCGTCGTATTGACGAGCAGCGCGGCGCCGGCGAGCGCATCGTGCCGCGACTCCCAGGGCAGCGGCACGACAGCGGCGCCGAATTCCGCCGCGAGCGATGTCGCGCGGGCGGGGCTGCGATTGATCAGCCGGATCTCGCCGACCCCGGCATCGATCAGCGCGACGACGACGCTGCGCGCCGCGCCGCCGGCGCCGATTACCGTCACCGGCCCGTGTGCCGCCCAGCCTGGGACCGCGGCACGCAACGAAGCGATGAAGCCGTAGCCGTCGGTGTTGCGGCCCTCGAGCGTCCCATCGGTGGCGACGACGACCGTGTTGATCGCGCCGATCCGCTGCGCGACGGGGTCGATCCGATCGACGATCGCGAGCGCCGCCTCCTTGTGCGGGATCGTCAGATTGCAGCCGGCGAAGCCGAGGACCGGCAGCGCCCGCAAGGCTTGCGCCAGATCCTCCGGGCGTACCGCCATCGGCACATAGGCCCCGTCGATGCGATGCTGCTCCAGCCAATGCCCATGCAGCGCGGGCGACCGCGAATGCCCGACCGGCCAGCCCATCACCCCGGCCTTCAGCGCCTTGCCGCTCACGATCATTGTGGGACGACCCCGTGGCCGCGCAGGAAGGCGAGGAGCGGCAGCAGCGGCAGGCCGAGGATCGCAAAAAAAACGCCGTCGATCTTCTCGAAGAGCTGCACCCCGAGCCCTTCGAGCTGGTAGGCGCCGACACTCGTCAGGATCGCATCGCCAGCGGCATCGAGATAATCGTCGAGGAAACCGTCGGAAAAGCGTCGCATCGTGAGTGCCGGGCGCTCGATGACGTGCCAGAGCCGCTCGCCGTCGCACAACACACAGACCGCCCCGACCAGCTCGTGCCGCTTGCCGCGCAACGCCAGCAGCTGCTCGCGGGCGGCGGCACGATCCGCCGGCTTGTCGTACCAGACCCCGTCGCAGACCAGCATCTGGTCGGCGCCGATCACCAGCGCCCCGTTGTGCCGCCGCGAGACGCGCGCCGCCTTCGCCTCGGCGAGGGCGACGACGCATTCAATGGCCGGCCGTCGCTCGGCGCGGAACGACGCCTTGATCTCCGCCTCGTCGACCGCGGCGGTCTCGACGGTGAATTCGACTCCCGCGCGGCGCAGGAGCTCGGCGCGGATCGCGCTGCCGGATGCCAGGATCAGCTCGGTCATGCCTCGCCGCCGTGGCGCACCGCCAGCAGCTTGAGGATCGCCGCGGCGGTCTCCTCGATCGAGCGCCGTGAGACGTCGATTACTGGCCAGCGATGCTGAGTAAAGAGGCGACGCGCCTGTGCCACCTCGTCGCGCACTGCCTCGATGTCGGTATAGTCGGTGGTGTCGTCCTGATGCAGCATGCTGAGGCGATTGCGGCGCACCTGGATCAACCGCTCGGGATCGTTGGTCAGACCGACCATGAGCGGCCGCGTCGCGGTCTCGAGCTCGGGCGGCAGCGGCGCGCCGGGAACCAGCGGCACATTGGCAGCCTTGATGCCGCGATTGGCGAGATAGATGCAGGTCGGCGTCTTCGAGGTGCGCGACACCCCGACGAGCACGACGTCGGCATCGTTCAATCCCCAGGTCGACTGCCCGTCGTCGTGGTTCAGCGCGAAAGTCATCGCGTCGATACGCGCGAAATACTCGTTGTCGAGAAGATGTTGCTGGCCCGGCAGGCCGCGGCTCTGGCGTCCGAGATGCGAGGCGAGCGCGCCGATCACCGGATCGAGCACCGGGATCGCCGGCACGCTGAGCCTTCGGCAGCCGTCCTGCAGCAAGCCGCGCAGCTTCTCGTCGACCAGCGTGAACAGTACGACGCCGGGATTTGCCTCGACACCGGCGATGACGCGCTCGATCTGCGAGCGCGTCCGGACCATCGACCAGATATGCTCGATCGCCTCGGAATCCTCGAATTGCACGAGGCAGGCGCGCGCCACCGAATGCACGGTATCGCCGGTCGAATCCGAGACGAGATGCAGGTGAAAACGCGTCATTCCGCCGCTCCGCATTGGGCAAGGGCGGATTCGTTCACAGGTATCTGTGCACGATTCGCCGTGGTCTTGGGGACAAAATGATGAATCACCGCAAGGTCCCGATTCAGTCCCCGCTGCCGCGAATCCCCGAGCATCGGAAGATGCCGACGGCAGGTTTGATACCGTCCTGCGGATAACCCGGATCGCGACGCGATGACCGACATTTATCCCCGCTTTTATCTGTCGCGATCATGCAGCGAATGACACGCGCTCGTCGCTTTCAGCGTAACGTTATGCAGTGGCCCGCGCAATTCGCAGTGCCGCCGCCGGACGCATGGGATAAGTTTCGCCTCAGCGGGGATTCTCGTGATTCACCGGACCCACTATCTACCACTATTTTTCTTATAAAATTAACTGAGTAGAAGAAGGATCAGGAGAGCGCGTGGAGCAGTCGGGACGAGTGATCGGGCGAAAGCCGATCTT
>JAQGID010000114.1 GCA_028291405.1 Rhodospirillales bacterium | reverse complement strand
CTCTACGAGCAGCAGCGCGCCATGCCGCGCGCGCAATTCCCCGAGGACGTCACCGGCGCCGTCGTCTTTCTGCTGTCGGATGCGGCCTCCTTCATCACCGGCCAGCTCCTGCCAGTGAACGGCGGCTTCGTGTTCAATTGACCACCAGCGCCTATCTCGAGCCGCCGCTCGAATCCGCCCGTATCGGCGGCGCGTTGCGCAGCTGGCGCGAAGCCGGGGGCGGCGACGCGCTGCCGCTCGTCTTGCTGCACGGCATCGGCTCTAACTCGAGCTCCTGGGCCGGGCAATTCGCCGGTCTCGCCGGCGTGCGGCGGGTCGTCGCCTGGAATGCGCCCGGCTACTCCGGTAGCGACAATCTCGCACCGCTGTGGCCGAGCGCGCGCGACTATGCCACGGCACTGCTCGCGGTGCTCGACCACCTCGGCATCCGCCGCTGCGCCCTGATCGGTCAGTCGCTCGGCGCGATCGTCGCAGCTGCCGTCGCGGTCGAGGCGCCGGAATGGGTCGCCGCGTTGATGCTGGCGAGCCCGGCCAGCGGCTATGGCGCGGTGCCGGGCGGCGAGCTGCCGCCCTCGGTTGCCGGCCGTTTCGCCGAGGTCGAGACTCTCGGGCCGCGCGGCCTCGCCGACAAGCGCGCCGGGCGGCTGGTCACCGAGCGCGCCTCGAAGGAAGCGCGCGACCTCGTCTGGCGCGCAATGTCCGAGGTGACGGTCGACGGCTATCGCCAGGCCTCGCGCATGCTTGCCTGTGCCGACATCAAGCGCGACGCCGCACGGCTGACGGTGCCGACGATCGTTGCCTGGGGAAGCGAGGACGTCGTGACGCTGCCGGCATCCTGCCGCGCCGTCGCCGACGCGGTGCCTGGCGGTCGAGCGATCGAGGTCCCGGCGCTCGGCCACGGCTTCGCAACGGAAGATCCGGCGGCATTCAACGCCGTCGTGCGGCAATTGCTGGCGCTTGGTACATGAGCAGTGTCGGACATTTTCCTCCCCGCTTGAGGGGGAGGATGGCCGAAGCCGAAGGCTTCGGTCAGGTGGGGGACTTGCGCGGGAGCGCGCCAACACTCTCAGACAATACGCTCTCAGCCGGCAGTACCCCCCACCCGTCAACGCTATCGCGTTGCCGACCTCCCCCTCAAGGGGGGAGGAGATTCGAATGCGAAACGCGACCGCAAGCTGACCAAGGAGACATCATGGATCTCGGATGGAAGAACCGCGTCGCGGTCGTCACCGGCGGCTCCTCCGGCATCGGCCGCGAGACGGCGCGGCTGCTGCTGCAGGACGGCGCGCGCGTCGCGATCTGCGCCCGGGGCGCCGAGCGGCTCGCGGCGACCGCGAAGGAATTCGCCGACGCCGGTTTCGGCGACAATCTGCTGGCGGCGCCTTGCGACGTTCTCGACGTCGACGCGGTCGCGCGGTTCCGCGACGCCGTCCTCGCGCGCTTCGGCGGCGTCGACGCGCTGGTCAACAACGCCGGCCAGGGGCGCGTCAGCACTTTCGCCGAGACCGACGACGCCGCCTGGGAAGCCGAGCTGCACTTCAAGTTCTTCAGTGTCATCCGGCCGACCCGCGCCTTCCTGCCGGCGCTCGCGGCAAGCGGCAGCGGCGCCATCGTCGTCGTCAACTCGCTGCTCGCCCGCCAGCCCGAGCCGCACATGGTCTGCACCTCGGCGGCGCGCGCCGGGCTGCAGAATCTGATCAAATCGCTGAGCGTCGAGTTCGCGCCGCAGAACATCCGCGTCAACTCGATCCTGATCGGCACTGTCGACAGTGACCAATGGGCGAAGCGCTACCCGGTGCAGGCCAAGCCCGGCCAGTCCAAGGAGGATTGGCTGCGCGGCCTCGCCGAGGAGAAGGGCATCCCGCTCGGCCGCTTCGGGCGGCCCGCGGAGCCGGCGGCAGCCGTCGTCTTCCTCGCCTCGCCGGTCGCCAGCTTCATCACCGGCGCCGCTCTCGAAGTCGCCGGCGGAGTGTCGCGCTTTGCCTAGGCTCCCGGGCAAGCCGCTGCGCCTCGGCGTCATCGGCTTCGGCGGCGTCGCGCGCGTCGTCGCCGAACAGGCGGAGACGGCGAGCGGCGGCCGCATCGTCCTCTCCGGCATCCTGACGCGGCCGCTCGTCGACAATCCGACGGCGGTGCCGATGACGACCGACCTCGACGCGTTTCTCGCGACGGCGCCGGACCTCGTCGCCGAATGTGCCGGGCACCGCGCCGTCGTCGAATTCGGCCCGGCGATCCTGCGGCGCGGCATCGACCTCATCGTGATCTCGATCGGCTCGCTGGCCGATGCGGCGCTCGAGACGGCGCTGCGCGAGGCGGCGGTCGCCGGCGGTGCGAGGCTCATCTTCAGCGCCGGCGCGATCGGCGGCATCGACGCGCTCGCCGCCGCCAAGCTCGCGGGCCTCAGCAGCGTCAAATACCGCAGCCGCAAGCCGCCGCTCGCCTGGCACGGGACCCCGGCCGAGCAGCTTCTCGATCTCGCGAAGCTGACGGATGCGACGGTCTTCTACCGCGGCTCGGCGCGCGAGGCGGCGTTGCGCTATCCGCAGAACGCCAATGTCGCGGCGACGATCGCCTTGGCCGGCCTCGGCTTCGAGAAGACCGAGGTCGAGATGATCGCCGACCCGGCGGCGGCGGGGAACACCCACGAGCTCGACGTCGAAGGCGTCGCCGGCAGCTTCAGCGTCCGCCTCATCGGCAATCCGATGCCGGACAATCCCAAGACCTCGGCGCTGACCGCCTACAGCGTCCTCCGAGCCGTGTTGAACGACGTCCTGCCGGTGGTACTGTGAGCGATCGCGAAAGGATCCGAGGATGAACGACGCTCTTACCCGGCGCGGGGTGCTGCAGGCCGGGCTCGCCGTCTCGGCTGCCGGTCTCCTCCTGCCCACTGGGGCGCGCGCCGACGGAACCGCCTTCACCTTCGTCACGCCGTTCTCGCTGTCGCTCGCCTTCGCCTCGCCGCTCTATGCCAAATCGGCGGGGTTCTATGCGAAGGAAGGGCTCGACGTCACGATCTATGCGGCGCGCGGCGCCGAGCAGGCCGCCAATCTCGTCGCCGCCGGCCAGGCGCAGGTGGCGCGAACCGGCGGCGGCAATTTCATCACCTCGGTCGTCAAGAGCGGCGCGCCGCTGATCTCGATCGCGACGATCGCGCAGATTTCGCCCTTCTCGGTGATCTCTTCCGCGGCGAAGCCGATCGGCCGGATCGAGGATCTCGCCGACAGGACTCTGGGGCTTGCCTCGCTCGGCGGCTCGATGGAGAACACGCTCGATCTCGTGCTGCTGAAGGCCAAGCTCGATCGCGGCCGCGTCCAACGCGAGAAGGTCGCCGACGGGCCCGGCAGTTACGGCCTCATCGAGGCGGGCCGGATCGACGGCTTCCTCGCGAGCGTCAGCACGACGGTGCGGCTCCAGCGTTCGGGCGCCAAGATCGCGATCCTGCCCGTCGACGACGGCATCCCCGGCCAGGTCTATGTCGCGACGCCCGACATGGTGGCGAAAAGCCAGGACACGCTGGTGCGATTCCTGCGCGCGACGCGCAAATCGGCGCTCACGATCGCCGACGCCAAGGACCTCGATCCGATCCTCGCCAGCATTGGGAGCGTTTTCGAGGTGCCGGGGATCGATGACCGCGAGACGGCGCGCGAGGACCTCCGCGGCAATCTTGCCCTGTGGCTCGCCAAGGGCCGCGAGAACCTGCTGCGCAACGTTCCCGAGGAATGGCAATCCGGCATCGCCGGCATGACCGAGGCCGGCCTCCTCGCCCCCGGGGTCGATGCCGGCAAGCTCTATACCAACGACGTCTGGGATGCCGCGAGCAAGGGCTGAGCCGCAGGCCATGAATAGCCCGGCGCTCGCCGATATCGAGCTCTCCGGGGTCGGCAAGACCTTCGAATCCGAGGGGCGCGAGGTCGTCGCGATCGAACGCATCGATCTCGCGGTGGCGCCGGGCGAGTTCGTTAGCATCCTCGGTCCCAGCGGCTGCGGCAAGACGACGGCGCTTCGCATGATCGCGGGCCTCGTCGAGCCCAGCCTCGGCGACGTCGCGATCTTCGGGACCCCGCTGTGGAACCGCGGCAGGCGCAACGACGCGGCGCTGGCGCGGCTCGGCGTCGTCTTCCAGGAGCCGCGGCTCTTCCCCTGGTTCACGATCGAGGACAACGTCGCGCTGCCGCTGCGCCTGCGCGGCCAGGGCGAAGCTGCGCGTCGCCGCCGCGCCGGCGAACTCTGCGAGCTCGTCGGCATCGGCGGCTTCGCCAAGCACCGGCCGAACGAGCTCTCCGGCGGCATGCGCCAGCGCGCGGCCATCGCCAGGGCGCTCGCCGGCGACCCGCGCATCCTGCTGATGGACGAGCCCTTCGGGGCGCTCGACGCGATCACCCGCGACCAGATGAACCTCGAGCTGCAGCGCATCTGGCGGGCGACCGGCTGCACCATCCTGCTCGTCACCCACTCGATCTCCGAGGCGGTGTTCCTCGCCGACCGCGTCGTGACGCTGAGCCTGCGGCCGAGCCGCGTCCATCGGGTCCGCCGCATCGACTTCCAGCATCCGCGCGATCCCGACCTGCCGACCGACCCGGCGTTCCAGACGATCGTGCGCGCGATCAAGCACGAGCTGGCGGAGCTGGGGCGATGAAGGCGGCAAGACGCTGGCTCTTCCGCCTGCTGCCGCTGCTGATGGTGGTGCTGTTCTTCGCCGCCTGGGAGGGCTACGTCGTCTTCTTCAAGGTTTCCGCCTTCATCCTGCCGCCGCCCGACCGCATCGTCACCGCGATGGTCCGCCTGCTGCAGCAGCGCAACGTCTTCATGCATGTCCGGGTGACGCTGGTCGAGACGCTCGGTGGCTTCGGCGCGGCGATCGTCACCGGCGTCGCGCTCGGTACGGTGATGGCCAAGTCGCCGTGGATCGAGCGCGCCCTCAGGCCCTTTGTCGTCGCGACGCAGATCATCCCCAAGGTGGCGCTGGCGCCGCTCTTCATCCTGTGGTTCGGCTTCGGCCTCGAATCGAAGATCGTCATCGCCGCCGTCCTGTCCTTCTTCCCGATCTTCTCGAACACCTTCATCGGCGTCCGCTCGGTCGACCGCGGCCTGCGCGAGGTGATGACGACGATGAACGCCGGCGCCTGGCCGATCTTCTGGCTGCTCGAGATCCGTGCCGCGATGCCCTTCATCCTGACCGGGATGGAGGTCGGCATCGTCCTCGCGATCATCGGCGCCATCGTCGGCGAGTTCATGGGCGGCAGCGTCGGCCTCGGCAATCTCGCGATCCTGACGCTGCAGGAGATGCAGGTCGACAAGCTCTTCGCCGTCGTCCTGCTGCTGACGCTGATCGGCGTCGTCCTCTATATCGGCGTCAGCATGCTGCGGCGCTGGCTGACCGCGTGGCACGAGGCGATCGGCGCCGACGAGCGGCCGTAAGCCTCCGTATTCGTCGGGGTCTCGATGGTGCCGACGATCGCGAGGAAGTTCTCGGACTCGACGAGCTCGCGGGTCCGCAGCACGCGATCGCCATTTGACACGTTCGGCCGAAGCCTGTGTCATGGCGTCGTTTCAGCGGGGCCGCCGCCTGCAGCACAGAAAGCCCTTGCCTGACCATCCGGCACGGGCGCGACAATACCTGCTGTCTAGCGCGATGCTGGTCAGCCAGCGCCGCATCGTGGCGACGAGTTTGGAGGATCTCGAATTATGACGGTTCCAGTGGCGCGACCCTATCTGGCTGCAACGGCGGGCTTCGCAGCCGGCGACGACACGCCGCGTGACTTTCTCGAAGCTTGCCTCGCCACCATCGAGGCGCGCGAAGGGGAGATCGGCGCCTTCGTCGCCCTCAACCTCGTCGGAGCGCGCGACGCGGCGGACCGCTCGAGCGCTCGCTGGCGCGCCGGAAAGCAGCTCTCGCCGATCGACGGCATGCCGGTCGGCATCAAGGATATCATCGAGACGGCCGACATGCCGACGCAGATGGGCTCGCCCCTCTACGACGGCTGGCGCTCCGGCCGCGATGCCGCGAGCGTCGCGGCGCTGCGCGAGGCGGGCGCCGTCGTCGTCGGCAAGACGGTGACGACGGAATTCGCGGCGACCGAGCCGCGCGGGACGCGCAACCCCTGGGACCCGGCGCGCACGCCCGGCGGGTCGAGCAGCGGCTCGGCCGCCGCCGTCGCGTCGGGCATGCTCTCGGCCGCGCTCGGCACGCAGGTCATCGGCTCGATCATCCGCCCGGCGAGCTATTGCGGCGTCGTCGGTTACAAGCCCAGCGTCGGCGGCATCAACCGCGGCGGCAGCCACGACAATTTCAGCCAGAGCTGCGACGGGGTGCTCGCGGCAACGAGTGCCGAGGCCTGGACCGTCGCGCGCGAGATCGCCGCGCGCGCCGGCGGCGATCCGGGATGGGTCGGGGTCATGGGGCCGGCCGTGCCGCAGTCGCGCCGGCCGACGACACTCGCGCTGATCGAGACCGAGGGCTGGGCGCGGCTGTCGGACGAAGCCGGTCGCGCCCTCGATGCCGCAATCGCGCGGCTCCGGAATGCCGGCGTCGCGATCCTGACGCGGCGCACCGACGCGATGCTCGGCGCCGTCGAGGCGTCGCTCGCCGACGCGATGGCGCTGTCCCGCGACATCAACGGCTGGGAGGCGCGCTGGCCGCTCAACACCTATCGCAATCGCGACGTGACGAAGCTGAGCCGCGGCATGGTCGAGCGTCTCAGCGCGGCCGAGGCGATGACCCAGGCGGATTACGCCGCGCTGCTCCGCCGCCGCGCCGAGGTGCGGGCGCTCTGGGCCGGTCTGGCGCCGTCCTGCGATGCGATCGTGACGCTTTCGGCTGCCGGCCCGGCGCCGCTCGGACTTCAGTCGACCGGCGACCCGGGATTCGCTGTCGCCGCCTCGCTGCTCGGCGTCCCGGCGGTCTCGCTGCCGCTGCTGCAGGCGGAGGGTCTGCCGCTCGGCCTGCAGGTGATCGGCTTCGAGCAGCGCGACGCCGATCTTTTCGCGACGATCGCCGGCATCGAGTCGCTGCTCGCGTGAAGCATCTCGGCGGAACTAAAAGGAAGTAATCCGCTGACCCCGCCCCTCCTCCCGCCCAAGAGCGGGAGAGGGGGAGCTGCCGCCACGCGTCGGCGCAATAGTTGCCCGAGCGCCAGTGTCGTCACCGCTGCGACGATCGGTGCGATCGCCAGCGCCGCGATGCCGGCGGCGAAGCTGCCGGTCGCGTCGCGCGTCATGCCGACGATCGTCGGGCCGAAGAAGCCGCCGAGATTGCCTAGCGAGTTGATCAGCGCGATGCCGCCCGCCGCCGCCGTGCTGCCGAGGAACAGCGACGGCGTCGCCCAGAACGGCCCCAGCGCCGCATAGATGCCGATCGCCGCGATGCCGAGGGCGCAGAGCTGCAGCGTGCTCGAGGACAGCGCGACGCTGGCGAGGAAGCCGGCGGCGCTGACCAGGCAGGGCAGCGCGACATGCCAGATCCGCTCGTCGCGGCGATCGCTGTGCCGCCCCCAGAGGATCATCGCGGCGGCGCTGACGAGATAGGGCAGGGCGACGACCAGCCCGACCTCGGCGTTCGAGAAGCCCATCGCCTTGACGATCTGCGGCAGCCAGAGGCCAATGCCGTAGAGCCCGATAACGATGCCGAAATAAATCAGGCTCAGCAGCAGCACGCGGCGATCGACCAGCGCCGGCAGGAGGGTGTGGTGCCGGTCGTAGGGATTGGCCGCGCGGTCGCGGGCGAGAAGATCGGCGATGATCTCGCGCTCCTCCGGCGTCAGGAACTTCGCTCGCGCCGGGCCGTCGGGCAGCAGGGCGAGGACCAGCACGCCGAGGATGCAGGCCGGGATGCCCTCGATGACGAACAGCCATTGCCAGCCCTTGAGACCGAGGACTCCGTCGATGCCGAGGATCCAGCCGGAGACCGGCGCGCCGACGACGCTGGCGAGCGGCACTGCCGCCATGAACAGCGCGATGTACTTGGCGCGCTGCGGCGAGGGGAACCAATAGGTCAGGTAGAGGATCATCCCCGGCAGGAACCCGGCCTCGGCGACGCCGAGCAGGAAGCGCAGCGCGTAGAAGCTGGCGACTCCCTGGACCAGCGCCATTGCCGACGAGACGATCCCCCAAGTCAGCATGATGCGGCAGATCCAGAGCCGCGCCCCGACCTTCTCGAGGATGATGTTGCTCGGCACCTCGAAGAGGAAATAGCCGAAGAAAAAGATCCCCGCTCCCCAGCCGTAGATCGACGGCGTGAAGCCGAGGTCGCGGTTCATCGTCAGCGCGGCGAATCCGACGTTCACGCGATCGAGGAAGCTGACGAGATAGAGCACGATCATAAGGGGAATGATCCGCCGGCTCACCTTGCGGTAGAGCTGGTTCTCGATCGCCGTCATGCCTACCCCCAATGGGTTATTTCTCTATTTGAATCAGCACACTATGCGCCGTTCTTCAGACGGTCAATAGACTGCAGAAGAAATAAACGGCAACTATATCTAGAACGGATCGCCGAGCGCGCACAATCAAACCGATAAAATTCCCCAATCCATCGCAGCACGGATCGCTGCGCTCGACGAGCAACGCGGCGTCGTCATGGCTGAAACGTGGGCATCGGCGAAACATTCTTGCAATTGTTATCGCCTCACGCAACGGTTACACGAGTTAACTTTACATCCGCCGCGTTCTCTCTCATTTTAAAGACTATAGAGCGAAAATGGAGAGGGTTGCGCTATGGCAACGAATGCAAATGTCTGGCTCGTCAAGGCGGCGCTCGAAGAAGCGGCCGGCGACGATGCGGCGGATCTGATGCAGCGGCCGAGCCGGGCGCTCGACAACCTGACCCCATTCGAGGTGGCCGAGCAGCCGGGTGGCGCAAACGTCGTGCTGGCGGCGCTCGACCGCATCGTCGCCCAGGCCCGCGACGAATCGCGCAACTAGCCGAGCAGCGCTGAGCCGTCAGGCGTCCGGAGTCAGGACGAGCACCGTGCTGGTGCCCCAATTGCGGGCGTAGGGAATCTCGCCGATACCGGTGACGACGGCGTTGGCGGTGTTCTTGACCTGGCGCGCCCCCGCCTCGCCGAACAATTGCCGCACCGCCTCGACGAGGTTGGTGCCGCCCCCGGCGAGCCCGGCCTGGCCAGCAGAAATCTGGCCGCCGCCGGTGTTCAGCGGCAGGTCGCCGCTGAACAGGAAATCGGTCTCCTGGATGAAATCCGATCCTTGGCCGCGCTTGCAGAAACCGAGCATCTCGAGCTGCAGCATGATGGCGACGATGAAATCGTCGTAGGGATGGAACGAGGCGACGTCCTTCGCCGTGATTCCCGCCTGCTTGAAGGCGCGCGCGCCGGCGACCGAATGGCCGGTCTCGGTGACGTCGACGATGCTCTCGCCCTCGCGGAAATTCGTCCGTTCCCCGTAGCCGGTCGGCACGACGAAGCGCGCGATGCCCTTCGCCTTGGCGGTCTTCCTGCTGGTCACCAGCAGCCCGCTCGCGCCGTCGCAGGGCATGACGCAGTCGAGCAGCCGGATCGGGTCGGAGATCATCCGCGAATTCATGTAATCCGCGACGGTGATCGGCTTCCTCAGCTTGGCGCAGGCGTTGTCGTTGAGGATCGCGTGGCTGCGCTGCGTCGCCGCCAGCTTGCCGAGGGATTCATATCTCAGCCCGAAGAGATGCTCGTAGCGCCTGGTGAGAAATCCGAAGGCGCCGGGCGGGCCCATCAGGCCCTGCGGCGCCGTCCATTCGCCGAGGAACGAGCGGGTCCGCATCGCCGGGCCGGCGCGGACGCCGCTGCCGATCGGGCAATCGGCGAAGAGCACCAGCGCATTCGTGCACATGCCGAGCTCGATCGCGCCGGCGGCCCGCACCAGCGCGCCGCTCGGCGAGCAGCCGCCGAGATCGACGGTCTGGCAGAAATCGAGCTCGAGGCCGAGGTGGTCGGCGGTGCTCTGCGACCAGAAGGCATTGCCGCCCGCCGAGGTCGCCGAGCTCAGCACCAGCCCGTCGATCTCGCCCTTCTCGAAGCCGGTGCGGTCGAGCAGCGTCTCCATCACCTCGGCGCCGAGCTGGAAGACGTCCTTGTCGCTGCTCTCGACGATCTCGGTCTCGGCGAAGCCGACGATCGCCGCATCACGCAACGCCATGCTCTCCTCCCGGTGTATATACCGCTTAGAAATAGCTCCATCGACGAATGTCGTCATGGCCGGGCATGACGATTCAGGGGTTATTGAACCGCCATCCGTAGACAACGATTACATTCATTCGCCCGGCACACGCTTACGCAGGGTCCTGCGCCTTGCCCGGGATCGCCAGCGGCTTGGCGGTCTTGCCGACGAAGGCCTGCAGCCGCTCGATCGATTGCGGGCTGTGCGTCGAGCCGGCGAGCAGCGATTCGAAGAACAGCCCGTCGTCGTGCGACAGATCGGCGATGCGCGGCAGCCCGTTGGTGATCGCGAAATTCGACTGCGGCGTGTTCTCGGCGATGCGGCGGGCGAGCGCCTTGGCCTTGTCCAGCGCTTCGCCCAAGGGCACGACGTATTGGCAGAGGTTGAGGCGCTCGCCCTCGGCGGCCGAGAGGGTGCGACCGGTCAGCATGAGATCCGCCATCCGCGCGTAGCCGAGCAGGCGCTGGATGCGCACCGAGCCGCCGCCGCCGACGAAGATGCCGCGCTGCCCCTCCGGCAGGGCGAAATAGGTCGTCTCGTCAGCGACCCGGACATGCGCCGCCGAGGCGAGCTCCAGCCCGCCGCCGATGCAGGCGCCGCGCAGCCCCGCGACGAAGGGGATGGGGCCGCGCGCGATCTGGTCGAAGGTCGGATGCCAATAGCCGCGCGGCCGCCGCTTGGCATTGCCGCTCGCCATGCGCTCGGCCGCTTCGCGCAGGTCGAGCCCGGCCGAGAAATTGTCGCCGTGGCCGAAGATGACGCCGGCGCGGGCCTCGTCGCCGGCGCGTCCGACGGCGGCGCGCAGCTGCGGGATGACGTCGTCGCTGATCGAATTCCGCTTATGTGCCCGGTTGAGCCCGATGACCGCGATCGTCCCGTCGAGCTCGTAGGTCACCAATTCCTCGGCCATCGCCGTCTCCCTTCGCGGTTTTCTGGTTCCGCGATATCAGCCTGCCTTATGTAAGTCAATCGAGAGCCGCCTGCCGCCGCGCCATTCGCCGCAGGCGATCCTGCTGGCCCCCGATCGGCCGACGCACTAAAACTGCGCCCGGACGTTGAATTTGCCCAAACGTTAAATCTGACGGCGGAACGCGGGTCTCGGCCGCACCATCGCCCCATGGAGAGCAGGATATGGCACAGCGGTATCAGGTGATCATCGTCGGCGGCGGCCCGGTCGGCGTCGCGCTCGCGGTCGATCTCGGGCTCCGCGGCATCTCCTGCGTCCTGGTCGAGCGCTATCGCACGCCGCAGCGCATTCCCAAGGGCCAGAACCTGACGCAACGCACGCTCGAGCATTTCTATTTCTGGGGCGTCGTCGACGAGCTGCGCAAGGCGCGCGTCATGCCCGAGGACTACCCGAACAGCGGCGTCGTCGCCTACGGCAATCTGATGAGCGATTACTGGTACGCGCCGCCGCACCGCGAGATCGTGCGGGACTATTATTTCGAGGCAAGCGACCGGCTGCCGCAATACGAGATGGAGCGGGTGCTGCGCGCCAAGATGGCGACGCTCCCCAACGTCGAGACCCGTTTCGGGTGGAATGCCGAGAGCGTCGAGCAGGACGCCGACGGTGCCCGCGTCACCATCGTCGAGCACGGCGGCACCGAGCGGCAGACGCTCGACGCGGATTACGTCGTCGGCTGCGACGGCGCCCGCTCGACGATCCGCGAGCAGGTCGGCATCGAACGCGGCGGTTCGGATTTCGACCAGCTCATGGTCCTCGCCGTCTTCCGCTCGACCCAGCTCCACGAGGGGCTGAAGCGCTTCCCGCCGCGCTCGACCTACAACGCGCTGCAGCCGGAGATGAAGGGCTATTGGCAGTTCTTCGGCCGGGTCAATGTCGGCGAGCAGTTCTTCTTCCACTCGCCGGTGCCGATGGGAACGACGAAGGACAATTACGATTTCAAGGCGCTGATCCAGCACGCGGCCGGCTTCCCCTTCGAGGCGGAGTTCGACCATGTCGGTTTCTGGGACCTCCGCGTCGCCATCGCCGAGAACTACCGCGTCGGCCGCGTCTTCATCGCCGGCGACGCCGCCCACAGCCATCCGCCCTACGGCGGCTTCGGCGTCAACAACGGGCTCGAGGACGTCACCAACCTCGGCTGGAAGCTCGCCGCCAGGCTGGAGGGATGGGGCAGCGACGCGCTGCTCGATTCCTACAGCGAGGAGCGGCGGCCGATCTTCAAGGACACCGGCGACGATTTCATCGCCGGCCGCATCGAGTCTGACGCCGCGTTCCTCGCCAACTTCAGCCCCGCCCACGACCTCGCCGCCTTCGAGGCGGCATGGGAGAAGCGCAAGGCCGGCTCCGGCGCCCGCGTTACGACCTACGAGCCGCATTACGAGGGCTCCTCGGTCGTCGCCGGCCCACCCGGCGCGATCTGCAGCGCCCACGGCAACCACACCTTCGCCGCCCGCGCCGGCCACCATT
Source organism: Rhodospirillales bacterium (assembly GCA_028291405.1). Lineage (GTDB taxonomy): Bacteria > Pseudomonadota > Alphaproteobacteria > ATCC43930 > CGMCC-115725 > URHD0088. Next base: position 43 of record JAQGID010000114.1, on the reverse strand, counting down.
TGCCGCCGCAGCCGCTGTCCTCCGGCCGCAACGTCTTCGAGGA
>JAQGID010000084.1 GCA_028291405.1 Rhodospirillales bacterium | reverse complement strand
GCGTATTTGCCCGTGGGCTCCCAGCCTTCGGGGCGCACGCAGACGGTGCGTTGACCGTTGCGCAGCGTGAAGGCTCCGACCGCCTCGGCGACCAGGATGGTACCGTTGACCCGCGTATTGACGGGCGTGTCGACGCCATCGACCACCCGATAGACCGCCGGCAAATCCTCGCGGTCCCACCTGTCGCCGTAGTCAAACCAGGTGAACACGCCGTCCGTGAAGACGCGCGTCGGCGCGATGCTCCGATCGCCCGACATGTCGAAATTGAAATTCAGCTTGTCGGGATCGAACGCGACCGGCTTCAGGAAGTCCGGGGACGTCTCGCCGGTGACCTGGCGACCGGCGCCCGCGGCGAGATTGACGGCCGCTCCCTTTTTCGCTTTCGCATCCTTCCCCGTCGGGGCCACCAGGACGCCAACCGCCGGGGGCGCGGCGTGCAGGTAGACCACGACGTCGGGCACGTTGACGCTGTTTCGCGCCTTCGGCCCGGACATAGAAGGGATAGACGTTGCCGCTCTCGCCGATCACCGTAACGGTCGCATCGGCGCCAACGAATTTTGCGCGGATGACGAGCTTGTTGGCGCCCACGCGCTGCGCCGAGAATACGAAGTTGTCGCCGGCTTCCGGGTCGCTTGCCAGTGTCTCCCATTCGGGAAACACGATGGTCACCGGCATGAACTGCCGCACCCGGATCCTGATGACCTTATCCGGGCTAAAATTGACATTGTAGACGCCCTCGCTCGCCGGCGCCTTGTCCCAGGCTCGTTGAATCTGGCCGAGGGGCAGGGATTCCTCGCGCTGCATTGCCGGATATTTGCCCTTGGCCTCGTCCTCGACATCTGGGCTCGCCGCGACAGAATCGATCACATCGCGTGCCGACGGTGGCGGCGGAGGCGGCGGCTTCTTCGCGGGTGCCTGTGCCATGGCCGCCGACGACAACAGCAGCACAGCAGAGAGTGCGGCGCTCAAGCGGGCCCGGTTCATTTCGTACCCCCATTATCGACATGATCTACCGAGTACCCGACGACCTGCAGGCCGATCGGGTTCATGTAGCGGTCCTCCACCTTCACGGCCTTTTCCTGAAAGGCGACTGTGATTGTCGAGATCCAATGACCGCGCCCGCGCTGCTCTGTCAGGCGGGAGTCGACTGAGTCCCATTCGGCGCGGAAGACATTGGGCGAAATCTCGGCGACGACGGACACGTGGACGGCGCGGGTGACGCCCTCGCGTTTGTAGCGCTCGAACGGACTATCCTTGTTCGCCTTTTCCATAAGCTGTCGAAAGGTGTTCCAGATATCGTCGCTCGACAGCCAGTTGACCTCTTGCCAGCGCGGCACTTCGGTGTGGAGATCGATCGTCTCCCGCTTCTCGACATAACCCTTGAGCAGCGATTGCACGAAGAGACCGAAACCTTTCGTTCGGATCTCGTAGGGTTCGACCCGGACGACTTGATCCGCCTGCGGGCTGACCGTTAAAACCATTGGCACGATCTCGTCCACCGCCCACAGTTTCGCGACGACCAGACCCAGCGAGACGTTGCCCAGGGTCGATACGATCGAATAGACGGCGAAGACCCACGCCATCCACCAGGCGGCCCGGTAGCTCTGGCCGGTGTCGGTGCGCGGGGCGAAGCGCGGCGGCTCCGCCGTGGCGCCGCCGCCAAGCCATGGCAGAGAGAGGGACAGCCGCTTCATGTCAGCTCAACCATTCCCCATGACGGTAGAAGAGCGGGCCGCAGCTGCAGGGCGACTGCTTGAGAGCGTCGGTGCCGCCGCCCACGCCCATCGGATCTTGAGAAGGCGAACTGCTGGCACCGAGGGCGAGGAGCAACAGAACGCAAAGCGCACGCATCTAATTTTCCTCATTCTGCGGACCGGACATGCCGGTCTGTCGACCGGACGCCACAGGCCTTTGCCAAATTCGATTATGGTTCGCGCGGCCGAGTGCGCCGGCCCCGTCCGCCGCGAGGTTCCGTCCCTTGTTGACGGCTCTCATGCCGATGCTCTTGACGGCCGCCACGGCAGACATGCCCCCCGCGACGACGGCGGCTGCGGCGCCCGGCCCGTCGCTCGCGCCGGAGATGTTCGCGGCGAGGGTGGCGGCCTTGAGATGGAAGAGGACGGAGACGAACCCGAGGATGAAGGCAGACCAATAGCTGGGGGATTGCACCCAGTCTTTGATACCGACGTTGATGCCGTTCGCGCCGACAGGAAGAGTCGTCAAGAAGGTGTCGAGCACGGAGAGAGTGAAACACGACCGTGAGAATGCCGCCCAGCACGACGCGGGCTCCCGAGATCGCGAAGCCGCGCGTTGCCGGAAATCCGGCAGCCACGATGAGCAGCGGCGCGATGGCGGTAATCGCCAGGAGCTTGAAGACGCCTTCGAGGACGAAGGCCATGAAGATGCCCCACACGAACACATAGGGCAGCGCCAAGATGGCCGCGGCGATAATCAGGCCGAGCGCCGTCAGGCCGCCGTCATCCCACATCGTTTTGCAAATCCCGAGAACTTGCAAAATTCGGTGCTCGACCTCGCCAAGCATTCCGGCCAGGGTTCGCACATCGATCCCTGTCGAGCTCTTGACGACAAGCGCCGTTGCGAGCTGGTTCATCGCGTCGTAGGCGGGCTGATAGAGCCAGTCCCAATAGAGATCGACGCCGTTCAACGCCACATCGCAGAGGGCGATGGTCATGATGCGAGGGACCACCATCTGAATGTTCAGGTCCCCCCGAATCATCGCGTTGTAGATCAGGACCCATGCGACCCACACGCCGACATAGGCATTGAAGACCAACCTCGCGGCCGGCGCGATCACGCCGAAGGCGTCGCGGCCGTAGCCTTGAGCCAGCTGATCAAACTGATTGAACATGCCGCAGGTGATGCAGTCGCCCATGCCGCTATTGCCCCAACAATCCGCTGCAGGCTGGCGCCGTGTATGTTGTCGGTGGGGAGCCCGTGTAGATCACGGGTTGATCTTGCAGTGCCTTCGTCGAGACGACTTCGAGGTAAGACGCCATCAACGAGCGTTGCGCGACCAGCTCGCCGGCGATCGCCGCGAGCAAATAGTTCGTTGTCCGCTGCTGATCCATGAGGGTTGTGGCGCTGGTTGCCTGATCGGCGAGACTTGCCGCGCGCTCCAAGGCGGGTTGGATCTGCTGCCGCTGGGCCAGGGCGAGGGAATAGCCGTTCATTGCCGCGTCCCGGGCGGCGAGCTGGCGCCGCTGCACCGCCGCATCCCGATCGCCGAAGGCGATGTTGCTGTTCTTATCCGGCGTGACGGCGAGGGCTTGGCCGAGGAAGTCGCGCGACGACGACATGCTGGCGAGGTTCGGCGCCTGCATGTCGCGCGGCAGGTTCCATCCATCGAAGGCCGGCGGTGCGAGCGAGGCGTTGAGGGAGCGGAGCGGCGAGGCGAGGCCGCCTGCCGCCGCGCCTGCCGACCCAAGAGCGCTCCGGAGCGAATTGAGTTGGCTCAATTGCTGTTGTGCAGAGTCGAGGAGCTTGATGGCCTGCGCGAGCGTCTGAGACGTTTCCATGTGAACGGCTGCGTCATAGACCGCCATTTGCGCCCACGCGGGCCTGCCCGCTGCCAGCGCAAGCACGAGGGCGACTGCCGTCCCGGTCAGGCCAAATCGAGGTACTTGCCGACCCATTTGTCCATTCCCCATTGCTCTTGAAGGTGGCGCATGAGCCGCACGGGCTCGTTTCCCGAGCGATAGACCTTGAGCAGCGGCCCCAGGCCGCTCAGATCGACATCGAGGAAGACCGATTCCGAAGCGCGCTTCACGAGCACGCCGCGCTTGAGATGCTTCGCGAGATTGCTGACGCCTTTGACGAAGGCCCACTGCTCGCCCGTCAGGTTGAGCGCGCCATAGTCTTCTTGCCGCGCGTTCGGATTCGGAAAGAGGAAGAGGGTCGGGCAGTTGTTCAGCAGCGTTTCCGAGATCGGCGATTTGAGGAGCGCGCCGGCATCTTGGAAGCACACGTTGATCGAGCCGCGAAGCTTCCGATGCTCGCGGAAGAGCTGTTCGACGTAGCCGCGGAAAACGGCATCTTCCAGCATCGGCGCCGTCTCATCGATGAAGATCAGACGCGGCAGTGCCTGGTTCCGCACGACCTGGCGGATGCGGTGCATGATGTACGTCACCATGGCGGCCGCGAGGACCGGCTCTTTCTGCACCTCCGTCATCTGGAAAGAGACGAGGCGCGGCCCTTCGAGATCGAGGCTGTCGCGATCGCCGTTGAACCAGGCCGCATAGGGGCTATCGCCGGTCCATTTTTGCAGGCCGCGCTTGACGACCGATCCGGTGTCAAATCCGGTCTGCAACACGCTGTTCAGAGTCCGCCGACCCTTCGGAACGCCGAAGATCGCGTCGATACCGCGCGTCACGACCTCGCGGGACGTATCATCGGTCGCACCTGCAAGCTGTAGCAGGAATTGATGCAGGAACTGCCGGTTCTCCTGAGTGTCGTCGACTTGTAGCGGATTGAGGAGGGTCGTGCTCTCTCTGAGATCGATGTAGGCCCCGCCCGTCGCATGCGTGAAGATTGACGTGCCGCTGAAGCGATCGAAGATATAGGCACGCAGGTTTCGGTGGCGGAGTGCGCCTCCGATCAGGTGTTGCCACAGGGTCGTCTTGCCGCCTTCCGATGGCGCGATCGTCGCCGAGTGCGCGATCGCCTCGTCGCGCTCGTGGACGTGCAATTGCACGGCATAGGGACTTCCCGATGCAGTCGTGAACACGCGGAGCGGCCCCGCGCCCCAATCGCAGCGCTCGAGCCCGGCCGGCTCTCGCTGAAAGGTGCAGAGATGCGCCAGGTTGTGTGACAGCAGGTTTGCCGTCCGCACGAAGCTGTCGAAGCCCGGCAGCCGGCAGCGCCACAACCATTCTGCGCCGCGCCTTCAATCGCCGGCTTGATGCCGTAGCTCAGGAAGACACGGCGGGCAGCGGTGATCAGCGCGTCCAGCTCGTCTCGCGTCTCCGCCGTGACGAACACCGAAAGCTGATGTTCCAAGAGGGCGGCCCGGTCGCCCTGCACGTTCTCGGTCGCCTCCGTAAAATCGCGGCTGGTGAAGGGGTTTTTGAAGAAGAGGAGCGCTTGCCGCTCGTTGAAGGTGATCTTTGCCGTTGCTGCCGTCTTCGGCAGGCCGCGGACGAATTGGAGGACCGTGACACGACCATCCAGCCGCAGGAGATCGCGCAGGATTACGCCGCGGCTCTCCTCGCCCCACTCGGACAGCGACAGCACCATGGAATAGAGGGCGCGCGGACCGTCCTGATACAAGATGAGGCCCGGCACGCGCGCGGGCCTTCCATCCGGCGTGTAGTCCGCCTCAAATTCAATCGTGTTCGCGACGAGCCGTTCGGACAACCGATCGGCAAAACAGCCGATCTGGTAGCGGAAGCCGTTGACGAGGCTCGCCCAAAAGCTCAGCAGCGGCGAGAAGTTGTCGGCGCCATTGTCGAGGAGTTCCGGCCCATATTGTGAGAGCCCATCGCATGCGTCGCGTACCGCCTCGCGCAACGCGCGCGCCGCGTTCCGATCGTCTTTTGGGGCTGTCAGAACGATATAATCGCGGTTGCTGTAGACGCGCTGGAATTGCTGCGTCCAACCATCGTGGATCGCTTGCAGCACCGGGTTTTCGTAGTCCGCGTCGAGGGCGTAACTGACGAGCTCGCGGGTCGTGATGACCTTCGCGAAGAGTCCGGCTTCGGCGACCTTCTCGAACCACGCCTTGCGGCGCACGAGCATCGCGTCCAGCTCGGCAGCAGTCAGCCCGCCGACATCAAGACCGCGCAGCACGATCGTTTGCACCAGTCCGCCGGACTTGGTGCGGATCGTGACGCCGTCATCGAGCACACGCTCGAATTGGAGCAGATCGCTCAGATAGGTTTCGGCCGGCGGTGGCAGGACCATTCGCCGAACAGCTGGCATTGTCGCTAAAGCGGTTGCGGCGGCGGTGGCGAGGATGGCGCCGCCGATCTCGACGCTCCCGAGAAGGTCAGAGCTGGGCGGCGACGCGCGAAGTGCCGCCGCCCAGCTCTCGCTCGCCGTCAGCGGGGCCAGAAGCCCGGCGAGCGGCCACGTCGCGCAAGGCCACCTACGCGACATAGCGGTGTCCAATTGATTTCTGCAGGTTCCGCGTCGCTTTGCAGCGGAACCGTGCCTTGAGGACATCAACGAAATAGCGGTCGCGCGCGGTCTGCCAGATCGCCAATGCCTGAAAGGGAAGGAAGCAATAAATGACGAGGATCGGATCGGTGGCGAGCATCGCAATGAGCACCGCTGCGCCGCCGGCGAGGAATGTCAGATCGCGGGTGGCGAAGAGGAGCACTCCGGGCCGCGCGACGGCCCGGAGCACGACCGGCGAAGGAACCTCGATATGGTGCGCGCCAGACATGGGCCGGCGCTTATTGATTCAGCCAGGACTGAATCGTCGGAACCGCCGTCAGACCGGCGCCCGCGATGATCACCATGCCGACCCACATCCACGGCACCTTGCCAGCGGCCGCCATGATGAAGAGGGCCACGGTAACGACACCGATGAACGCTTTACCCACAGTGATGAGCTGATCGCGCGCGTCATTGCCCTTGCTCGCGATCGAATCGAGCGGACCCGCCAATGCATAGGATGCGAGATCCGGCCAAAGCAACAAGAGAGCTGCGACGAGCAGGGCGCAAGCAGTGATGTGGTAGGTGCGGTAATTCATTGAATCTATTCCCGCTTATAGTTAGGCGACGCTCACAAACATCGACTTGACAGAGATGCTCGTGAGCGGCTGAATGCTTGCGGGCGGGAATTAATAAGAAGTGAAAGTGGATGTAATAAAAGTGAAACGTACTCCGCAATTGAGGTGATAGAGATGCTTGATGGAGTGGGCGGCAAAAATTAAGGCGGATTTGATCTATATAGTAACGCTAATTAAGCCAGAGCTGAAGCCATATACACCCATAATTGGCGTGGGATTTACTTTACTGCTAGATACATGGAAATTTCCCACAGCCGAGAAAACCGGGGCGAAGAATACCCGCGTCGCTTTTGCTCGAGCGGATCATGAGGCGCTGATCTATTTAATGAAGCACTCTGGAAAGAGCGCGGCGGAGGTCGTTTCGGCTGCGCTGATCCGCGCGAAACACTCCAAAGTGAGGCAGCAGGGACCGCTCTGCGCCATTCTGTCGCATCCCGGTTGATGAGCAAATTGCGGAGCAGTGAGATGATAGAGCGTTCTTCTCAAGACCGTGGTGGGCGCGATGTTTCTCGGACCCGCGATGTCGCCGGCAACCGCAGGTAGTGATTACAGTCTTTCGGTCGACATACTCGGCGAGGATGGCAGCGTGGCGCTCCATGAGCAGCTGAAGTGCCCGCGGTACCAGCCGTGCTTGGCCGACTTTCCTGC
>JAQGID010000047.1 GCA_028291405.1 Rhodospirillales bacterium | reverse complement strand
GCTGAAAGATTGACGAGCCGCGGCGCCTGCTTTTACGCTGGCTCCCGGCGGATCGCGTTCCGCCGAACGCTTCGGCGCCATGAGGCAGCGCAGGCCTCCGGCCATGGTGGAGTGCGGCAATGACGGCAACGCAAACTCTACTCGCGGACCCCGTGAATTTCTTGCGAAAGAACATGCTGGGGCTTGGCCCCGTCCTGGACGACCCGCCATTGGCCATGGTCAAGCCGAGCGGCACCGTCACGGTCAAGCTGTATGACCTCGGCGAGTTGCTGAGAGACGGGGGCGTGCCGGCGGTGCGAAGCAGAAATCGCAAGGGACTTGCCCGTCTGATGCCCAGCACCAACAAGGCTCACTGGGAGAAAGCCGTCGATTACTACAGTGTCGTTCCGGCGGCCCCCGGCGATACCGAAACCTTCGAAGCCTATATCTGTCCCTACGCGACGGATGCGACAAAAACGAAATTCCTCGGGACCGCTGCGAATTTCATGTTCACCGGCGACATGAACGGCTGCACCTTCGGCGTCGGAATGCCGAATGCGAACGGCGGCGTGCTGGTCGGCCACGCCAACGCGGCGGGCAGCGCCCTCGACGATAACGCTCTTTCCTGGGACCAGCGCCTGGCTCCGCAGCAAGCCGCGCAAAAGCAGGGGCTGGCTGCCAACAACGTTTCGCAGATGATGGTCGACCCCGCGGTCTATCGAGCGGGCGAGTTGGAAGGCAGTTTGAAGGCGATCACCATCGGCATCCGCGTTAATGGCGAGTGGAGTTTCTGGTATCAACACCAGAACCATGACGGCATGAACGGAATCAAGATGATGGCTCTCGTTCCGCTCAAATGACGGCCTCCGGTACTCGGCAACCGATCGAATGCGAAAGCGTCTGCCGGAGGCTGTCCGCGGTCGCAATCTTGAACGTGCCTAAATCTTGCTGTTTCTCGTCCGGATATCAAGAACAAAACGGCAACTCATGACCAGGGAGATCAGCCTCGCCGATCTCGCCGCTGGCTTGCTCGACGCGCCGCCCGACTTCCTCGGTATCAGGTAGCAGTTACACTTTGGCCGAAACGGCCGAGTTTGGACGCATCAACGGTGCGGTTATTTGAATCTCACCGGGAGGGGGGATGCACAGCAGTGGTGAATTATCCGCTTTCCAAATATCCACCTCATAGAGTGCTCCGCTTCGGTCAAGGATCACCGACGCCGAAACGGGCACTCCATCGTCATCAGAGAATAAGGCTCCGATCGGAGCAGACCCGAAGCGGCGATCTTCCTTGCCGACAAAGCGAAGGCTGCCCATCCCGCCGTCGTTCATATCCCAAACAAGCGCCTTTTCGACTCCTACGAGTAGCGGCGCAAGGCTCTGCTTGGCTCTGAGCATAGCAGTCAAAAGGGAAATTTCAGGGCCTCGGAGCCGGCGCGGCTCTCCGACCGTATATGAGCGTCCTCCAGGGTCTTCCATAAGACGTTATAACATGCAGGTGGCGGGTGAACTCCGGTATTGAAGCTGTCAGACCTCGGACGGCCGAGAAAAAATTGCCTCAGGTACCTATGTTATTGGGCCGGGTCGCATCATGATGCCATATTCGCACCATGGTCGATTTGCCGCTCACGCCTGCTGAAGAGGCTCGGATCATTCGACTTCAGAAGGAAATCGAGGAGGGCATCGCGGCGGAGGCGGTGTTCCGGGACTCTGTGCGCGAGAAGCAGCAGGAACTCGACGCACTGCTGGCCAGGAAGAAGCTGCATCTGATGAAGAAAGATCCCGAGTAGCGTCTATCGCTCCGGCCATCCGTGCTTCGCCACGAAGACCTCCGCCGCGCCACGCTTGCCGCATCGCCTGCATTTCAGCCGAGGCCGTAGCTCTCGAGGCCAAGGCTATTCCGCCCACCACAACAGGTCGCGGCATCGCATTGTAACAGGCTAGTCCAAAAGTGGGGTACTGAGAAAAGGGGTCCGTTGGCGCATCCAGCTCGGACTGCTATCAGGCCGCTCAATGAATAGTCCCAGGAATTACCGTGAAGAGGCCGCTCGCATACGGGCCGTCGCCGCTCCGATGGATGACGACGCGAAAGCGCAGCTTATGAAGATCGCGGACCTCTACGACCGTTTGGCCGGCAGCGTCGAAAATCGGCCGGAGAGGCCGTCAGCCGCTTCGGCGCCGGATAGCGCGGGTGACCCTCGGCATTAGGGACGGCCCTCTTGACGCACCCTGAAGTGAACCTTCCAGACCATGGCCGACCCACAGAAATGCCGCGATGAAGCGCGGCGTCTTCGCCTCGACGCCGAGACTGTCCCCGACGTCGAGGTCAGGCACCAGATGCACGACCTGGCCGCCCAGTACGACGAGCTGGCGGTATCGCTTGAAGCGATGAAGAAGGCTTCCCGCAAGGGCGGGTGAACTCCGGTATCACGGAGCAGTCACACCCTGCGCCTGAAAGTTGAAGCGCCCCTTTTTTTCTTGTGAAATTCAAGATTTCCGCTGCCGCGCTATCGTCTCGCCATGGGCCGGGCGCACCCGATGAGAACCCCGCCGAGTTCCTGGAACGGGCGGAAGATTGCGAGAGGTTAGCCGCAGAGGATGCGACCGAGATGACCGCGAGATGATGCGCCATGTCGCTTCCCGATCACGGTGCATCGCCGCCGAGGAAGCAACTCGGGAAGCGCAAAGGCGCGATGGCCGCGGGCGCGGGAGGAGCCGTCATACCGCACCAGAAATTGATATCGGTCAATTAAAACGCCTGCGGAATGGTGCAGCCTATCCGGATTCTCTGCTTCCTTCGTCAGCACCTGCCTATCGCCGAATGGAACATCCGCAAAAATACCACCTCGAAGCCGACCGCCTGCGGGAACAGGCGCAGGCGACCGGTGACCCGGAAATCAGGGCCCAGCTGCTCAACATCGCCAACCAGTACGATCTGCTGGCGGAATTGATCGAGGCGAGGGGCACAGGTCCGGCAGGCGTCACCGCCCCGGCCACCCGTGCCTAGAGACGAGGACCTCTGCCTCGCCACGCTTCTTGCACCGCCGGCATTTCAGCCGGGGCCGTAGCTCGTCAAAGTTCATGTTCCGCCCGGTCATCCCCGCCAGCTCGCGCGGATCGAAGCGCCCCGCGTGTCGGCAGAACAAGCAGAAGAACCACAACAGCTTCTCCGCCCGCACGGCATCGAGGAGGCTTTTGACCGGGCCGATTTGAGTGCGCACCATGAGAACGATAGGAGAACATTATGGTGCCGCGGAGTCGAGTCCTGAGCTGATGGTGCAGATCGAACTCTAGCGGTGGGAGCGGTTCGCTTCTGCCAACCATGCGCCAGCGCCCTGCGAGTCGAAGGAGAGCGTCAGCACCTTGCCGCGGATTGGGCGCCTACAGCCGCGCACGGAATGGAAGAGCGCCCGATGGTCAATTCCTTAACGGCCACCGGATCGGAATTTCCGCCGATTGTTGCACTGGATCGCATCAACTGGAGTTATGAACCAGCCGCGCCTTGCCCGACAGTTAACGCGGCCGAAATAAGCGCAGCGAAATCGCCCGCAAGACCTGTCCGCGCATCGTGAAGGCCAGCATGCACAAGCGATCGCCGATAACGCCGAGCGCATGGTAGCGGACTTCGCCATAGGCGCGTCGCTCGTCGGCGAGGACCAGGGCCGTATCGAAATCCATGTCGGAGGCCGCGGCAAGGGACATGCCGTGCTTCCTCTGGTTGACCATATCGGCTAGGCGCAAAAATGACACGCCAGCCGCCGGCACAAAATCACTACCCCAACGTTATATGGCGCGGTCACGCCACCGCGGCACGTTAGCCAACCGACGGAGCACTTCGATGCGTAAGCCCCTTCTTGCACTGCTGTTCTCGGCCGCAGGGATCGCCGCGATGATATCCGGCGCATCGAGCGTTCGCGCCGATGACGACGATCATCATCACGGCCGCGGCTGGTACAAGCATCACCATGAGCGCGAGGACGAGCGCGACTACGTCGCCCCGGGCCCGATCGTCGTCTACCCCGCGCCGCCGCCCGCCTATGTCATGGCGCCTGCGCCCGTCTACGTCGCGCCGCCCCCGGTCGTCGTGCCGCCTTCGCTCAACATTATCGTCCCCCTGCGCTTCAAATAGCCCAGGGATCCGGCACGAATTCCGGTGACACGGCAAAGCTCTTGCGCCGTGTCGCCCGATCCCGTGAGAGCGTGATTTCGGCACGTCTGACCCCGCCACGGCACCGCGGCGGCTGGGGGCTCCGTTCGGCAAGGTCGGAGGGACTTGGCTTTCGTTCCGGGCCATCCCATCTCCGTCGCAAGCAAGCGGCGTCGACGGCGTCGAAAATCGTCGTCGACATTGCGCGTCAGGTGAGGAGGTCTGCCATGCAGCAGCCCACCGAAGCCGTGCTTCTTCGGGTCTTCGTCGGCCAAGACGACCGCTACGAGAACCAGCCGCTTTGTGAAGCGATCGTCGACCGGGCGCTTGCCATGAAAATGGCGGGAGCGACGGTTCTGCCGGGGCCGGAGGGATTCGGCCATTCGCGGGCGATCCGCTCCCAGCTGTGCATCGATCTCGGGCCGCGGCTTCCGCTCGTCATCGAGATCGTCGACACGCAGGCGCAGATCGAACGTTTCCTCCCCGCGGTCGACGCGATGATGGAAAGCGGATTGGTCACGATCGAGAAGGTGAGGGCGATCCACTTCCGGCGAAAGGAGGCGTGATTGCCGGGGCGCGACGGCGCACCGCGACATCGGCGACTTTCGCCTAAGGCGTCGGATGCCCAGTCACTGAACGCAATGTCACGGGTGCAAGGTCACGGGAGGCATCACATGGACGTGCCGCATGATGCCGTGCTGTTGCGGATCTTCACCAGCGTCAGCGACCGCTGCGGCTTGTCGCCGCTCTATATCGCGATCGTCGAAAAGGCACGCGAGACGCACCTCGCCGGCGCCACCGTCCTACGCGGTACGCTCGGCTTTGGCCATTCGAGCCGTCTGCACAGGGACTCGCTGCTCCACCTTTCCCAGGACCTTCCGGTCGTCGTCGAGATCGTCGACAGCGAGGAAAAGATCGATGCTTTTCTGCCGATCCTGGACGAGATGATGGAGAGCGGCCTCGTCACGCTGGAGAAGGCGAAAGTATTGCAATACGGGCGGACGCGATCGGGTTTTCTCGCGTCTCAAGGCCGAGATCAAGCGTCATTCGGGGACGCCGACCGTCCCATCGAATCCGCCGGGGGAAGAGGCTCGGGGCGTCGTCCGGTGCTCGATGCGTTGACCTGCGGGGGTCGCACGGTCAACGCGCCCGATCCCTATTCCCGCAGATCCTCGAAGAACTCCTTCACCCGCGCGAAGAACCCCTCGCTCTCCGGGTGGTTCGTCTTGTTGCCTGAGCCCTCGCCTTCCTTGTCGAACTCCTTGAGGAGCTCCTGCTGGCGCTTCGTCAGATTCATCGGCGTCTCGACGCTCGCCTGGATGTACATGTCGCCGCGCGCCGTCGAGCGCAGCACCGACATGCCCTTGTTCTTCAGGCGGAACTGGTGGCCCGACTGGGTCCCGGCGGGGACCGAGACCTTGGCCCTTCCGCCGTCGATCGTCGGCACCTCGATCGAGCCGCCGAGCGCCGCCGTCGTCATCGGGATCGGCACCTTGCAGTGGATATTGGCGCCGTCGCGCTGGAAGATGCGGTGCGGCGCGAGGCTCAGGAAGATGTAGAGATCGCCGGCACCGGCGCCGCGCAAGCCCACCTCGCCCTCGCCGGCGAGGCGGATGCGGGTGCCGTCCTCGACGCCCGGCGGGATGTTGACCGAGAGGTTCTTCTCCTTGCGGACGCGGCCCTGGCCGGCGCAGCTGCGGCACGGGTTCTCGATGACGCGGCCGGCGCCCTGGCAGGCCGGGCAGGTCCGCTCGATCGTGAAGAAGCCCTGCTGCGCCCGCACCCGCCCGTTGCCGTGGCAGGTCGGGCAGGTCACCGGCTTGGAGCCCGCCTCGGCGCCGCTGCCGCTGCACGATTCGCATTCGGCGAGGGTCGGGACGCGGACGCTGGTCTGCTTGCCCTTGAACGCCTCCTCGAGGGTGATCTCGAGGTTGAACCGGAGGTCGCTGCCGCGGCCCTGGCCCTGGGCGCCGCGGCGGCCGCCCATGAACTCGCCGAACATCTCGTCGAAGATATCGGCAAAGCCGGTGCCGAAATCGCCCGTGCCTGGCCGCCCGGCGCCGTTGTTCTCGAAGGCGGCGTGGCCGAAGCGGTCGTAGGCGGCGCGTTTCTGGTCGTCCTTGAGGATCTCATAGGCCTCGCCGACGTCCTTGAACTTCTGCTCGGCCGCCTCGTCGCCCGGGTTGCGGTCCGGGTGGAACTGCATCGCAAGCTTGCGATAGGCCTTCTTCAGCTCGTCGGCGCCGGCGCCCCGCTGCACACCCAGCAGCTCGTAATAATCCAGTTTCGCCATCGCCTACCTTGTCGCGTCAGCCACGATAAAACCTAACATAATGAAGCCGCGGGCTGTGCTCAATCCTGCGCAACCCACGTCGTTATTCACCCGCACTCTTCTTCCCGTCTTACCCGTCCTTCTTTTTTCTCCGTCTTCCCCGCGAAAGCGGGGACCCATCGTCCCGACACTCCGCCGGTGGCCCCATGGATCCCCGCTTTCGCGGGGAAGACGACAAGGGGCGGACGGGAGGACGGCCGAAGGGAGGAGCCGGCCAGGGGGACGAGAAACCCACCCCTCAGACCGAACGACGCCCCCTCCTTGCGGGAGAGGGCGTCATTCCGAACGCGATCGGTTTTACGCCGAGCCGCGCTTCTTCTGGTCGTCGACCTCCTCGAAATCGGCGTCGACGACCTTGTCGTCCGCCGGCTTCGCGCCGGAGGCGGTGCCGCCGCCCGGCTCG
>JAQGID010000025.1 GCA_028291405.1 Rhodospirillales bacterium | reverse complement strand
TCGCCGATCGCGACGCCGCCGCGCGGCGGCACGTTGCCGTGGCTGAAAACCCCGAACGGCAGATTCTGAATGGGAAAGTCGCTGTCCGGCGAATTCGCGCTCTCGACCCAGCTGCGCCGCGCCGGATCATGCGTATCGTTGAGCCGCATCATCCCGTTCCTCCCAGAAATTCGTTCGAGCCAAGCTGGCTCAAAAATCGAACATGTTCACGTTTTCGGTGGATCCGCCTCGTAGACCCTGACCAGCTCCGAGACATCGGCCGAATAATCGATGTCGGCCCGCTGCCGGATCGTCTGATAGAGCGCGGCGCACAAGGCGGCGACCGGCGTCGCGGCGCCGAGCTTGCCGGCCAGAGCCTGCGAGAGGCCGAGATCCTTGCCCATCAGCTCGATGCCACTCTGGCGCGGCGTGAAGCGGCGGGACGCCATCCGCGGTCCGAAGATCTGCAGCGGCTTCGAATCGGCGAAGCCGCCGGCCAGCGCCGCTGTCAGATTCTCGACGGCAACACCGGCGCGGCGCGCGAAGGCGAAGGTCTCGGCGATCGTCAGCACGTTCACCGCGACGATCATCTGGTTGCAGATCTTGGTCGTCTGCCCGGCGCCAGAGGGGCCCATCGCGGTGACGCGCGACGCGACGCAGGCGAAGAGCGGCTGCGCCCGCGCGATATCGGCGGGATCGCCGCCGGCGAAGACGATGAGGGTCCCGGTCTCGGCGCCGGGCACGCCGCCCGAGACCGGCGCATCGACCCAGCCGGCGCCGGTCGCCTCGCGCAGCGCGCCGGCGAGACGGACCGTCACCTCGGGACCGATGGTCGAGAAGTCGACGAAGACCTTGCCGGCGCCGGCAGCACCGATCGCGGCAAGCCCCTGCGGCCCGGCGACGACCGCTTCGACCGCGCGATGGTCGGTTAGGCAGAGCCCGACGAGATCCGCCGCTTGCGCCACCGCGAGCGGCGAGCCGGCCGCGGTCGCGCCTTCGGCGACAAGGGGCGCCAGTCGCTCGGCGCTGCGGTTCCAGATGACGACATCGTGGCCGGCGGCGAGCAGGCGCCGCACCATCGGCGTCCCCATGTTACCGAGGCCGATGAAGCCGATCCGCTGAGTCACCTCGGACATTCAGCCGCTCCGCCCCGAAGCCGCGCGGACCTCCGCCTCGGAAGGCAGCTTGCCGTCGCCGAGGTAGCGCTCGTACAGCGGCCGCAGCCCGGCCGGGATCGGAAACACCTCGACGAGAGCGTGGCCCCGGTGCAGCAGCTGCTGGCAGAAGACCTCCTCATCGACCAGGGCGCCGGCGCGCGCGACCATGTCGGCGACGAGGCCGCGCGGTATCGCCATGACGCCGTCGCCGTCGGCGAGGATCCAGTCGCCGGGCATCACCAGCACGCCGCCGCATTGGATCGGCCCGTCGGCCTCCCAGGCGATCATCGGCGCGCCGCTCGGCGCCGGCGCGGTGCCCGCGGCGAAGAGCGGCAGGCCGAGCTCGGCGACCGCCGCGACGTCGCGCACCTTGCCGTCGGTGACCAGCGCCGCGACGCCGTTCTTGACGGCGCGCAGCGCCACCATGTCGCCGAACACCGGCCCGCCGCCAGCCATCGTATCAAAGACGAGCACCTCGCCCGGCCGTGCCGAATCGATCAGCTTCATCCGGACATTGCCCGCGGGGCTTGCGGTGACGTCGCTGCGCGACGGCAGGAAGCGCAGCGTCCGCGCCGGCCCGGCGACCGAGCCGGTGACGCCCTGCATCGGCCGCACGTCCCGCATCAGCAGCCGGTCGGCGCCGTGCTTGCGCAGCAGATCGGCGGCGAAGCTCGTCGGGATCGTCGCCAGCTTGCGCCGCAGGATGTCGTCGCCCTCGGTCACTTCGCCGGCTTCTCCGCCTGCAGCAGCCGCTCCATCCGGATCACCGACTGCTTGGCGATCAGCGGCTTGGCGGCGGCGAAGAAGGTCGCGACATGCGGCATCGTTCCGTGGGCCTTGAGCGCCTCGCCGTCGTCGTAGATCTCGTAGAGGACCACGCGGTTCGGCTGCTCGTTGACGCGCAGGATGTCGAATTGCTTGCAGCCGGGCTCGCCCATGCTCGCCTTGGCGTTCGTCGTGATGAGCGCCATGAATTCGTCGATCTTGTCGGGATGGATCTCGAAATCGACGATGAGGCCCAGCTTGCCGTCCATGCAATGTCTCCCCTGAGTTCGTGCCGATTGTGACGAAAGATCGTCCGGCCGGCCAGCGCCACGATGCGACCGATCGTTGATTTTGCAACTTGGTTGGCGGCCCCGTCGCGGTCAGGCCGGGGCGGCGGCAACCTCGCCGGTCGTCGCCTTCTCACCGGTCGTGTCGAGCAATTCACGAACCCGTTGCCGCGCGACGCGCTCGCGCTCTTCCGGCGGCAGCGTGTCGGTCTCGACGACGATCTTGGCGACGCGGCGGCCGAACTCGCCCAGAAGCTTGGTCTCGCCCTGTCCGAGCGTCGCCCCCGCCGGCGCTCGCATCGTCATCGTATGGGCATAGGAGCGGACGGGCCCCGCGGGATAAATCCGCGGCAGCGCCGGCGTCTCGCCGTCGGCGATCGCCTTGATGCCCCGCATCAGCAGGCGGCGAAAAAGCACGACGCCGCGGTCGGTGGTCCCGAGATGCTCGGTCTTGCGGTTGGCGATCGCGCCCTGGCTCCCGACGGCGTCATAGTCGCCGGGCTCGCGCTGGCGCTCGACATAGGGCCGATCGGCGGTCTGCCCGATCAGATTGAGCCGGCCGAGGCCGACCTTGCCCTCGTCGCAGTTCGCCGTCTGGCCGTTGATGTCGTTGAAATGGATGTAGCCGATATAGAGCGAGTTCTCGTCATCGAGCGGCGTCGCCCAGCGCGTCAAAAAGCCGGCAACGGCGAGTTCGTCCTCGTCGCGCATCGCGCCGCCGCCGATGAATTGCGCGACGTTCGGCATGATGATCTCGCCGGCGCGAATGAAGACGCTGTCCTTGACGCGGCGCACGGCGCTGCACAGGAAGCCCAACGGCGTATCGACGAACTCGAGCGCCGGCGGGACGGCGAAATGCGGCGCGAATTGCGCGCCGCTGACAATGACGTGCAGGAAGACGTTGTGGATCGGGTCGGAGGCGTTCTCGACGATCTGCACCCAGTTGCACGGCATGCTGAGGCTGAACGGCACGAGGCGGTTGTTCGACGGGTAGGTGAAGCAATCGTAGAGCGGGAACTCCGGCGTCAACTCCGGCGGGCCCATATAGGCGAAGATCAGCCCGTGGTACTCGCGTACCGGATAGGCGCCCTGGCAGAAATTGACGTGGATGCGGCTCGACGCCGGCTCGGCCGGAGTCTCGAGGATCGTACCGTCGACGTCGAAGAGCCAGCCGTGATAGCAGCAGCGGATGCCGCGCTCGGCCGGGATGCCGTATTCGAGCGAGGTGCCGCGATGGACGCAGGGCCTGTGCAGCAGGCCGAGCCGGCCGCTGCCGTCGCGGAACAGGACGAGATCCTCGCCGAGCAGGCGCACGAGCTTCGGCGTATCGCCGAGCTCCTCCGACATCAGGAACGGGTGCCAGAAGCGGCGCAGATACTCGCCGCCGGGCGTCCCCGGCCCAGTCTCGGTCAGCGGCTGCGGCTCCGCGGGAGCCGGGCGGTTGTAATAGCCGCTATAGGCCTTGTTGCCCGGATGATCGGTCATCGCTTCGGCCTCTCTCCTCACCTGTCCGCGAATCGTAGCGAGCGCGGGAAACTTCTGTCAATCCGCCGCGGCGTTTTGAGGAGAGTACCACCGGGTTCGACTTCCTCGCGAACGCGGGGATCCACCGTGCCGACATCGCGCTCTCGGACGAATGGGTCCGCGCGTTCGCGGGGAAGTCGATGAGCGGGCGGCAAGGAGCTCGCCGAAAAGCCCTGAGTTCGCCACCCGCAAGGCGTCCGGGCCGGCGGAGAATTCATCGCATAGGACCCTAGCGTCGCGTTATGCGCCGGCGAGCAACGGCGTCAAAAAATGGTCATCTCTCGGCTAGCACTTTCGGGTCCCTTTTCGCCGCTGTCGCATGTGGCCTATGGTGCAACCACATTGAGGAGAAGGCTGAGACTTTGCCGAGAAGTAACGGTTACGAGGACGACGACAAGATCACTCTCCTCACCAAAGCCCCGGTTTTCGCGGGCCTGTCGCCGCCGATCATTCAGCGACTCGCGGCCCAGGCCGTGTTTGAGGAGCACCCGAGCTCGTCGATGCTGTTCAGTCAATCCGAGGTGCCGCGCGCCCTCTACGTTCTGTTGCGCGGTCAGGTCGGTTTCAGCGCGGCGACTCCGGACGGGAAATTTGCCATCGTCGACGTCGTCAGTCCGCCGGAGGCGTTCCCGCTGGCGTCCTGCCTGACGAACACGCCGCTGCTCGGCGGCATCAAGGTGCTTGCCGCGGCGCGGCTGCTCCGCATCCCGGCCGCCGAGCTGCGCGACCTCAGCCGCGTCGATGCCGAGTTCGGCATGGCGATGATCTCCCGGCTGTCGCAGATGAACCGCAGCCTCTATGTCTCCGTGAGAGACATGAAGGTCCGCTCGGCGGCGCAGCGGCTCGGCAGCTACATCGTCGCGCTGGCCCGCGAGCAGGGGTATCCGAAGCAGATCCGGCTGCCGATGAGCAAGCAGTTCCTGGCATCGCAGCTCGGGACGACGCCGGAGAACCTGTCGCGCTGCTTCGCCGGGCTGCGGGCGCACGGCATCGAGACCAGCGGCTCGAACATCCATATTCGCGATGCCACGCGCCTCGCAGCCTTCATCGCCCCGAGCGATGACGAGTCCCACTAAAGTGCGGCGAGCTTCGGCATCACCTCCGTGCTGAAGAGGTTCAGCGAGCGCTGCGCGTCGCTCAACGGCATCGTGCCGAAGAGCAGATAGGTCAGCAGATAATTGATGCCGAGCTCTTCGGTCTGACGCTCGATCGCCGCCAGGACGGTGTCCGGCGTGCCGACGATCAGCATGCCGTCGCGGACGCAGCTCTCGAAACTCTGATCGCGGTGGATGTCGAGCCGCTTGGTGAACTCCGAAGAGCCCTGCGTGTTGCGCAGGTAGTTCAGGCTGCCGAGATGCGCCTCGAAGGCCGGTTTCGCAATCCGCATCGCCGCGGCGTCGGTATCGGCGACGACGATGTGGCGCAGGACGCCGATCGCGGTTCCGCCGCGGAACTCAGCTTTCGGCGCAGCCGGCCCGCCGCGCTCCTCCAGCGCCGCCTTGAACGTCGCGATGTTGCTCTTCGCCAGCGCGGTCGGGCCGTTCGCGGTGAAATGCATGCCGTGCTCGCCGGCCCAGGTCGAGCCGGTCGCGTTCGACGAGCCGTACCAGAAGGCCGGGTTCGGCTGCTGCAGCGGCCGCATCGGCATCGGCACGTCGGAATAGTTGAAGTACTTGCCGGCGTAGCTGAACTTGTCGGCCGCGAGGCCGGCGCTGATGCATTTGAAGGCGTCGATGAAGATCTCGCGCGACTCGCCGTGGTCGACCTTGTGGAAATTGAGCTCGAAGGGCGAGACGCCGCGGCCGACGCCGACCTCGAGCCGACCGCCGCTGAGATGATCGAGCATGCAGATCTCCTCGATCAGCCGCAGCGGCGAGTAGAGCGGCAAAAGATAGACCAGCGGCCCGAGATGGATGCGCTTGGTACGCGCCGCGACGGCGCCGAGATAGACGCCCGGCACCGGCACCATGTTCAGCGGCGAGCAATGATGCTCGGCGATGTGATAGCAATAGAAGCCGGCCTCGTCGGCGGCCGCGACGAAATTCAGTCGCTCCTCGTAAAGCGTCGCCAACGGGCGGTCCGCGCGCTCGACGTGGTCGAAGAGTCCGACTTTCATTGATTCCTCCAGAATGGGCGCGCCGACGCCGGCGCCTTCAAGGCGCGGGAGAATACCGATCGGGCTGCGCCGCCGCACCTCTTAAAAGCGCGACGTCGAGACGGGCGGGAACGGGCGGATCAGTCGGCGGCGCGTACCGGCACCGTCATCGTGCCGATCCGCTCGAAGCGGACCGTCATCATGTCGCCCGGCTGAACGCGGCCGACGCCCGCCGGCGTCCCGGTCATGATGATGTCGCCGGGATGCAGCGTGTACCATTCCGATGCCCAGGCGATCTGGCGCCGGATGCTGACGATCATGTCCTTGGTATTGGCCGTCTGGCGGTTCTCGCCGTTGACCGACAGGGCGAAATCGAGCGCGGTCGGGTCGCCCAACTCGTCGGCGGTGATCAGCCAGGGGCCGAGCACCGCGTAGGTGTCGATCGACTTGCGGAAGCTGCGGTCCTCGGAGCCGCGAACCACCATGTCGAGCGCGATCGCATAGCCGGCGACATAGGACAGCGCATCGGCCTCGGAGACATTCGCGGCGGTACGGCCGATCACCAGGCCAAGCTCGGCCTCGTGATCGGTGCGGCGATCGGGAAAGCGCACCGCGACGCCCTCGGAGGAACCGACCAGCGCGCTCGCCGCCTTGAGGAACAGCCCCTGCTCCTCGATCGAGCGGATCTTGCCGCCGTGATAGACTGCGATCTCCTTGTCGGCGCGCGCCTCGGCGGCATGGGCCGAGTAATTGGCCGGCGTGCCGATGATCTTGCTCGGGTTGGCGACCGGGCTCAGCAAGCGCTGCCCGGCGACCGGGAGCGGCGGCGCCTGGTCGGCGAGACGCTCCATTTCGGGACGCAGCCGCTCGAGGTGGGTGATCAAGAGATCGCCGACCGGCGCCGGATAGCGCACCGGCGGCAGCGACTCGAGAATCCCCGTGACGTCGTGGATCGCATCGCCGCGGACGACGCCGATGCGGTTCTCGTTGAAGCGGCAGAGTTTCATGGCCGGACTGTCCTCCCAATGGCGCTCGACGAAGCGTGGCTCATTCCCCCGTCGCACTCGCCGCCCACTCTAGCCGAGCCAGAGGCCGATTGGAATTTGCGCCGCAGGTCGCTATACGGGACCCACCGCATGGTAATTGCCCCACGTCCCGAAGGCTGACCCGATGACCGATACTCCGCCCGACCGCCTCTCCAACGACCCCAAGAGCCCACATTACGACGCCGCCGCCCTCGAGCGCGGCATCGGCATCCGCTTCAACGGCGTCGAGAAACATACGGTCGAGGAATATTGCGTCAGCGAGGGCTGGGCCCGCATGGCGGTCGGCAAGACCGTCGACCGCCACGGAAGACCGCTCACCATCAAGATGACCGGTAAGGTCGAGCCTTATTACCACACCCTGGCGCCGGAGAAATAACCCTGGGCCGCCGGTCGTGCCGCAAGACTAAAAAGCGAGAGGAGGAACGCAGATGGGCGAGATCACAGTGGCGCTGCCGGCACCGCGCGAGATCAAGATCCGCGTCCGTGACGGCGTCGAGATCGCCGTCGCTCTCTACATGCCGGAGGGCGACGGGCCGTTTCCGGTGCTGCTCGCGGCATCGCCCTATCGCTACGACAACAACATCCTGCCACCGAGCCCGCAGTTCCTCTGGCGCGAGACCGGGCCGATCGGCTTCTACCTCGCGCAGGGCTACGTCTACGCCAACATGGACGTGCGCGGCTGCGGCAAGTCGGGCGGCGAGTTCCGCCTACTCGACCGCAGCGAGCAGAAGGACCTTTACGACGTCATCGAATACCTCGGCCATCAACCCTGGTCGAACGGCAAGGTCGGTGGCATGGGCCAGTCGTATTTCTGCATGTCGCAGTGGTGGATGGCGATCCAGAAGCCGCCGTCCCTCGCCTGCATCGCAGCCTTCGACGGGCTGAACGATCCCTATCGCGCCTCGGTCTATCAGGGCGGCATGCTCGGCGATTTCTTCGGCAGCTATTGGTGGAACCAGAACCGCATCATCAACCGCTTCCCGGCCAATGGGCAGGAGCCGCGCGAGCAGAGCTGCGATCTGAACCTGCTGGTGCAGCAACATCCGACATACGACGATTTCTGGCGCGAGCGCTGCGCCGCCGAGCGGCTGCACGAGATCGAGGTGCCGGTCTACTCGGTCGGCATCTGGGGCAAGGTCGATCTCCACACCCGCGGCAACATCGACGGCTATCGCCGCGCCGGCGGGCCGAAGAAGCTGCGGATGAATGGCCCGATCAACGCCTTCGTCGCCAACGCACAGTTCAACAGCGTCGAGATGCACCGCGAGCTGCTGTTGCCTTTCTACGATCAGTATCTCAAGGGCAAGGCGACCGGCTGGGAAGAGCGGCCGGCGGTCGAATATTTCGTGCGCGGCGCCGAGACTTTCCGCACCGCCGACGCCTGGCCGCCGCAAGGCGTGCGCTATGTCGAGTGGCATCTCGGGGCGGCGAAGAGCGGCAGCGTCACCTCGCTGAACGATGGCAGCCTGACGCGCGAGGCACCCGCCGGCGAGGCGCAGACCGCCTACGATTACCCCAATCCCGGCTGGATGATGGGCGTCATCGGGCCGGGGCCGGCGATGCAGCCGGACGCGGCTCGGCGCGTCCTGACCTTCACGACGCCGCCATTGACGCAGGACCTCGAGATCGCCGGGCCGATCAAGCTGGTGCTGCATGCCTCGTCGACGCGGCACGACATGGATTTCTTCGTCAAGCTGTCGGAGCAGATGCCGCAGTCGCCGGAGGATCGCGCCAAGGGGCTGAACCCGGCGTCCTATATCATCACCAAAGGCTGGCTGCGCGCCTCGCACCGCGCGCTGGATCCGGTGAAAAGCACCGAAATGGAGCCCTATCACACCCACACCGATCCGCAGCCGATCGTATCCGGCGAGATTTACCGGCTCGACATCAGCGTCGAGCCGATGGCGCATCGCTTCAAGGCGGGCAACCGCATCCGGCTCGAGATCGTCAACGGCGACTCCGCCGTCACCGACATGCTGTGGACGCATTACTACGCGCCGGACAAGATCGGCACCGATACGATCCTTCACTCGGCCGAGTTCAAATCGGTGCTGGTGCTGCCGGTTATGGAGGGGGCGTAGGCGATGGCACCACCGTACGGGATGCCGCAATACGTCATCGACCGCGTCATGGCGAAGCGCGGGAGGCTGCCGGTCTACGATCGTTTCGACGCGGCGACCACGGCGCTGCTCGTCGTCGACATGCAGAATTTCTACGTCGGCGAGATCCCCTCGGTGCTCGGGATTATTCCGAACATCAACCGGCTCGCGGCGCGGCTGCGCGAGACGGGCGGGCTGGTCGTCTGGCTCGGCATGACGGCGGGCGCCGGCGGCATCAGCCGCTGGCCGGTCTATCACAGCAATTTTTTCACCGAAGCGCGCGGCGCCAACCATCGCGACCAGCTCTCCCCGGGGCATAATGGTCACGAATTCCACTGCGACCTCGACATCAACGAGGGCGATGCGATCGTCTACAAATCGCGGTTCAGCGCCTTCATCCAGGGCGCCTCGAACATCGAGGAGGTGCTGCGGCCGCGCGGCATCGAGAATCTCATCGTCACCGGCACGGCGACGAACATGTGCTGCGACACGACGGCGCGGGACGCGATGATGCTCGACTATCGCGTCGTGATGGTCGCCGACGCGAACGGGGCGCGCTACGAGGACGACCACATGGCCGGGCTGACCTCGTTCTACCAGAGCTTCGGCGACGTCAGGACGACGGAGGAAGTGCTGGGCGAGCTGCTGGGAGCGAAGGACTGAGAGACGAACCCCTCGTCCGCTCTTGGGCGGGAGAGGGCTTTTACCGCCCCTTGAACACCGGCTTTCGCTTCTCGACGAAGGCGCGCGTCGCCTCCTGGTGATCCTCGGTCGCGCGGGCGCGGGCGGTGGCGAAAGCTTCGAGCTCCAGCGTCTCGCTCAAGGTGATGCCGCGTAGCGCGGCGTTGAAATTGGCCTTCATGTAGCGATGCGCGACGCGCGGGCCGTCCGCGAGACGCTGCGCCAGGGCGACCGTCGCGGCGGTGAGATCGCCGTCGGCCACCACCCGGTTGACCATGCCGAGAGCCAGCGCCGCAGCGGCATCGAGCGGGTCGGCTAGGAGCAGCAGTTCGCGCGCCTTGGCCGGACCGACGATTTGCGTCAGGAACCAGGTGACGCCGAAATCCCCGGGTAATCCGACGCGCGCGAAGGCGGTGGCGAACCGCGCCGCCTCGCCGGCGATCCGCAGATCGCAGGCGAGAGCGAGCGATAGCCCCGCCCCGCTCGCCGCGCCGTTGACCATCGCGATGGTCGGGACCGGCATCTCGTGCAGCCAGCGCACGATCTCGGTTCGCCGCCGCAGGTCCTGCGCCCTCGCCTCGAGCGTCATCTCTGCCGTGGCGATCATCGACTTGACGTCGCTGCCGGCGCAGAACGCCCGTCCCGCCCCGGTCAGGACCACCGCGCCGACGCTCGCATCACCGGCGAGCCGCGGCAGCGCCTCGAGCAACGCGTCGTAGAGCTCGCGAGACAGCGCGTTCATGCTGTCCGGCCGGTTGAGCGTCAGCGTCGCGACGCCACGGTCGATCGATTCGATGAGGATTTCGGTCATCGCTGTCTCCAGTCGTTCGGCGCGCCGCCGGTCAGAACCTTTGCTCTACCACATTACCTGCCCGTCGCCATGCTTGCCCGGCTGGGTCCAGGCTGCTCTATTTGTCGTGCCCGGAAGATCGAAGCACGCGATTTCTCGATCGCACAGCCAGTACACCGGAACCAGAGGGAGGGAGATGTTGATGCACCCGTCCGCTACCCGCCCGGCCGCACCGTCGACCGACGAAGGCGACCATCTCGCCCTCGCCCGCCGTCTCGCCCCGGTGATCGAAGCCGCCGCGGCGGAGATCGAGGCGAAGCGCGAGCTGCCGCCGGCGCTCGTCGAGACGCTGATCGGCGCGGGCTCCTATCGGCTGCTGCTGCCGCGCTCGCTCGACGGCGCCGAACTCGACCCCGCCGCCTTTGCCGAGTTCATCGAGATCGTCGCCGGCGCCGATGCCAGCACTGCCTGGTGCCTCGGGCAGTGCGGCGGCTGCGCCATGGCGGCGGGGCATCTGCCGCCGCAAGGCGCGCGGGAGATCTTCGCCGACCCCGGCGCGATCCTCGCCTGGGGATCGCTGAGCAGCGGCAGCGCGATCCGCGTCGCCGGCGGCTTCGAGATCACCGGGACCTGGATGTTCGCGAGCGGCAGCCGTCAGGCACAATTCCTCGGCGGCCACATGCCGGTGGTCGCCGGCGACGGAACGCCGGAGCTTCTGCCCGACGGCGAGGCGCTGCTGCAGACCGTGATCTTCCCGCTGCACGCGGCACGGATCACCGACATCTGGCACGTCATGGGGCTGCGCGGCACCGGCAGCGACAATTACGCGGTCGAGCGGCTGTTCGTGCCGGAGCGCCACAGCTACGTCTACAACGGTTCGCCCGATCCGTCGCAGCCAGGCGTGCTCTACCGCTTTCCGATCACCGCGGTCTATGCCGTCGCCTTCGCCGCCGTCGCGCTCGGCATCGCCCGGCGCATGCTCGACGTCTTCGTCGCGAGCGCCAGGGACCGCGTGCCGCGACATCACGTGAAGGCGCAGCGCGACAACGCCGTGATCCAGAGCCAGGTCGGCCAAGCCGAGGCGAAGCTGCAGGCCTCGCGCCTCTTCCTGCTGCACACGCTGCGCGAAATCGCGGACTCTGCCGCGGCCTCCGGCACCGTAACGGTCGACCAGCGGATGCAGATCCGCCTCGCGGCGACCTTCGCGACGCACCAGGCGAAGGAGGTCGCGGACATCGCCTATCACGCCGGCGGCGCGATCGCGATCTTCAGCAGCGGCAAGCTCGAGCGCCGCTTCCGCGACATTCATACCGTGCTGCAGCAGATCCAGGCGCGCGCCGCCCATTTCGAGACGGTCGGGCAATACCTCCTCGGCCTGCCGGCCGACCTCAGCGTCGCCTGACGATCAGCGCTTACTGTCCAGGAAGGTACGAATGGCGGCGATCGTGGCGCGCGGCTGCTCCTCCATCAGCCAATGGCCGGAACTCGGGATCACCACCTCGGTGACGTCGGTCGCGACGGCACGCATCACGACCGCCATCGTCGGGCCGAAGGATTTTTCGCCGCCGACCGCGAGCACCGGCATCGTCAGCTTGCCCTTGGCGACGAATGCCTTGTTGTCGATCGCATCCTGATCGAAGGCGGCGAACTGGTTGAAGCCGGCATGCATGGCGCCCGGCTGCGCGTAGAGCCGGGCATAGTGCCGGCGCGACGCCTCGCTGAAGGATCTCGGATCGGCCGAGAACTCGTTCCAGAAACGGTCCAGATAGATCCGCTCGCGGCCTGCCACGAGCCGCTCGGCATCCGGCCCCTGGAACGAGAAGTGCCAGAGGGCCTTGCTGCGGACGATCTCGTCCCACGGCCCGACTCCGGGCAGCGGCGCATCCATCAGGACGAAGCGGATCACTCGGCCCGGGTATTCCGCCGCGAAGGCGTAGCCGACCATGTTGCCGATGTCGTGGGTGACGAGGTCGGTCTTGCCGATCTTCAGCGCGTCGAGGACGTCGGCGATGTCCTTGCCTTGCGTCTTTTTGTCGTAGCCGCCGGCGGGGCGCGACGAGAGGCCCATCCCACGCAGGTCGGGGACGACCACGGTATGATCGCGCGCCAACTCCGCCGCCAGCGGCGCCCACATGTCGCCGGTCTCGCCGTAGCCGTGCAGCAGCACGACGGCGGGTCCCTTGCCGCCGACCCGGGTATGAATGGTCGGGCCGGTGGTCTGGATCTCCTGGATGCGGAAGCCGGTGGGGAACGGCTTCACCTGTGCGGCGGCTGGCAACGCGGCCGCGAGCGCCCCGAGAACGCCCAACAAAATGCGTAACATCTGTCGTCTCCAGCCGGGAGGGGGGCAGCCGCATGGCAGCCCGGTCGCGCCGTCCCGCATGATCCGAGTATGACGTCGGACGGCAGTCTGGCTCAGCCCAAAATGGGCGACCGGCATTCCGTCTCAGCCGGACGCAGCTTCGGATGGCTGCCGTCTCAAATGTGCGACAAGCAACTGCGCCGGCATCGGCAGTTCGTTCAGGCGGCGGACGCACAATGTCAACTGGCGCAGCGACCAAGGATCGGCGAGGCGGACGAGTCGAATCGCGGTGAGCTTGCGGCTTCTGCGGGCGGCGGTCTCGGGAATGACCGCGACACCGACGCCGCGTTCGACCATCCGGCAGATCGCCTCGAAGTTGCTCAGCCGGACCCGCAGCTTGAGCGGACGACCGGCCTGCGTGGCATGCTGCGCGAGATGATGCTGCAACGCGCTCGCGCCGCCGAGACCGACGAACGGATCGTCGAGCAACTCGCGGAACCGCAGGCTGCGGCACGACGCGAGGGGATGCTCGCGCGCCATGACCGCGACCAGACGGTCGGTCGCGAACGGGAAGGCTTCGAGCGCGCCGAAGTCGACGATATCGGCGACGATCCCGGCATCGGCAATTCCTTCCGCGACCGAACGAACGATGTCGAAGCTCGGGCGCTCCTCGAGATCGACGTCGATATTGGGATGCGCGGCGAGGAACTCGCTGAGGACCTCCGGCAGAAACTCGGTCATGGCGGATGTGTTCGCCAGCAGCCGGACGAAACCCTTCAGCCCCTGTGCATAGGCCGAAAGCTCGCCGCGCATTCGCTCGACCTGCTGCAGGACGAGGCGTGCATGATGCGCGAGGGAGCGGCCGGCCGGCGTGAGCCCGACGCCGCGGCGGCCGCGCTCGAGCAGCGTGACGCCCAGCACCTCCTCCATGGCCCGGATCCGCTCGCTCGCCGCGGGGAGGGAAAGATTGGCCCGCGCGGCGCCGTGCGTGATGCTGGCGGCGTCGCCGACGTGGAGGAACAGGCGCAGGTCGACGAGATCGAAGCGCATCGCTGATCCTCGCAGGCTTCGGACGATCCGAAGCCTGGCTCATCCGATGCCAAATTGTCACCTGGGATCCGTTCGATCAAGGTTTCGGCATGCCCGACATCGATCCGTCCCTCATCGCGATCGCCCTGGCCTTCGTCCTCGCCGGCGTCGTCAAGGGCGTCAGCGGCATGGGGCTGCCGACCGTCGCGATGGGAATCCTCGGCCTCATGATGACCCCCGCCCAGGCGGCCTCGCTGCTCATCGTTCCGTCGTTGGTGACGAACGTCTGGCAATTCGTCGCGGGGCCGCATCGGCGTCGCCTGCTGCGGCGGATGGGGACGATGCTGGTCGCGATCGGCATCGCGACCTCGGCCGCCGCCGGTTTCCTGACCGGCGCCGACACGCGGGCCGCCACCGGTGCTCTCGGGATCGCCCTCGTCGCCTACGCGATCGTCGGGCTCGCGAAGCGAGGCCTGTCAGTCTCGCCTCGCGCCGAGCCGGTCCTGTCGCCGCTGGTCGGCATCGCGACCGGGCTTGTAACCGGCGCCACCGGCGTCTTCGTCTTGCCGGCGGTTCCCTACCTCCAAGCGCTCGATCTCGAGAAGGAGGAACTCGTGCAGGCGCTCGGCCTGTCGTTCACCGTCTCGACGATCGCGCTCGCCGCCGGTCTCGCGGCGCATGGCGCCTTCGCAATGACGGCGGCGGCCGCATCGATCATCGATACGCTTCCCGCGCTTGCCGGCATGGCGATCGGCCAGTGGATCCGGTTCCGCGTCCAGCCGGAGACCTTCCGCCTCATCTTCTCCACCGGCCTGCTCTGCCTCGGCGCCGACCTCGTCCTGCGTGCCAGCGTCTGAGCCCCTCGTTCAAATCCGGCGGTAGAAATTCCCGCTGCGCACCGCGACCGTCGCCTTGTCCTCGTCGAAGGCGACGCCGAGCGGATCGCCGCCCTGCGCGACGATGGCGATCTGCTGCTCCAGCATGCGGCGCTGCATGGCGATACCGCGGTCGCTGGTCGCGAGATGCTCCTCGGAATGCAGCGAGATCGGACCCTGCCCGACCTGCGCCTCGAAGTCGCTGGGAAAGCGCTGGCGCTCTTCCTCGCTCTTCTCGCCCCAGGTCGTGCCGTTGATCTTGAGCTCGAAGCGGCCACCGTCCTGCGAGGCCTTGGCGATCATCACCTGATAATATTTGTCGTCGTCGACCGGCACGACCCAGGAGATGCCGCGTGAGCGGCCGGGCGCCAGGTGAATGCTCGGCACACTCATGATGTTTGGCATCAGCCACGAGGAGATGCGGTCGACTTCCTGCCCATCCTCGAGCTCACGCACCGCCGTGTAGCAGACACCGGACTCGGTATAGAAAAAATCGACCTTCGGCATCAGCCGGAAGTCCGGCGCGAACTGCGCGCCGCTGAAGGTCGAGTGCAGCACCTGGACGTGGAAGGGATCCATGATGTTGTCGTTCATGTGCAGCCAGCTGTAGGGCAGCACGTCGAAGCTGGCATCGCCGGTGGCGCCGAAACCGCCGATCGTCGCGATCAGCCGCTCGCCCGGCTCGAGGTCCTCGAGATGGTCATAGCGCGGCAGCACCGGACGCTTCGCCGGCGGGCCCATATAGGCGAAGAGCAAGCCGTAGCGTTCCTCCACCGGATACCAGGGCTGCCGCACCTTGTCGCGATGGACGCCGCCGTCGGGCTCGCAGGGCTGCTCCAGGCAATGGCCTTCGACGTCGAACAGCCAGCCGTGATAGCAGCAGCGGATCCCCTCGTCCTCGACCTTGCCGTAGTAGAGCGTCGTGCCGCGATGCATGCAGCGCGGATAGAGCAGGCCCGGCCGGCCCTTGCGGTCGCGGAAGAGGACGAGATCCTCGCCGAGGATGCGCAGCTTGCGCGGCGTCGCCGTCACCTCCTCGGCGATTGCGACGGGGTGCCAATAGCGCCGCATCAGCTCGCCGCACGGCGTGCGCGGCCCGATCTCGGTCAGCAGCTTGTTGGAATGCGGCTTCGCGCGCCCATAGGCGGTGCCCTCGTCGCGGAGCGAGTTCGATCGCGTCATCTCGTTCATCGTTTCCTCTCCCTCCCGCCGTCGCGGCGGCGATTTTCGGCAGCGGCGAGCATGATAACAGCGTCGTCGGCGCGAGGCATCGCCGATTAAGGCTTAGGCTTACCTCTGGGGCCACTCCCCTAGATCTGGTGGTCCCGCGCAAGGAACAGCGGAACCGAGGCGCTGTTTGTCAGCGGTATCCTATCCTCGCCGGGACTGTGCCGCATGCGCAAGCGACTGCTCGCCGCTATCCTCGCGACCGCGCTGGCGACCCTGCTGTCCGGCTGCGGCGATACCGCAACCTTGCCGGTGATTGCCGGCACCGGCCCGGCACCGTTGCTGCCGCCGCCGCATGAAACGTTGATCCCGACGGTGAATATCGCGCCGGCGAAAGGGTGGGAGCCCGGACGTATGCCCGTCGCCGCGCCCGGCTTGGCGGTCGTCGCCTTCGCGCAAGGGCTCGACCATCCTCGCTGGCTGTACGTTTTGCCCAATGGCGACGTGCTCGTCGCCGAGACGAATGCGCCGCCCAAGCCCGAGGACGCCAAAGGCATTACCGGCTGGATCATGCGGCAGGTGATGCGGCGGGCCGGCGCCGAGGTGCCGAGCGCCAACCGCATCACGCTGCTTCGGGACATCGAAGGCAAAGGTGTCGCTACGATGCGCACGGTCTTCGTCGAAGGTCTGAATTCGCCGTTCGGCATGGCGCTGATCGGCGACGATTTCTACGTCGCCGACACCGACGCGCTCCTGCACTTCCCCTACAAGGACGGCGACACGCGGATCACCGCGTCTCGTACCAAAATCGTCGATCTGCCGGCCGGCCCGATCAACCATCATTGGACCAAGAACGTCATCGCCAGCCCCGACGGCAAGCGTCTCTACGTCACCGTCGGCTCGAACAGCAACGCTGCCGAGAATGGCATCGCGGCCGAGGCAGGGCGCGCCGCAATCTGGGAGATCGAGGTCGCGACCGGCCGCCACCGGATCTTCGCATCGGGGCTGCGCAATCCCAATGGTCTCGCCTGGCAGCCGGCCTGCGGCGCGTTGTGGACGGCCGTCAAATGAACGCGATGAACTCGGCAGCGACCTCGTGCCGGACTACATGACGGCCGTAAAGGACGGCGTATTTTATGGCTGGCCGTATAGCTACTACGGCCAGCACATCGACAAGCGGGTGAAGCCGCAGCGTCTCGACCTCGTCGCCACGGCGGTCGTGCCGGACTACGCGCTGGGCCCTCACACCGCCTCGCTCGGCCTCACCTTCTCGAAGCCAGGCAATCTTCCGGCGCCTTTCACCGAGGGCGCCTTCATTGGGCAGCACGGTTCGTGGAACCGCTCGCCCCGCAGCGGCTACGAGGTCGTCTTCGTCCCCTTCGCCGCCGGCCGACCGGCCGGGCAACCGGTCGAAATCTTGACCGAGTTCCTCGACGACGAAGGCAATGCGCGAGGCCGTCCAGTCGGCGTCGCGATGGACCGGCAAGGCGCGCTGCTGGTCGCCGACGATGTCGGAAATACCGTGTGGCGCGTCGTCGCGGCTGCAGGATCGCACCCTTGAAGCTTCGCGAAACGCGCCGCCGACGGTCTCCTCAGCCGCCGGGGTCGGCGCCGAGCGCGGCCTCGGCAAGGATTGCGACCTCTTCCCAGGTCGCGGCGCGCTTGTCGTCGCCCGACCGCCGCGCTTTCAGCGCCTCGTGCTGCGCCGCGGAAGGCGCGCGGATCCCGTGCTTTTCGATGGTCAGCGTCACGAGATTGCGAATTTGATCGGACTGGATGTCGAACATCGGCTTTCGGAAGAGTTGACGGAATCGCCCGGCCTGGGCGGCAAGACAGCAACGGGCCTGCGCTCGCCTTTGTCTCTCGCAAATGTTGGTCCGAACGCCAAAAGGCGAGATTCCCCGAACCGGGCGAACGATCGACCCTCTTCACTGTCGGAAACGCAGGTGGTCGAAGGACAAGGCAGAGCCGAGGGCGGACGGGAGCCAAGAGCGTACTTGAGGATAAGGAGAAGTTCGGCGAGCACCCCGCCGACGAGAAGCTGAAGCACATGGGCGACAAGCCGGCCGGCGGTCAGGCGAAGCCCGAGGAGAAATCCAAGTAGACGACGTCAGTGCGCGCCTTGACCGCTAGGCACACGTTGCTCAGGCGAGCCTTGCGGTATCACCTGCATTCCCGGCGGCGTCCCACCCTGCGGACTCGCTGCCGACGCACCGCCGGATTGCGTCTCGAGCGGACCGATAGACTCCTGCGATTGAGCATGGCCCTCGGTTCCAACCTTGTCGGGTTCTCGTCTCTGATCTCCTCGATCCTGGCCTCCCTGAGCGGCGGCAGGTTTTTCTCCTGTCTCCGACGGCTTCGTGCTTTGCGCAAGAGTACCCGCCGATACGGCCGCGAGCGTCGCGCCGCCTATGATCAAAACCGCCTCTAACCTCATGGCCAGGCTCCTCGATCGAGAACCGAGGATTCGTTACCGTCCCGAAGCCTCACGAGTGCCAACACCACCAGACGGACGCCGTCCCTGGTTGTCGGCGATTTCCTCCTGATCGGTCACCTCGCCCAACAGTCAGTTCTCCACGGGGTTGAACGCGGACCAACCCCGCAGTCGTTGAGGCAGTCTTCGAGGGGGATTGGCGGGGCGTCCACATCGGCGACTCGATCGAGTATTCGGCGCTCGGATTTTCAACGCCTCATTCTCGGCCCCTCACCGCCGGGACGATATACCGGGTTGCCTGATGAATTGTGCATTGGCGCGCCGGCGAACTTGTGCCGCGTTGCGCCGCGGCACGCGGTTGCGGCGTTTGCGAATGCTCCGGCCGCGCCGGGCCGAACGTCGACGTGGCGCCACATTGCGGGATCATGAGGCGCAGGTTGCGCGGCACAGCCTGCGAGGAAAGATCGCGAGGATCGTGGCCAACCAGATCCCCAGCATGTATGTCGCTTCCGCCCCTGAACCGCTCAACGGCGCTCCCGCGGCGACCGCTCCGAGGAAACGGCGGCGCACAGGAGCGGGTATGGCTGCAGCGAGTCTCCTCTATTCCTCCTGCTCGGCAAATTGGAGGTCCTCCGCGGCAGCCTCATCCAACGCATCCGCGAGTGCCGCAAGAACTATCCGCGCCAAAGGGTCCTTCAGGTGCTCCAGCGCGGCACGGACCCGAAACGCTCGGTCTGCATAGAGCTGTTTCCTACTCACATCATCCCCTGTCAGATGAAAGCGCCATTCCAAAGTTGCATTTCGTTATTATTAAACAACCAAACGGGGATTTTTGATCCGGCAAAAACAGCACGTCAGTTGACAAGGTTAATTCACATTATCTTAAGTTGAAGTAGTTTCGAGGCCTTGGCATTCAAACACAACATATCGTGGACCAACGTCCTCGCCTTCGAATATATTGATCAGCCGAAGCACGGAGAGTCTTGTGGACACCTACCGAACCGGGGAGCGAGGCCGCCGCGGCGCCGCCCTTCGAACGAAGGCCGCTGCGGCAACGAACGAGTTCAATACCGCTCTTGGGGAATGGATCGGTCAGGGGACGCCAGCCGAAAGGACGCGGCTGCATACCGCGACCGTCGCCTTGATGAGTGTCTTAGCACGGGTGCTGATTCAGTTGGAGTGATCGAGATCACGCCACGAAAACTCTGGCGGCCTCGATCGATCCGGCCTTCGTCCTCATTTGTCGATCGCCCTCTTGAGCGGAGAGATCCACGGGGCTCCGCGGAGTGCGGTCGCAGTCCCCTCGGCCGACGCTAGCCCTCAGCCGAGAGGGCGGTCTCATAAAGCCGTATGGGACACCTTGACGAGATTATTCTTGCCGGGTCGTCCGTGATCCGAACCTCGCGGTCGGACGGGAGCCGGTAGCACTCGACGTTCGGGCAGCGCTAGCGTAGTCGACTTTCGCGCTCCTGTATCGCTGTCCGGCCTCGACTTGGCGACGAGCTGCCATGTCGTCTTCCCCCTCCTCTCGGGCCAGCGCTTCAAACATCTGCATGGCCTCGGGATTGGTTTCATAGAGACGGCAGATGGTGACGTACATCGGCGATCCTTCGCGCGTGGAACGCTGATCACATGGCGCGATTCAGAGTCCGGGTACGAGATCGCGATCTTTCGCACGGACGAGCAACCGCCGGCATTGACGGACGTCAATATGCTGGACAGTTAAAGCATCCGCC
Source organism: Rhodospirillales bacterium (assembly GCA_028291405.1). GTDB lineage: Bacteria > Pseudomonadota > Alphaproteobacteria > ATCC43930 > CGMCC-115725 > URHD0088. Next base: position 35,200 of record JAQGID010000025.1, on the reverse strand, counting down.
ACCCGACAGCTCAGGTCGGCACGTGCGACGTCGAGGGGTCGAGCCTCACCATGCGCATGTCAACGCGCCAATAGTCCCGCGAAAACGGCCTGTCTTACGACTTAATGAGCGCGGGCTGGCCGTGCCGTCGCGACTTGCGAGCAGACGCGTGCCGCAAGGTCGCTGCGCGCTGTGGTCGTTCGAAGTCAGCGCTCGAATCTTTTTCTGCAACAGCCTCATCGAGCGCTTCGACGAGAGCCTTCAAGACGAACCGTCCGAGCGGATCATCCATCAGAGCCATCGATGAGCGCAGTCGCGAGGCACGAAGGATCAAAGCTTCCTTGCTCGCCATAAGACCCCCTACCAAGTACGAGGAACAGACGATATAAAGTTCGTTCGCCGCCAGCGATGTTAACTGAAAGTTTATAGAGGATTGGTCTCCTGAAGGGAAATGTGCATTTCATGGCCTTCGCTGCATACCAAATATGGTATTGTTCCAGCGCAGTATTCCCACATATGGTATAGATCAGCGCCTTGGCTTAATCTCACTTTCGCGTGATTAAATCGCCCCATAAGAGTTCTCAGAAGCAAATTATTCAAAACCGAACGTTGAGCCGAAATTTTCTATCTCTACCGCAGCCGGAGGCTTCATGGCGGCCGCTCAGAATTTTAATTCGCTCGATGATGTCCGATCGAAGGTCGCGGCTGCCATCGACGCCTTCGAGGAAGCATATGAATTGGCGCTTGCGGGGGAGACGCCTTCCGCCAATGAACAGCTCAGCGTGGCCACGCACGAATTGATCAAAGCCTTGGCACACGTCCTCATTTCGATCGAACAATCCTGAGTCCATACACGTGCGCTTCCGCCCAAAGGGAGGTAACGCATACCGACCGTTATCGTTGTTCGCACGCCAGAGAATCCGAGATCAGATTGCAGGAAATGCGTCCGTGGCTGGATTCGAACGTATCCATCTCGCACTCTTTACCGACGTGTTGAAATGCCCGTACCGTGGCTCGCATACGCTTGCCGGAACGAGATCACGCGGAAGAACGACCCTGTCGCTCCACCCAAAAACACGTGGCTAAATCGTTGAATTCGCTGGTGGGGGCTATAGGGCTCGAACCTATGACCCGCTGATTAAGAGTCAGCTGCTCTACCAACTGAGCTAAGCCCCCTCCGCGAAGGCGCGCTGTATAACAAAGCGATCCCGGCTTGTCGAGGGAATCAGCAGACGCTCGCCGCGAGCTCAGTCGCTTTCGCCGAAGCGGCCGATGCGAACGTCGCGGTGGATATAGGCGCTCATCAGCAGGCCGAAGCCGAACATCACCGTCAGCATCGAGGTGCCGCCGTAGGAGATCAGCGGGAGCGGCACGCCGACGACCGGGATGAGGCCCATCACCATCGCTGTGTTGATGAAGACATAGAGGAAGAAATTGACGGTGATGCCGAGCCCGAGCAGGCGGCCGAAATGATTGTGCGAACGCAGCGCGATGGCGAAGCCGTAGATGAAGACGAGGGTATAGAGGGTGAGCAGCGCGAGGCCGCCGATCAGCCCGAGCTCCTCGGCCAGCATCGTGAAGATGAAATCGGTCTGCTTCTCGGGCAGGAAGTTGAGATGGCTCTGCGTCCCGAGGAGGAAGCCCTTGCCGAAGACGCCGCCGGAGCCGAGCGCGATCTTCGATTGCAGGATGTGGTAGCCGGCCCCTTGCGGATCGTTCTCCGGGTCTAGGAAGGTCAGGATGCGGTTGCGCTGGTAGCCCTTCATATGGGCCCAGACGAACGGCATCGCCGCCGCGCCGGCGCCGATCACGAGGCCGAACTTCCATAGCCGGACGCCGGCCAGGAAGAAGACGACGCCGCCCGACATCAGCAGCATCATCGCGGTGCCGAGATCGGGCTGCTTGAGGACCAGCACCGCGGGCGTCAGGATGAGCAGCGCCGGCATGATGAGGCGCAACGGCTTGCCGACCTCCTCGATCGTCAGCCCGTGGAAATAGCGCGCCAGCGCGAGGACCAGCGCCACCTTCATCAGCTCGGACGGCTGCAGCTGGATGATCCCGAGGTCGATCCAGCGCTGCGCTCCCATGCCGATCGCGCCGCGCACCTCGACGGCGACGAGCAGCACGAAGCCGATCGCGAAGACGACATAGGCGGCGCGCAGCCAAAAGCGGATGTCGACGATCGCGACGATCAGCATCAGGGCCAGCGACACGGCGTAGCGCAGCATCTGCTTCCCCGCCCAGGGCTGCAGCGCGCCGTTCGCCGCCGAGTAGAGCATCGCGAAGCCGAAGCAGGCGATGACGGTGAGCAGCAGGATCAGGCCCCAGTTGATGCCCCACAGCTTCTCGGCGAAGGAGAGCCGCGGGGAGCCGGAATCGATCGCGCCGATGCTGGCCATCGACCCTGCCCTCAGCTGCGCCGGGCCGACGGCCCGGCGGGGTCGTCGCGCGTGGCGACGAATTCCGCATCGGGGACGCGGCGGCCAGGGTCGCGCAGCTGCGCCTCGCGCAGCACATCGCGGCAGATCGGCGCCGCGACGGCAGAGCCGCCACCCGCCGATTCGCCGCCGTGCTCGACGACGACGGCGCAGACATAGCGCGGCGACGACACCGGCGCGAAGGAGATGAACAGCGCGTGGTCGCGCTCCTTCCACGGCACGTCCTTGGTCTTGCGGACCCCGTGCTCGCGTTCGGCGGCCGAGATATGGCGGACCTGCGAGGTACCCGACTTGCCGCCCATTTCGAGTCCGGCCTCGCGGATGCGGGCGCCATAGGCGGTACCGCCCTGCTCGTTGACGACCGCCGTCATCCCGTCGACGACCAGCTTGAGATTGGCGGGCGGGATGCCGAGCGACGGAAAGAGCGATTCCGGATGGTCGGGGGCGGTCTGCAGGCCGACCGGCTGCATGACGCCCTCGCGCCGAGTCAGCCGTGGCACGACGGCCCGATTTGTGATGAGCCGCGCCGCCATCGTCGCGAGCTGCAACGGCGTCGTGGTCACCTTGCTCTGGCCGATACCGGCGCTGATCGTCTCGCCGAGCTGCCAGGCGACGCCGTAGGTCGCGAGGTTCCAGTCGCGCGTCGGGATGTTGCCCGGCCGCTCGCCCGGCAGGTCGAAATCGAGCTTGCTGCCGAGGCCGAAGCGTTTGGCCATCGCGGCGATGCGATCGATGCCGAGGCGACGCGCCGTCTCGTAGAAGAAGACGTCGCAGGAGTTCTTGATCGCGTTGCGCAGATTCATCCCGCCGTGGCCGCCGTGCCGCCAGCAATGGAAGACGGTGTTGCCGAGGAAGAAGGAGCCGGGACATGAGACAACGGTCTCGGGGGTGATGAGGCCGGATTCGAGACCGGCGAGCGCGACCATCGGCTTGAACGTCGAGCCGGGCGAGTACGTTCCGGAAATCGCCTTGTTACTCAATGGGTTGCGAATATTTGTTGTGAGATCACGCCACATCACGGCGGTGAGGCCGGCGCCGAAGGCGATGGGGTCGAACCCGGGGCTCGAGACCAGCGCCAGCACGTCGCCCGTGAAGGCGTCGAGCACGACGCAGGAGGCGCTCTGCTCGGCGGCGCAGCGCCGCGCCGCGAGATCCTGCAGCGCCATGTCGAGGGTGAGCACCATCTCCTTGCCCGGCGTCCCCTCGACGCGCGCCAACTCGCGCACGACGCGGCCATAGGCGTTGGTCTCGATCTGGCTGGTGCCGGCCTTGCCGCGCAGCTCGAGATCATGCTGCTTCTCGATGCCGGACTTGCCGATGCGGAAGTCCGGCAATTCGAGCAGCGGGTCGCCGTTGAGCTCCTTCTCGGAGACCGGCGCGACATAGCCCAGGACATGCGCCGCCGTCTCGGCGAAGGGATAGGTTCGGCTCAGCCCCTCCTCGATCATGACGCCGGGCAGCTCCGGCACGTTGACCTCGATCCGTGCCATCTCGTCCCAGGTCAGATTGGCGCGGACGACGACCGGCACGAAAGAGTGCTTGCGCTTGATGTCGCGCTGCACGCGGCGGCGGTCGGCTTCGGTGAGGCCGATCAATTGGTCGATCGCATCGAGCGTCACGTCGATCTCGCCGGCCTGTTCGGCGACGAGGACGACGCGGTAGTTCGGCGTATTGGTCGCGAGCGGCAGGCCGAAGCGGTCGATGATGCGGCCGCGCGGCGGCGCCAGAAGCCGCAAATTGATGCGGTTCTCGTCTGCCAGCACGGTGTAGCGGTCGGACTGCGTCACCTGCAGGTAGTACATCCGCCCGGCCAGCGCCGCGAGCAGCGCCGTCTGGCCGCCGGCGAGCAGGAGCGCGCGGCGGGTGAAGAGCTTCGATCGCTGGTTCTCGCGCTGCATCGCCACGCCTCTATTCCGGCGGGACGCAGGCGCGCTGCACTCGCATCAGGAAATAGGCGACTGCCGGAAACGTGGCGACCGTCAGCACCCATTGCAGCATCGCCGCGCGCAGGTCGAGCCAGGCGCCCTCGATGCCGCTGCCCAGCAGCCAGAGGAACAGGATCGCGCCTGCCGCGATCATCGTGAATCCCATCCACACGAAGGGGAAGAGCCGGTTTACGAAGAAACGCCGCTGCGGCAGCACCGCCGCCCGCGCGAGCAGCAAGAGGAGCGCCCCGACGCCAAGCGGTCCGCCGTCGAGGAGGTCGAGCACGATGCCGCAGGCGAAGACCGCGAGCGGCGGCGCGAAATCGGGACGATAGATGGTCCAGTAATAGACCCCGGCCAGCGCGAGCAGCGGCGCCACCGAGGCATAATCGGGGACATGCAGGGGCAGGACGGTGAGGACCGCGAGGATGACGAGCGTCACCGTCGGCACCAGCCGAACCGGGCTCCATTCGCTGCGTCTCGCCACCATGGCTCGCATTCGACTTGCCTCGGCCGCTAGCCTGCCCGCCCGCCGCGGGCGGGTTTCGGCGGGCGCGGCGCGACGGCTTGCGGCAGCACGCCGTTCAGTCCGTAATCGACGATTCGAAGAAAGTCGAGCCGCGACAGCTCGGCATAGGGCTGCACCCGGATGATGCCGTCGGTGATGCCGGAGACGACACCGACCGGCAGGCCGGGCGGGAAGATGCCGCCGTTGCCGGATGTCACCAGCCGGTCGCCGACCTTGAGCGCGCTGCGCGGCGGCAGGTAGACCAGGCGCGGCTCGTCGGAATTGTCGCCGGCGAGGACGGCGCGCTCGCGCGACCCGTCGACCGCCACCGGGATGCGCGAGTTGAGGTCGGTCACCAGCAGGATCCGCGCGGCGCGCTCGCCGACCTCGGTGACCCGTCCGACCAGGCCTTCGCCGGTGATCGCCGCCTGGCCGCGCACGACGCCGGCGCCATTGCCGGCATCGATCAGGACGCTTCGCACGAAGGCGCCGCCGGAATTGGCGATGACCCGGCCGGTGACGAACGAGGCGCTGGGATCCGGGGTCAGCTTGAGGAGCTCGCGCAGCCGACCGTTCTCGACCTCGAGCCCCTGCGCCACCTGCTGCCAGCGCAGCAGCCGCTCATTGTCGACGCGCAGCCTGGCATTCTCCGAGCGAAGGGCAAAGAGATCGCGAAAATCGCCGACCACCGAGTCGATGGCGGCGACGGGCTCGGAGATAATCCGCAGGACCGGAGCGGCGGAATCGGCGAAGCCGGAGCGCATCCGTTCGAACAACAGCGTGTCGGCCTTGCCGAGCACGATCATCGCGACCGATGCGAGCACCAGGATGGGGAGGCCAAAACGCTGGCCGACGACTTTGATGGGCACCGCAAGCCGCATCACCACTCCTGCCGGTCAGCGCTGGCGAATTCAGCGAATCCGCAGCAACCGGTTCTTAATGCAAGAATATATCGCAAGCCGCGGGTGCCAATCCAGACTCAATACATGTTAATTAGGACATTCTTTAGCGTCTTCATCTCTTCGAGCGCGCGACCGGTACCGAGGGCGACGCAGGAGAGCGGGTCGTCGGCAATCGAGACCGGCAGCCCGGTCGCATGGCGCAGCACGAGATCGAGGTTGCTGAGCAGGGCGCCGCCGCCGGTCAGCACGATGCCCTTGTCGACGATGTCGGCGGCGAGCTCCGGCGCGGTATGCTCGAGCGCGACCTTAACCGCCTCGATGATCGAGCCGACCGGCTCGGCGAGGCTCTCCGAGATCTGGCGCTCGCTGATGACGATCTCCTTGGGGACCCCGTTCATCAGATCGCGGCCCTTGATCTCGATGGTTCGGCCCTCGCCGTCCTCGGGCATGCAGGCGGAGCCGATCTCCTTCTTGATCCGCTCGGCCGAGGATTCGCCGACCAGCAGATTATGGTTGCGCCGGATATAGGCGATGATCGCCTCGTCCATCTTGTCGCCGCCGACCCGCACCGAGCGCGAGTAGACGATGCCGCCCAATGACAGCACCGCGACCTCGGTCGTGCCGCCGCCGATGTCGACGACCATCGAGCCGGTCGGCTCGGTCACCGGCAGGCCGGCGCCGATCGCCGCCGCCATCGGCTCCTCGATCAGGAAGACGCGGCGGGCGCCGGCGCTCTCGGCCGATTCCTGGATGGCGCGGCGCTCGACCGCGGTCGAGCCCGACGGCACGCAGACGATGATCTGCGGGCTTGCGAAGCTGCGGCGGTTGTGCACCTTGCGGATGAAGTGCTTGATCATCTCCTCGGCGACTTCGAAGTCGGCGATGACTCCGTCGCGCAAGGGGCGGATCGCCTGGATGTTGCCGGGCGTGCGCCCGAGCATCATCTTGGCCTCGTCGCCGACCGCCAGCACCTGCTTCTTGCCCTTGACGCTGGCAATGGCGACGACTGATGGCTCGTTGAGGACGATGCCGCGCCCCTTGACGTAGACGAGGGTGTTCGCCGTTCCGAGGTCGATCGCCATGTCGGCGGAGAGCAGGCCCAGCATTCTTCCAAACATCGGTATGATCAAATCCACAGGTTGCGGGGATTGGTAGAGAGATACAGGAATCGTGAGCGCGATCGCCGAGGGAGCCGCCGGGGCCGGCGGCGCCCGCAACTCGGCTCAGGCGGACATCGCTTTGGGTGCCGTCTTCGCCCTCTTGGTGAAAAGCTTGTTCAAAGCATGCAGATAGGCGCGCGCCGAAGCGACCAGCGTATCAGGATCGGCGCCTTGGCCGTTGACCGACTTGCCCATCTCCTCGAGGCGCACGGTGACCTCGGCCTGCGCGTCGGTTCCCTCGGTCACGGCATGCACCTGGTAGAGCTGCAGCCGGGCATCGTGCGGGACGAGTGCGTGGATCGCGTTGAAGGTGGCGTCGACCGGCCCGTTGCCGGTCGTCTTGGTATGGTGCAGTTCGCCGTCGATATCGAGCTCGAGCTCGGCGGTCTGCGGCCCCTTCGAGCCGGCCACCACTTGCAGCGAGACGAATTTGACGCGCTGATGCGCCCGCGTCACCTCGTCGTCGACCAGGGCGGTGATGTCCTCGTCGAAGATCTCCTTTTTGCGGTCGGCGAGATCCTTGAAGCGCCGGAAGGTGTCGGCGAGCGCGTTGTCGCCGAGATCGAAGCCGAGCTCCTGCAGCTTCATCTTGAAGGCGTGCCGGCCGGAATGCTTGCCCATGACGAGGGTCGAGCGGTTCAGCCCGACCGATTCGGGCGTCATGATCTCGTAGGTCCCGGCGTGCTTGAGCATGCCGTCCTGATGAATGCCGCTCTCGTGCGCGAAGGCGTTGGCGCCGACGATCGCTTTGTTCGGCTGCACGACGAAACCGGTGATCGTCGAGACGAGGCGCGAGGCGCGGGTGATGTAGTCGGTCTTGACGCCGGTGACGTAGGGCATCGCGTCCTGGCGCGTCTTCAGCGCCATAACGATTTCCTCCATGGCGCAGTTGCCGGCCCGCTCGCCGAGCCCGTTGATCGTGCACTCGACCTGCCGCGCGCCGGCGCCGACCGCGGCCAGCGAGTTGGCGACGGCGAGGCCCAGGTCGTTGTGGCAATGCACCGAGATGATCGCCTTGTCAATGTTCGGCACGCGCTCGACCAGCATGCGGATCAGCGCGGCGAACTCCTCGGGCACGGCGTAGCCGACGGTATCCGGGATGTTGATCGTGCCGGCGCCGGACTTGATCGCGCTCTCGACGGTGCGGCAGAGGAAATCGTGGTCGGTGCGCGAGCCGTCCTCAGGGGACCATTCGACGTCGTCGCACAAATTGCGGGCATAGGAGACGCTGTCGATCACCGCCTGATGCACCGCCTCCGGCGTCATCTGCAGCTTGTATTTCATGTGCAGCGCGGAGGTCGACAGAAAGGTGTGGATACGCGGCCGTGCGGCGTGCTGCAGCGCCTCCCAGGCGCGGTCGATGTCCATCCGCCCGGCGCGGGCGAGGCCGCAGACGCTGGCGGTTTTGACGAGCTTGGCAATCTCGCGGACGGCCTCGAAATCGCCGTTCGAGGCGATCGGGAAACCGGCCTCGATCACGTCCACGCCCATCTCCTCGAGCAGGCCGGCGATGCGGATCTTCTCCTCGAGATTCATCGAGGCGCCCGGCGACTGCTCGCCGTCGCGCAGCGTCGTGTCGAAGATGACGACGCGGTTCGAGGCGACCTGGCTTGCCTTGGCGGCGCGGCCTGGAGACTTTTCGGCGGGGGACTTGGACTTAGAAATGCTGCCGCTCATCGGCGCGAATCCTCTGCAGAACATGGTGTCGCCCGCTGGCGAGCCCCCCGAGGACCGATCGCGGCGCGACCATGACGCTCAGGAGCCGCTAAGTCGCAGCGCCTTACCATCCATTGCGGGTAGTAAAGACCGGGCGCACAAAGGCGACGATAGGACGATGCTTTTCCGTCCTTCCGCTCCATTGTGCCACCGGATCGTTCATGACCAGAACCCTATCGGAACCGGCCCTGCGCCGGTGCAGCCCGAAGTTTCGGCGGTAATGGTTAAATTTTTACTTAACGCATCGAAGGCAACAGCCGCCGCGCCGATCGCCAACACCACCATCTCTAGACCGTTTCGCCGCGGAACCGCAAGTTTTCTCTCAAAACCTATGGCTTGGCGGGGGGCCTCTCGGCGGGCGCCGACGTGGTTTCCCTCGCCCTCTCCATCGCCTATGATCCGACCCGATGGCCACACACCAACGAGGAGAAGAACCGATGGGAAAAACACTCGATTTGACCGCCGCGGACGGATTCAAGGTCTCCGCCTACCGCGCCGATCCGAGCGGCACCCCGAAGGGCGCGATCGTCGTCATCCAGGAAATCTTCGGCGTCAACCATCACATCCGCAACGTTACGGACAAATTCGCCGCCGAGGGTTACGTCGCCATCGCCCCGGCGCTGTTCGACCGCGCCCAGCGCGGCTTCGAGGTCGGCTACGACGCCGACAGCATCGCGAAGGGCCGCGAGATGCGCGGCAAGGTCAAAGACGAGGACATGATGAAGGACACCCAAGCGGCGATCGATGCCGTCGCCGGGGCCGGCAAGGTCGCGGTCGTCGGCTATTGCCTGGGCGGCACCGTCGCATATCTCTCCGCGACTCGGCTGAACGGCATCGCCGCCGCGGTCGGCTACTACGGCGGCGGGATCGCTGCCACGGCGAATGAGACGACCAAGGTGCCGGTGATGCTGCACTTCGGCGATGCCGATCAGGGCATTCCCCTTACTGACGTCGACAAGATCCGCGCGGCGCATCCCGAGATTCCAATTCACGTCTATCACGCCGGCCACGGCTTCAGCTGCGACGAGCGCGGCAGCTTCGAGCCCGAGAGCGCGAAGCTCGCGCTCGGCCGTACTCTCGACTTCCTCGGCCAGCACCTGAAATAGGCCCGCAGCGTCGGCGGCGGGATCGACCGCCGCCGACGCAAGCGCTCAGCGGCGTTCGCGGACGAATTCCAGGATGACGCCGCTCGCCTCGGTCGGCGGGACTACGAGGCGGCCGGTCCCCGGCGCCTCGTGCTCGATATGCCAATTCACCAGATGATCGGTCGTCTGGTTCAGATCGGCGACGCCGAGAGTTACCAGGGCGATGAAATTATCGCCCGCCGAATCGTCGGGCTCGACCTCGGGGTGCATCGCGGCGAAATCGTCGCGGCTCGCGATGAGCAGGCGCTGGCGGCCGCTGCGGACCGAGATCACCTTATCGGTCGTATGCACGTTGGCCGGGCCGAACAGACGCTCGTAGCTTTCCTGAAGCGGCGCGGTATCCGGCACGATCACGGTCGCGCCGATCAGGCTGCTGACGCCATTCGGGTGAGCAAGCCATTCCGGTCGTACCGGCAACGCCGGCGGCACGCCGCACCATAATTCGCCATGCAATCCCGGAGTCGCAGCCGGCGGCAAGCTAAGGACATCGAAGCGCTCGACGACGGTTTGCTCGGGGAGTTCCGACTGCCGCGCGACCTCGCGGTGCGTCGCGAAGGGCAGGCCGAGCTCGCGAAAGGCCGCTTCGGCGGCAAGGATATCGGCAACCGCCCACATGACCTCGCCGCCTCGAGGGTTCTCGCGCAAAAAGCGCAACGCCCCTTGGCGCAAGAGGATCGCGTCCTCGGGCGTCCCGCCACCCGGATACGCCCCGCGCGGCGACAACGCGAAGCCGAGCCGCGTCCATCCCTGGCGCGACTGTTCGAGGTCGCCGACCGTCAGGCGGATGTGGTGGATGCCGGTGACGCCGAGCCGCATTATCCCCGCCCCTCGTTGCCGCGGCGCTCGGGGAACAGCGCGAGAAGCCCCTCGGACGACGCCGGGCAGACGCCGCGCTCGGTGATCAGCGCCGTGACCAGCCGCGCCGGAGTCACGTCGAAGGCGTAATTGGCGACGGCGCTGCCCTCCGGCACGATGCGCACGGTCGCAATCTCGCCGTTCATCAGCCGGCCGGTGATCTCGCTGACCTCTGTGCCGTCGCGCTGCTCGATCGGGATCTCGGCGACACCGTCGGCGATCGTCCAGTCGATCGTCGAGGACGGCAGCGCGACATAAAAGGCGACGCCGTTGTCCTTGGCCGCGAGCGCCTTCAGGTAGGTGCCGATCTTGTTGGCAACGTCGCCGCGCGAAGTCGTGCGGTCGGTGCCGGTGATGCAGAGATCGACCTCGCCGTGCTGCATCAGATGGCCGCCGACGTTGTCGACGATGACGGTATGCGGCACGCCGTGCTGGAGCAGCTCCCACGCCGTCAGGCTGGCGCCCTGGTTGCGCGGCCGCGTCTCGTCGACCCAGACATGTACCGGCAGCCCGGCGTCGTGAGCTTTGAAGATCGGCGCCAGCGCCGTGCCCCAGTCGACGGTCGCGAGCCAGCCGGCGTTGCAATGCGTCAGCACGTTGAGGCGCCCCTGCCCGCCCTTGCGGTTCCAGGCCTCGCGCAGCAACGTCGCGCCGTGCTCGGCGATCGCGCGGTTGGTCGCGACATCCGCCTCGCAGATTGCCGCTGCCTGGCGGTAGGCTTCGGAAACGCGCTCCGCCGGCGGCACGGCGTGCAGCCGGTCGCGCATCTCCTCGAGGGCCCAGCGCAGGTTGATCGCGGTCGGCCGCGTCGCCGCAAGGATGCGGCAGGCGTCGTCGAGGGCGGCGTCCGAGCGATCCGCGCGCAGCGCGAGGCAAAGTCCATAGGCGGCGGCGGAGCCGATCAGCGGCGCGCCGCGGACCTGCATGGTGCTGATCGCTGCGGCCGCCTCGGCCAGGGTGGTCAGCCGCGTCGTGACGAGCGCGTGCGGCAGAAGCGTTTGGTCGATGATGCCGACGGACCAGCCGTCCGGCTCCAGCCAGATCGAGCGCATCCCCTTGCCATTGACCTTCATCGTGCTTCCCGGATCAGGCGACTTTGATGACGAGCTTGCCGAAATTCTTCCCGTGCAGCATGCCGAGGAAGGATTCCGGCGCCTTCTCCAGCCCAGCGACGACGTCCTCGCGATATTTGATACGGCCGCTGCGATACCATTCGGCGAGCTGCTCGGCCGCCTCGGGATGCTTCGGCGCGAGATCGGAGACGATGAAGCCGCGCACTGTCAGGCGGCGGCTGAGGATCGAGCGCATGTCGGGACCAGGCGTCGGCGCGCCGCCGTTGTACTGCCCGATAAGCCCGCAGAGCGGCACCCGCGCGAAATTGTTGAGGAGTGGCCAGACCGCCTGCTGCACCACGCCGCCGACATTCTCGAAATAGACGTCGATGCCGCTTGGGCAGGCGGCCGCGAGTTGCTGCGCAAAGTCGGGCGCGCGATGATCGACGCAGGCATCGAAGCCGAGCTCCTCGACGACGAATTTGCACTTCGCCGCGCCGCCGGCGACCCCGACGGCGCGGCAGCCCTTGATCTTGGCGATCTGGCCGACGACCGAGCCGACCGCGCCCGAAGCAGCCGCGACCACGACCGTCTCGCCCGGCTGCGGCTGGCCGATCTCGAGCAACCCGCAATAGGCGGTCGTGCCCGGCATGCCGAGGACGCCGAGATAGGCCTGCAACGGCGCCGCCTTCGGATCGAGCTTGCGCAGCCCGCCACCCGTCGAGAGGGCGTAGTCTTGCCAGCCGGCATAGGAGAGCACGACGTCGCCGACTGCGAAGCCCGGGTTGCGGGACTCGGCGACCTCGCTGACCGTGCCGCCGACCATCGGCCGGCCGAGCTCGGCCGACGCCGCGTAGGAAGCACCCGCGCTCATCCGACCACGCATATAGGGATCGAGCGAGAGATAAAGCGTGCGGAGCAGCACCTGCCCTTCGTCGGGGCGCGGCACCGGTCGTCCGACCAGCTCGAAATTCGCTGCGCTCGGCTCACCGGCCGGTCGGCTCTTCAGGAGAATCTGACGGTTCATCGTCGCTGCCATGGTGATCGCGCCCGCTGCCGACGCTCGCGCGTTCGCCCGGCGCTGTCAATCGCGCCCGACGCCGCAGCACCCTCGAACTGCTACCGGCTATGTCGACTGGGCGCGACCGGCGGCGTTCGTGACGGCAGGACCGGCAGCGACTTGGCGCTCGCGCTGCCAGACCTCGAAGCGATAGCCGCGGAACAGCTTTATCGCGGCGGCGAAGGCGGCTTCGTCATCTTGGAACTCGACGTTGTGCTGCGCCTGGATCGCGCCCGTCGAGTTGAGCAAATAGAGTTTGTATTCCATGGTCGTCTCCCGTGGCGCTATTCGCCTTTACGGCAGACTGTGAGGCAAACGACCAGTGAGCGCATTTGCATTTATTAGGGCAACGCACGGTAATATCGATGTCGCCCGCCGGTCAACGGCCGAGGAGGCGCCCGGCCACCGCGTCGAGCCTTGCCAGCGCTGACGGGTCCCGCGCATCCGGCGCGGTGATCAGCGCGTGATCGAGCGCCGTCTGGCAGCCGAAGCGACAGGTCTCCGTGTGGCTCTTCAACTGCGGCACCACGGCCTTCACCAGCGCGCGCGCGTTCGCGGCATTCTCGCCGAGCGTCCGCAGGACCATCTCGACCGAGACATTGCCATGGTCGGAATGCCAGCAGTCGTAATCCGTCACCATGGCGACCGTCGCGTAGCAGATCTCGGCCTCGCGGGCGAGCTTCGCCTCCGGCATGTTGGTCATGCCGATGACGTCGCAGCCCCAGCTGCGATAGAGCCTGCTCTCCGCCATGGTGGAGAACTGCGGTCCCTCCATCACGATGTAGGTGCCGCCGTGCCAGGGCTCGATGCGGATGCTGAGCGCCGCCTTGCGGAGCGCTTCGCCGAGCCGCCCGCAGACCGGCTGGGCCATCGAGACATGCGCCGCGCAGCCGGTCCCGAAGAAGCTCTTCTCGCGGGCGAAAGTGCGGTCGATGAACTGGTCGACGATGACGAAATCGCCGGGTGCCATCTCCTCCTTCAGGCTGCCGACCGCCGACAGCGAGATGATGTCCGTGACGCCGCTGCGCTTCAGCGCATCGATGTTGGCGCGGTAGTTGATGTCGGTCGGCGAATGCGGATGACCGCGGCCGTGGCGCGGCAGGAAGACGACCTGGACGCCATCGAGGCGGCCGAAGCAGAGCGCATCGGACGGCGTACCGAACGGCGAGGCGACGTGTCGCCACTCGATGTCGGTCAGGCCCTCGATCTCATAGAGTCCGCTGCCGCCGAGGATGCCGATGACTGGAGCGTTGGACGTCATGGCGACATGCTCTCCTCAAAAACCAGAGCAGCCTCTCATCCCCTGCATGGGAATGTCGAGGCTGCTCGACGAAGCGATGGCGAATATTACTGGCGGACTTAGTGAACCTCGGCCCAGACCTTCCGCTTGACGACATAGAAGAGGCCGGTCAGCACCAGCAGGAAGAGGAACACCTTCGTTCCCATCCGATGCCGCACCTCGAGCGTCGGCTCGGCCGCCCAGGTCAGGAATGCCGCGATGTCGTAAGCTTCCTGCGTGAGGGTGTTCGGCGTGCCGTCGGAGAAGGTCACCTGACCGTCGCTAAGCGGCTGCGGCATCGCGATCTGATGACCGGGGAAATAGAGATTATAGTTCATCCCAGTGCCCATCTTCATGTCGGGCGGCGGGTCGGTGTAGCCCTGCAGCAGCGCGAAGACGTAGCGCGCCCCACCCTCGCGAGCCTTGGTAATGAGCGACAGATCCGGCGGCAGCGCGCCGTTGTTGGCGGCGCGCGCCGCCTGCTCGTTCGGGAACGGCCGCGCGATCGGGTCATAGGGACGACCCGGCCGCTGGAACATCTCGCCCTGGTCGTTGGGGCCGTCGGTGACCTGCGCCTGCTCGGCGAGGGCCTTGACCTCCTCGTCGGTGAACCCGATGCCGCCGCCCGGACCGCCCGGGCCGAGGTCGCGGTAATGCAGGTGCTGCAATGCGTGGCAGTTCGAGCAGACCTCCTTGTAGATCTGGAAGCCGCGCTGCAGCGAGGCGCGATCGAAGGTCCCGAAGACGCCGTCGTTCGGCCACGTTACCTTGGGCAGGGACGGCTCGTCGGCCGCCTGGGCGGCGCCGACGGTCAGGGCGGCGGCGCCTGCGAGGGCGAGAGCGAACTTACGCATGATCACTTCTCCATCGCCGGGGCGGCGGCGCCCTTGAGGACTGCGCTGCTGATGCTGGTCGGCAGTGGGCGCGGACGTTCGAAGACGCCCAGCAGGGGAACGAGAATGAGAAAGTGGAAGAAGTACCAGAGCGTCGCGATGCGGCCGAGCACGAGGAACATCCCCTCGGGCCTGTTCGCCCCTACATAGCCGAGCACTAGGCAGTCGAGCACGAGCACCCAGAAGAACCATTTGTAGAGCGGCCGGAAGGTCGCGCTGCGGACCCGCGAGCGGTCGAGCCATGGCAGGATGAAGAGGACGCCGATGGCGCCGAACATCGCAAGCACGCCGGCGAGCTTTGCCGGAATGAAGAGGATGTTCGGGACCGAGCGCAGGATTGCGTAGAACGGCAGGAAGTACCACTCCGGAACGATCTCGGCCGGGGTCTGCAACGGGTTCGCCGGAATGTAGTTGGCCGGGTCGCCCAATAGATTCGGCGCGTAGAACACGAAGGCGGCGTAGACCAGCAGGAAGACGCAGAGGCCGAAGAGGTCCTTCACCGTGTAGTACGGGTGGAATGGGATCGAGTCCTGCGGCCCCTTGCGATCGATGCCGAGCGGGTTGTTCGAGCCGTGCTGATGCAGCGCGATCAAATGCAGGACGACGATGCCGACGATGACGAACGGCAGCAGGTAATGCAGCGAGAAGAACCGATTGAGGGTCGGATTGTCGACCGTGAAGCCGCCCCATAGCAGCGTCACGATCCAGTCGCCGACCAGCGGTATCGCCGAGAAGAGGTTGGTGATGACCGTGGCGCCCCAGTAGCTCATCTGCCCCCAGGGCAGCACATAGCCCATGAAGGCGGTCGCCATCATGGTCAGCAGGATGACGACGCCGATGATCCACAGCAGCTCGCGCGGCTCCTTGTAGGAGCCGAAGTAGAGGCCGCGGAAGATGTGGATGTAGGTCACCACGAAGAACATCGAGGCGCCGTTCATATGGATGTAGCGGAGAAGCCACCCATAATTGACGTCGCGCATGATGCGCTCGACCGAATCGAAGGCCATGTCCTTGTGCGGCGTATACGCCATCGCCAGGAAGATGCCGCTGGCGATCATGATCACCAGCATGATCCCGGCCAGCGAGCCGTAGTTCCACCAGTAGTTCAGGTTGCGCGGCGTCGGATACTCGTTCAGCTCATGTTCCATGAAGCTGAAGATCGGCAGGCGATGGTCGATCCAGCCGACGAGCTTGCTCTTTTGTTTTGCGGGTGCTGCTGCCATGGCGCGCCTCTAGCCGATCTTGATCGTTGTGTCGCTGCCGAACGCGTAAGGCGGCACGGCGAGATTGGCCGGCGCAGGTCCCTGGCGGATGCGTCCGGAGGTGTCGTAGATCGAGCCGTGGCAGGGGCAGAACCAGCCGCCGAACGGGCCGCGGTCATCAGTGTCCTTCTGTCCCAGCGGGATGCAGCCGAGATGCGTGCAGACGCCGACGACGACGAGCCACTCCGCCTTCTTGACGCGATCGGAATCCTTTTGCGGGTCGCGCAACTCGCCCAGGTCGACCTCCTCGGCCTTCTTGATCTCCTCCGGCGGACGATGATCGATGAAGACCGGCTTGCCGCGCCAGACGACGGTGACGCGCTGCCCGACCGCAACCGGGCTGAGGTCGACCTCGGTCGTCGACAATGCCAGCGTGTCCTTCGCCGGGTTCATGCTGTCGATGAAGGGCCAGGCGACCGAACCGAGGCCGACCGCGCCGAGAGCCGCGGCGGTCAGGGTCAGGAAATCGCGTCGCGACGGGTCGGCGCCGTGAGCACCGCCCCCCGCCGGGTGCGCAGTATCGGACATCGTATTACCCCTCTCTCGCGGCCAGCCCGGCGGCCGGCCGCCGCGCAAGCTACAGAGTTGAACAGGCACGGCTATGCGGCATCCTGCCGCATAGCCTTGTTGCCAAGACGCTTCGCAGATCTGCCTGTCCGAGCGCCGAGTTTTGCCTCGCGTCTATCGGCCAAACGACTGCGCGAGCGGTATAATCGATTCGCCTCATATTGCAAAGGATGAGATCGCCGCCGCAGTATCACCCGCCTGGAGGGTTCCGCCGCGACGATGATCCGCCTCGCCCTGTTTCAGCCGGACATACCGCAGAACGCGGGAACGCTGCTGCGCCTCAGCGCTTGTCTCGGCGTCGCGGTCGACATCATCGAGCCCTGCGGCTTCGTGCTCGACGACCGCAGGTTGCGCCGCGCGGGAATGGACTACCTTGCGGGCGTCGATCTGACGCGTCATGCCTCATGGCAGGATTTCGCGGCAGCGCAGCGCTCGCCGCGCCGCATCGTGCTGCTGACGACGCGCGGCGAGACGCCCTACCAGCGATTCGCCTTTGCGCCCGATGACGTGCTGCTCGTCGGCAGCGAGAGCGCCGGCGTGCCCGAAGACGTCCATCGCGCCAGCGCCGCCCGGCTCGTCATTCCCATGCTGCCAGGCCTGCGCTCGATCAATGTTGCGCTCGCCGCCGCGATGGTAGTAGGCGAATCGCTGCGCCAGACGGCGCAGTTTCCGGGAGTGCATGAATGACCGTGGTTACCGCCGCCGGAACCGTCGCGGACCGCAAGGCCGAGGCCGCCGCCTGGTTCGCCGCCCTGCGCGACCGCATTTGTGCCGCGTTCGAGGCGATCGAGGACGAGTTCGTGGCGCAACGGCCGGATGCCGGGCCGGCGGGCCGCTTCGAACGCAAGCCCTGGGACCGGCCGGAGGGCGGCGGCGGCATCATCTCGCTGATGCACGGCCAGGTCTTCGAGAAGGTCGGGGTCAATATCTCGACCGTCTTCGGCGAGTTCAGCCCCGAGTTCCGCGGCCAGATCCCGGGCGCCGCCGAGGACCCGCGGTTCTGGGCAAGCGGCGTCTCGCTGGTCGCGCATCTGCGCTCGCCGCTCGTGCCGGCAGTGCATATGAACACGCGGCACATCGTCACGACGAAATCCTGGTTCGGCGGCGGCGCCGATCTGACGCCGATGGTGCCCGACGATGCCGATACGCGCGACTTCCACGCCGCCTTCAAGGCGGCCTGCGATGCGCACGACCCAGCCTATTACCCGCGTTTCAAGGCCTGGTGCGACGAGTATTTCTTCCTCAAGCACCGCAACGAGCCGCGTGGCGTCGGCGGCATCTTCTACGATTATCTCGAGGGCGGCGGCTGGGAGAAGGAATTCGCCTTCACCCGTGACGTCGGCGAGGCGTTCCTCGCGATCTATCCGAAGATCGTGCGCAGCCACATGCTGGCGCCGTGGACCGGGGCGCAGCGCCAGCACCAGCTGATTCGCCGCGGCCGCTATGTCGAGTTCAACCTGATCTACGACCGCGGCACGCTGTTCGGACTCAAGACCGGCGGCAACGTCGAGGCGATCCTGATGTCCCTGCCGCCGGAGGTCGCCTGGCCGTAAGGCCGGACGTGCCGGCTACTCGACGCCGTGGCGGAGGCTGCGCCGCACGACCGGCAGTCGCGGCAGGATCATCGAGACCACGAGCAGGGCAAGGCTGAGCAGCGTCGGCATCACCCATTGGCCGCCGCTCAAGGCATAATTGCCGCTGGTACCGAGTTGCGTCCAGACATAGGTCATCGGCAGCTGGCCGACCGCCGTGCCGATCGTGTAGCTGGAGAGCGACAGGCCGGTGACGCCGAAGGCGTAGTTGACCGGCGTGTTTGGCAGGACGGGGATCAGCCTGATCACGGCGACGGTGCGCCAGCCGCCGCGCTCGGCGGCGCGCAGCAGCGGCGCGAAACGCGGCCAACGCGACTCGTCGACGAGACCGACGCTGAGATAGCGCGCCAGCAGGAAACCGGCGACCGAGCCGGTGATGCTGCCGATCACCGCCCACAGCAAACCCCACCAAAGACCGAAAAGCAGCCCGGCAGCGGCGGCGAGGATGGTCCGCGGCACGAAGGCGAGGCTGGCGACGATGCTGACCAGGATGAAGAGGACCGGCGCCCAGGCGCTCGTCCCGATGAGATCCTTGAGCGTCTGCATCCGCAGCTCGGGATGTGCGGTGCGCAGCCACGCCAGCGAGGCGACGATGCCGGCCGCCAGGACGACGACGAGCGCGATGCGGAGAATTGTCGAAGGACGATGGCGCAAGGGATCGACTACCCGGTGACCTGTGGTGTCCGTTCGGCGGTTCTGCCAGCAACTCGCCGCCATGTCACGGAAGAACATCCGGCTGCCGCTGCGGCACGGGCGCCAGCCGGAGCGCGGCCAAGACCTGCTCGGCGATGATCTCGGGCGCCGGGCCGACCTCGACCGTGACCGAAGGCTCGTCGGCGCCGGGCTCCTCGAGCACGGCGAATTGACTGTCGAGCAGACCCGGTGGCATGAAATGGTTCAGACGCTGCGACAGGCGGCCGGCGATCAGCTTGCGGTCGCCCTTCAAATAGACGAAGCGCACATCGCCCCTGCCGGCCGCGATGGTCTCGCGATAGGCGCGCTTGAGCGCCGAGCAGGTCACGATGCCATGCGTCCCGGCACGGCGCCAGTCGTCGATCAGCGCGACGATCAAGGCCAGCCAGGGCCGGCGGTCGGCGTCATCCAGCGGGATTCCCTGCCGCATCTTCTCGACGTTCTCCAGCGGATGCAGCGTATCGCCCTCGGCGAACTGCCAGCCCAGCCGCGTCGCCAGCATCGCCGCGACGGTGGATTTCCCGGAGCCGGAGACGCCCATCACGACGACTGCGGCCGGCGGCTCGATGCCGCTCAATTTCCAGCTCCCATCGGCTCGAATCGGCGTGCCGGCGGTTCCGGGATCGCCTCGATGGGTCCCAGCACGACGACATAGGCCGCGATGCCGACCAGCAGCACGATGCCAGCGACGAGGAACGCTGTGGCGAAGGACTGGGTCGCCCCGACGATGAATCCCGTAGCGATCGGCGCCACCACGCCCATCATGTTGTTCGCGAAATTCATGATGCCGCCGATGGTCGCCGTACCGCCGCGGGGCGCGATCAGCGACGGGATCGACCAGCCGACCGGCGCAGAGGCGGCGAGCCCGCTCAGCGCGATCGAGATCCAGGCGATCGCCCAGACGGGATCGCTGGTCAGCGTCGCGCCGAACACCGCGAGACCCAGCAGCATGCCGCCGACCAGCACGGTCTTTCGCACCACCGTCTCGTCACGGCCGCGCGCGATCAGATGGTCGACCAGCCAGCCGCCGACGATCAGGTCGGAGACTGTCGCGCAGATCCAGGGAATCGCGGCGAAGCCGGCAGACTCCAGAATGCTCATCTGCATCGTCTGCACCAGATAGCCGGGCAGCCAGGTGAGGAACAGGTAAAAGGAGTAGCCATAGGCGGCAAATCCGATGGTCAGACCCCAGACCTTGCGATTGGCGAGCAGATAGGCCAGGAGCGCGGCGGTGCCGCCCTGCGGAGGGCCCTCGACCGTGGCGCCGCCAGCCATGATGTAGTCGCGCTCCGCCGGACTCAGTTGCCGGTCCTCGCTCGGGTCGCGGTAGATGGCCCAGAAGGCGAGAAATAGGCGAAACTCAGCAGCGCCGTAATCCCGAAACCCCAGCGCCAGCCGAAATTGACGACCGCGAGCGCCACCAGCGGCACGCCGATGACATTGGAGAATTTGGCGGCGGCGTCGAAGATGGCGGTCGCCAAGGCCCGCTCCTTGCGCGGGAACCAGTACCCCGTGGCCTTCGAGCTGGCGGGAAAGCCGGGCGCCTCGGCGATGCCGAGCAGCATGCGTGCGATGAAGATGCCGGCGAAGCCGCTGGTGAAGGCGATGATCGCGGAAGCGAGCGACCACAGAAAGGCGCCCCAGCGTCCGACCCGGGTGACACCGAAGCGGTCGAGAATGAGACCGGCGGGAATCTGAAGCAGCGCGTAGGGCCAGAAGAAGGCGCTGAACAACAGGCCGAGGTGCCAGGCTTGGAGGCCGAACTCCTGCTGAAGCTGCGGCGCCGCCACCGACAGATTGATGCGATCGATGTAATTGACCAGCACCCCAACGCCCAGGAGCACGCCGATCCGCCAGCGCCGCGTCGGAACCGCCACCGCCGAGCCGATGATCGTCATGGCTGCCTCCTCCGGTCGACACTAACGCTCGGATCACCTCGCGGCTGCAAGCTCCGCGAGACGCGCCAGGCATGCGGCGCGGTCGGGCTGAAAGTCTGCTGCCTCCCACCAGGCTTCGACTTGCCCCAACAATGCCCCGATCTGCGGCCCCGGCGGAATCCCGAGCCGCGTCACGTCGCGGCCGCGGACCGGCAGCGGCGGCGGCAGGCGGCGTGGCGCCGCATCGATCAGCGATTGCGCATCGGCCCCCCGCCCCGTCTCCGCGGCGCGCAGCAGCACGAGATCGGCATAGGCCGCGAGTCCCAGGCGACGCAAGCCGCGGCGCTGAGTCCGCTCATCTGCATCGAGGTCCACCGCGCACGGTGGGTCCGCCAACAGCAGGAGCCGATCGCGCTCGGCATTCGAAAGCCGCAGCCGCGCCGCCACCTCTTCGACGACGTCGGCGCGGCTCGGGAGCAGCGCCGCGAGCCGGCGCACCGCGTCCGGCGCCGCCTCGATCGCTATCAGCTCGGCGAGGCGGTCGCGTTCGACGCCGGCGGGGAAGAGCACGGCCAGCGCACCGTCTTCCGCCATCATGTCGATCGCCGGCATCGGATCGGGCGCCAGCAGCAGCTTAAGCACCTCGCCGGCGATCCGCTCCCCGGAAAGCCCGGGCAGACGATCGGCCAGCGCTTTACAGGCGGCCCGTGCCGCCACGTCGGCTGGGCCGCGGCCGTAGTACGCGTGAAAGCGGTAGAAGCGCAGGAGGCGCAGCACGTCCTCGCGGATCCGCGTCGCTGGGTCGCCGACGAAACGAACCCGGCCGGCCTTCAGATCGGCGAGACCGCCGACCGGATCGAAGACCTGCCCCGCTGCATCGAGAAAAAGTGCGTTGATCGTGAAGTCGCGGCGGGCCGCATCCGCTGCCCAGTCGTCGGTGAAGGCGACCCTTGCATGCCGTCCGAAGGTCTCAACGTCGCGCCGCAGGGTCGTGATCTCGAAATGCCGCGGCGGCATGACCGCGGTGATCGTGCCGTGCGCCAGCCCGGTCGGGACCGCCTTGATCGCCGCCGCGTCGAGCAGTTCGACGACGCGATCGGGCGGGTCCGGCGTCGCGATGTCGACATCCTTGATCGTCCGTCCGAGCAGCACGTCGCGGACGCAGCCGCCGACGAAACGGATCGTGGCGCCACGCGCGCCCAGAGCCGCCAGCACCACGGCCGTTGCCGGCTCGGTCATCCACCCCGGCGGTTCGATGAATGCGACGGGGCGCATCGCGTCAGCCTCGCTCGCCATCGCGACACTATATACGGGCGTCGGCGGCGCTCCGATGCCGATTTTCGTCCGCCTCACCGCGCCTCGTTCGACGGGCGCAGGCACGAGGCGAGATTGCCGGCGAGGTCCTCCAGCAGCTTCTGATAGAGATCCGGTCCCTCCGGCAGCTCGGCGCCGAGCGGATCGAGCGTGGCGCTGTGCGCCGCGGTGCCCTCGGTCACGATAGCGATCAAGGCGGGCTCGAATTGCGGCTCGCGGAAGACACAGCGCGCGCCGGTGGCGACGATCTTCTCGTGCACCTCGTGCAACCGTCGCGCCCCGGGTTGATGCTCGGGGTCGATCATGATCGAGCCGATCGCGCTCAGCCCGTAGTGCCGGTCGAAGTACTGATAGGCATCGTGGAAGACGACGAAGCGGCGGTCGCGCAACGGCGCGAGACGGCTCTTGAGCTGCGCGTCGAGGGCGAGCAGACGCTTTTCCAGGGCGGCCTCGTTGGCGGAGTAGCGCGGCGCATTGGCCGGGTCGAACGCCGCGAGCCGGTCGGCGACGACCCGGGCGATGGCGATCGCATTGGCTGGGTCCAGCCAGAGATGCGGATCCTTGCTGCTGAGCGCCTTGTTTCCGTCCGCAGCCACGGCGTGCTCGTCGTCCGCATCCGGTTCCCAGGCGCCGCCGCCGCGCGCCGGCAGGAGGAGGACGCCCGGCGCCGTCGCGATCTCGACCACCGTCGCTTGGCCGGCAAGCGACGCCAGCGGCTGCACCAGATAGTTCTCCAGGAGGGGGCCGATCCAGAAGACGAGCTGCGCCTCGCTGAGACGCTTGGCATCGGAGGGGCGCAGCGTGTAGCCATGTTCCGAAGCGGCGCCGCGGACGATGAGATCGGGCGTTCCCACTCCCGCCATGACGCTGGCGACGAGCGAATGGATCGGCTTGATGCTGACGGCGACGCGCGGCGGCTCGGCCCGCGTCGGCGCAGCGAGCGCAAGCACGAGGACGAAGGCTGTGGCCGCGGCGCGGATGTGACGGCCGCAAAGGACGATCATAATTGGACTCCGGCGGCAAGGCTGATATTGGTATGTTATATCGTTGTTGCCGCACTTAGCCCAGTGTCAACCGCTTCCCTATGACGAGCCGCGAGGACCCAACGATGGGCGTGACGCCTGCGACACGCATCGACCCCTTCCACAGCGCGCGCCACGACCACGCCGCCTGCATCGACGACGCGCTCGACCGCGCCTCCGCGCTGTGCGAGGAGCGCGGCGCAAGGCTGACCGCGCTGCGCCGTCTGGTCCTCGAGCTGGTTTGGCGCGGCCACGCGCCGGTCGGCGCCTACGCCATCCTCGGCGAGCTGCAGGAGGGCAAGCGCCGCGCGGCGCCGCCGACGGTCTACCGCGCCCTCGAGTTCCTGATCGAGCACGGGCTCGTGCACCGCATCGAATCGCTGAACGCCTATGTCGGCTGCAGCCATCCCGAGCAGGCGCACGTCAGCCAGTTCCTGATCTGCCAGAGCTGCGGCGGCGCCGCCGAGCTCGACGATGCGAAGATTGCCGCGGCCGTCATGCGGCGGGCGGCCGAGCTCGGCTTCACGGTCGAGCGGCAGACGATCGAGGTGCGCGGCATCTGCCCATCCTGCCGGAAGGCGGCATAGCGATGGCGCTGGCAGAGATGACCGAGGCAGTGCCGGAGAATTCGCAGATCCTGGCCGAGCTCGACGCGGTCGGCATGCGCTTTGGGCGCACGGTCGCGCTGGCCCAGGTTTCGCTGAGCGTCCGCCGCGGCGAGATCGTCACCGTCATCGGACCCAACGGCGCCGGCAAGTCGACGCTCTTGCGGATCCTGCTCGGTCTGCTACCGCCGAGCAGCGGCAGCGTCAGGCTGCGTCCCGGACTCCGCATCGGCTACGTACCGCAGCGCGTCGCGATCGACGAGACCCTGCCGCTGACGGTGCGCCGCTTCCTCTCGCTGGCGATCGACCGCGCCGCACCAGGCGACCCCCAAGCGGCCCTCATCGAAGTCGGCGCCGCCGGCCTGATCGACGCGCCGGTGCAAGGGCTCTCGGGCGGCGAGCTGCAACGCGTACTCGTCGCGCGCGCCCTCCTCCGCGCCCCCGATCTCCTGGTCCTCGACGAGCCGGCGCAGGGCGTCGACATCAATGGCCAGGCCGAGCTCTTCGCGCTGATCCGACGGATCCGCGACCGGCGGCACTGCGGCATCCTCCTCGTCTCGCACGACCTCCATCTCGTGATGGCGGCGACCGACAACGTCGTCTGCCTCAACCATCACATTTGCTGCAGCGGCCATCCCGAGGCGGTGACGCGCGATCCGGCCTATCGCGCGCTGTTCGGGACCGCCGCCGACGCGCTGGCGATCTATGCGCATCACCACGACCACAGGCACGATGCGCACGGCGAGGAAATCGCCGAGCCGAGCGGCCAGGACTGAGGATGCCGGGACTGATCTCCATGGACGATTTCGTCCTCCGCGCCCTGGTTGCCGGCATCGGCGTCGCGGCGGTCGCAGGGCCCCTCGGCGCCTTCATCGTCTGGCGCCGCATGGCATATTTCGGCGACGCCCTGTCGCACTCGGCCTTGCTCGGCGTCGCGCTCGGCATCCTGCTCGGCGTCAATCTCAACCTGACGATCATCGCCCTCTGCCTCGCGCTCGCGCTGATCATCGTGGCGCTGCAGCATCAGCAGCGCCTCGCGAGCGACACGCTGCTCGGCATCATGGCGCATGCCTCGCTCTCGATCGGGCTGCTCGCCATCTCGTTCATGGAGAGCGTGCGCGTCGATCTCATGGGCTATCTCTTCGGCGACATCCTCGCCGTGACGACCCGCGACATCCTGTGGATCTATGGCGGCGGCACAGTGGCACTCGCGGTGCTGGCGTATATCTGGCGACCGCTGCTCGCGATGACGGTGCACGAGGAGCTGGCCCGCGTCGAAGGCGTCAACGTCACCGCGGTCCGCACTGCCTTCATGCTGCTCGTCGCCCTCGTCATCGCGGTCTCGATGAAGCTAGTCGGCGTGCTGCTGATCACCTCGCTGCTCATCCTGCCGGCCGCGGCGGCGCGCCGCTTCGCGCGCACGCCGGAGCAGATGGGCGTACTGGCCGCTCTCTCCGGCGCCCTCGCCGTCTCGTTCGGCATCGCCGCATCGCTGCGCTGGGACACCCCGACAGGTCCGTCGATCGTCGTCGCGGCGAGCGCCCTCTATGCCGCGACCAATCTGGTACCGACGCGGCGCCAGGCGACCGGCTAAAGCGCCGCCCACTCACGCCGATGTGTCCGACCGGAACGCAACGCATCGTTGAGTTGCGCATGTCGGAATGTTACAATGGATAGATGGGCCGTTGCGAACGTCGTACGACGATCGAGAAAAAGCGGCGATGAAGTCGGGGGGCGACATGCGATTTGGTCGAATTCACGCGGTTGCGGTTTCGCTCGTCGCAGCGGCCGCCACAATCGCCATATCGACCGCGACTGTCGGTGAGGCGGCGGCGCAATCGGCGCAGTTCACCGTATCGACACCGGACATCGCCGACGGCGCCATCCTGCCGCACGACATGTCGTGCGGCGCGCCCGGCGGGACCGGCAAGGATCTGTCGCCGCCGCTGCAATGGTCGAACGCGCCAGCGGGGACCAAGAGCTTCGCCGTCTTCATGTACGATGCGGAAGGCGCCAAGGGGACCGGCGTCGCGCATTGGGTCGCCTATGGCATCGCGCCGACGACGACCTCACTCGCGGCCGGCGAGGGCAGCAAGGCGTCGGACAAGATGACCGGCGGTACCAATCAGCGCGGCCAGACCGTCTATCTCGGCCCTTGCCCGCCGCCCGGCGAGAAGCCGCATCACTACGTGATCATCGTCTATGCGACGGACCTCGATCCCGGCGCCCTCGCCCCCGGTCTCAAGAAGGATGCCTTCTTCGACGGCGTGCGCGAGCACGTGCTGCGCATCGCCGGCACGGTGGTGCAGTTCGGCCGTTAGGCCGCGCCCATTACGGATGGGACAGCGCCTGCGCGACGATCGCCTCGACCGAGCGCATCGTCGACAGGCCGGCCGCCACAATTTCCGACGTCGTGAACCAGCCGTAGTCGAGCGCCTCGTCGTCGAGCACGATCTCGCCGGCGGGGCTTTCTGCGAGGATCGCGATCAGCGCCCAATGGGTGCGGATGCGGCCCTCGTCGTCGCGGACGATGGTGTCGAGCACGGTCAGCATGGCGACCGGCTCGACAACGAGCCGGGTCTCCTCGAGTAGTTCGCGCGCGACCGCCTCGAACAGCGTCTCGCCGAGTTCCTGGCCGCCGCCCGGGAAGCCCCAGCTGCCGGTGAACGGCGGCTTCGCCCGCTGCACCAGGAGGATGCGGCTCTGCCGCCGGACGACCCCGAGGACGCCGACGAGCGGGCGGTCGGGGTAGTGCCGGCTCAACTACTCCGCCGCGGCGGCCTTGCCCTCGAGCACCTTGTAGATCTCGCTGCCGGCCTCGCGGAACTCCTGCGCCTTCTCCTCCATGCCCTTGTTGGCGTAGTCCCGGACTTCCTGGCTGATCTTCATCGAGCAGAATTTCGGGCCGCACATCGAGCAGAAATGCGCCAGCTTGGCGCCTTCCGCCGGCAGGGTCTGGTCGTGGTATTTCTCTGCCGTCTCGGGGTCGAGCGAGAGGTTGAACTGATCGCGCCAGCGGAACTCGAACCGCGCCCGCGACAGCGCGTCGTCGCGCAGCCGCGCTGCCGGATGACCCTTGGCGAGATCGGCGGCATGCGCCGCGATCTTGTAGGTAATGACGCCGACCTTGACGTCGTCGCGGTCGGGCAGTCCGAGATGCTCCTTCGGCGTCACGTAGCAGAGCATCGCGGTGCCGAACCAACCGATCATTGCGGCGCCGATGCCGGAGGTGATGTGGTCGTAGCCCGGCGCGATGTCGGTGACCAACGGCCCGAGCGTATAGAATGGCGCCTCGGCGCAGACCTCGAGCTGCTTCTCCATGTTCTCCTTGATCTTGTGCATCGGCACGTGGCCGGGGCCCTCGATCATCACCTGGCAGCCGTGCTTCCAGGCGACCTTGGTCAGCTCGCCCAGCGTCTCCAGCTCGGCGAATTGCGCGGCGTCGTTGGCATCGGCGTTCGACCCCGGACGCAGCCCATCGCCCAGCGAGAAGCTGACGTCATAGGCCTTCATGATCTCGCAGATTTCCTCGAAATGCGTGTAGAGGAAGCTCTCCTGATGGTGCGCCAGGCACCATTTCGCGATGATCGAGCCGCCGCGCGAGACGATGCCGGTGACGCGCTGCGCGGTCAGCGGGATATAAGCCAAGCGGATGCCGGCGTGGATCGTGAAATAGTCGACGCCCTGCTCGGCCTGCTCGATCAGCGTGTCCCGGAAGATCTCCCAGGTAAGGTCCTCGGCGACGCCGTCGACCTTCTCGAGCGCCTGGTAGATTGGCACGGTGCCGATCGGCACGGGCGAGTTGCGGATGATCCACTCGCGGATCGTGTGGATGTGGCGGCCGGTCGAAAGATCCATCACGGTGTCGGCGCCCCAGCGGATGCCCCACACCATCTTGTCGACTTCCTCGGCGACCGAGGAGCTGACGATCGAGTTGCCGATATTGGCGTTGATCTTCACCAGGAAGTTCCGGCCGATGATCATCGGCTCGGCCTCGGGATGGTTGATGTTCGCCGGGATGATGGCGCGGCCCCGGGCGATCTCGTCGCGGACGAACTCGCCGGTCACCAGCTCGGGGATCGCGGCGCCGAAGGACTCGCCGCCCTGGGCCGCCTTGCGCGCCTCCTCGCGGCCGAGGTTCTCGCGCACCGCGACGTATTCCATCTCCGGCGTCACGATGCCGGCGCGGGCATAGGCGTATTGCGTCACCGCCTTGCCTTTCTTGCCGACCAAAGGCTTGCGGCCGGAATGGTCGAACAACGGCACCGAGCTGACCTCGCCCGGCTTCAGCCCGTTGTCCTCAGGGCGGATGGCGCGGCCGGGGCTCGTCTCGACGTCGCCGCGGTCGGCGATCCACTTGGCGCGCAATGCCGGCAACCCGGCGCGGATGTCGATCTTTGCGGCGGGATCGGTATAAGGGCCCGAGGCGTCGTAGACCCGCAGCGGCGGCTCCTTGGCCGCAGGATCGAGGTCGATCTCGCGCAGCGCCACTTTGACGTCGGCGAAGCGCTTGCTCGCGACATACACCTTGCGCGAGGCCGGCAAGGCACCGGTGGAAACGGAAAAGCTGGGATTCACGGAGCCTTCGGGCATGCTGTCCTCCTGCGGCGTTATGCGCCGATCCGGACCGCGCGGATGCTGGAGATCGCCCTTGGGTGATGTGTTCCAGTCCCTACGCCGGCACGACCCGGATCAGGTTCGAAGGGTCTCCACGTTGCCGCCTCGTCGGACAGCGGGTGGTGTCTCAGCCTCCTAGCAAGGCTCCCCTTGGATCGGTGACAGTATTCGGACAAGCGCGGCGAACGTCAAGGACGACGACGCCCGGCGCTCGCCGCGTGGCCGACGGTCAGGCGTCGGGAAAGGCGATGCCGCGCCGCAGGCATGCCGCCCGCACGGTATTCTCCAGCAGGCAGGCGATCGTCATCGGTCCGACTCCGCCCGGCACCGGCGTGACGGCGCCGGCGACGGACAGCGCCTCGTCGTAGGCGACGTCGCCGACGATCCGCTTCTTGCCGTCGCGCTCGATGCGGCTGATGCCGACGTCGATGACCGTCGCCCCCGGCTTCAGCCAATTGCCGCGCACGAACTCGGGACGACCGAGGGCCGCGACGACGATGTCGGCGCGGCGACAGATTTCAGCGAGATCGCGCGTCTTCGAGTGCGCGATCGTGACCGTGCAATTCGCCTGCAGCAGCAGCAGCGCGACAGGCTTGCCGACCAGGATCGAGCGGCCGATCACCAGCGCGTTCAAGCCGGCGATGTCGCCGATCGTGCGACGGAGCATGATGAGGCAGCCGCTCGGCGTGCACGGCACGAGGCCGGGCTGGCCGGCAACGAGCCGGCCGGCGTTCAGCGGATGCAGACCGTCGACGTCCTTGTCGGGATCGAGCGCCTTGGTAATGGCGTCCTGATCGATCTGGGATGGCAGAGGCATCTGCACCAGGATGCCGTCGACATTGGGATCCGCGTTGAGCTTGGCGATGGTGTCGAGCAGCGTCGCCTGGGTGGTGCTCGCCGGCAGCCTGATGTCGCGCGATTCGATGCCGGCCTCGTGGGCGTGCTTCAGCTTGTTGCGGACATAGATCTCGCTCGCCGGATCGTCGCCGACCAGAACGACGGTGAGGACCGGCGTGAGGCCGTGCCCGGCCTGCAGCGCGCCGACCTGGCGGCGGACCTGCTGTCGGATCTCGCTCGCGATCACCGTCCCGTCGATGCGCTGCGCGCCGGCAGTCGATTGTGGCATCCTGTTTCCGCTCCCCTACCTTGGTGGCGATCTTCAGGGCCTCCGGGCACGCCCTGGCGGGCGCCCGAGGCTCGGACGTTGCGCGACCGGGTTTTGCACCGTGGTCGACGCCTTGGCAACATCGAAGTCATCACATCCGCCGCGCCGCCGCGAGCCCTAATGCGCGCCTGGGTCGGAGCCGCCGTCCGAATTCGCGTCGAAATCGGGATCGGCATCCGGGTCGGCGACGCCCGGCAGGAGGCCCGGCCGCTCGTTCGAATCATCGCCCGACGGGTCGCCGCTTCCCGACGCGGAGCGTCGTCGCTTCTGATCTTCGGCAATCAGGTGACTGACGCTCTCGATCGACAGCAGACGTTCGTGAAGATCGCCCCACAGACGATTGTCCATGAAGACGACGCTCATCTGATTGAGGACGAAGGATATCGTGTCGACCTTGATGCTCGACCGTTCGCCGGCCCAGACATAGCTGATATTCGCGAACTCGAGCCCATAGCCGGTCCGCAAGGTCGAGACGTCGAAGGAGGTCGGCGCGCCGTACGCCCGGCGAAACAGCACAATCAGCGCCGAGGCGTTTTGGTTGGGCAATCCGAAGGTGATCTGCGCCAGTGAGTGATCGTCAGAACCGTCCGGCCGGTAGAACAGAAAGAGCGGCGTCACCGCCTCGCCGAAGACGTCGAGCTGGGCGGTGACCAGGTGCGTTTCGGTGGGGCCCGGCGATTTCTCGGGGAGGAAATATCCGCATTTGACGATCCCCGCCTGCAGCAAGGTCGAATCCACCCGCAGGCTCTCGTAACTGCCGGCGCCCGGATCGTCTGAGCAGAACGTTCGAACCGTCGGGAACGCGTCTCGATCCGGAAAGGGCATCGCACGGAACCGCGCCAGGGGCATGCCGAGCGGAATTCCTCGCAGGTTGAAGATGCGCACTTCCGGCTGAGCCGCAGCGGCGGAATGCGCGAACAGCAGCAGACAGAACAGCGCGATCTTCAGTCTCATCGGCGTGCCAATCTCACTCTGCGTCCTGTAGTAATCGCCTCGCGGCTCAGCAATGCAAAAATCACCGTAGAAGTTGTAGCACAATTAGATCTTAATCCTTCCCGTGCTATCCAATCGCATTTGCTGCCCCGTAGCGGTGACGGAAGTCACGGTATCGACGCGTCAAAGGCGTCTCACTCGAAGGGCTGGACGATGACCGAGGGCAAGACAGCGAACGATGTGCGTCGGCGTGTGGCGTCGGCTCGCCTCGCAACCTGGACCGGTTTCATCGGCGCGGTCGCTTTTCTCGTCGCGGTCATGCTGCTGTGCTTCCGCGGAACGAGCCTTGAATTCAATGCCGACAGTCTGGTGCTACCGGCCGGCATCGCCGTGGCCGGGGTCGTCCTAATGGCCGGCGCTCGTCTCCTGGTGCGACGGAGCGAAGCCAGCTTTACGCGCCGGCCACGAGTACGGCTGGTCGGCAAGCGCCGTACCGAGATCGCTGCAAAGGCCAGTCGCACCGCCGCGTGACGCGGCCGATGCCGATCGCATGCCGCCGCATTAACCATCCTCCCCCGTCAAACCTCGCTAAGCAATGAACGTAAAAGGGATTTTTGCGCCGATTGGTGCGCGTTTGACGTTGTGAGCGGTCGGTCTTTCTGGTATCGCGGTTCAGGAGTTCTCCAGCACGCGGTAACTCTTGGTCGCTCGATCCATTCGAAGATGAAACGGCTGAGGGGATCGCCGAACGCATGGGATTGAAGGTCGAATACGGGCTCGCCGCGTCCGTCGCCCTACCCGCGGCCGTACTGGCGCTCGCGGGCTGATGCGATGGCACAGCTGCGGGCCCTGATCGGTTTGAAACACGCCGTCATCGTCTTTTGCGCACTGCTCATCGTCGCCTTCGGCGGCATACTGCTTCATTCCTCGTACCGCACCGGAAAGCAGATCGTCGCCGATTCCGTGAGTTCCGCGGAACGCATCGTGCTCGCCGCGGAAATCACCACCGAACGGACGATCTTGTCGACCGATGCCGTCTTGCAGAGCGTCGCCAAAGCGCTTGCCGGATTCTATCGCGATACGCCGGTCGACGGTCCCGCGTTCCGTGGCTTGCTGCGACAGCTGACCGACCAAAGCCTGCTGGTGCGTGACCTCGTGATTTTCGACGAGACCGGGCACGCCGTGAATTCGGCCAGCGCTTCGTTGCCCGATGGACGCCAGTTCACGGAGCGGGACTTCGTCGAGGCTTCCGCCACGGGAACGGCCTCGGGCCTCACGATCGGCCTGCCCGCAGCTGGTCCAAGCGGGCGCGACTCGTCGCTTCTCCTCAGTCGCGATCTGGTCTTTCCCGATGGGCGCCGCGGCTCAGTCGCTGCCGAGCTGCCGATCGCCAGCTTGCGCGAGTTCTTCGCTTCGATCGGCAACCTGAAAGGCATCAGGATCGCGCTGCTGTCGAGCACCGGGACCCTGCTCGCCAGCGAGCCGCCCGACGACGAGGACATCGGCCGCCGGGATGCGCTCGCGGGCGCCTTGCTGGCGCGGCACGCGGAGGCCGTCGAGCAAAGCTTCGAGGCGAGCATCGCGACGGGCGTCGCGATCATCAGCTCGCGTCCCGTTGCCGGCGAGCCGATGCTGGTCGCCGCGGCGGTCGACAAGAGCGAGTTGCTGAGCAGCTGGCGCGGCGAACGACGCGAGCAGATGGCGATCTTCTTCGTCATCGCGGTGAGTATCTGCGCGCTGACCTGGGGCTTCGTCCGGCTCCTCGATCGACGGCAGCACCATCTCGACACGCTCCACCGCAACGAGGCGAAGCTCGCAGAGCAATCGGCCCTCCTGCAGAGCACCCTCGAGCATATGGGCGAAGGGCTCTGCGTCTTCGATCGCGACTACCGCTTGCTCGCCTGGAACGATCGGTTCATCTCGCTGCTCGGCCTGCCCGCCGGCGTCGGCGTCGGCACGCGGATGCAGGACATCCTCCGCCTGCAGGCGCGGCGCGGCGACTTCGGGCCGGTGGTCGACATCGAGGACGAGGTTCACGAGCAGCTCGAGCATATCCATCTTGGGGAGATCGACACGACCGAGCGGACGACGACAAGCGGCCGGACACTCGAGATCCGCCGGCGGCGGATGCCTTATGGCGGTTTCGTCATGCTCTTTTCCGACATCACCGAGCGCAAGCGCGCCGAACGACAGATGGTGAGCGCGCGCAACCAGGCCGAGATCGCCAACCGCAGCAAGAGCGAGTTCCTCGCCAACATGAGTCACGAGCTGCGCACGCCGCTCAATGCGATCATCGGCTTCTCGGACATCATCCAGAGCCAGAAGTTCGGCGAGGTCGGCAACGCGAAGTACCTCGAATACGCCGTCGACATCCATACCAGCGGCATTCATCTGCTCGACCTCATCAACGACGTCCTCGACATGTCGAAGATCGAGGCCGGCAAATTCGAGCTCTTCGAGGAGGAGGTCGTCGTCGCCGAGCTCGTCACCTCCTGCCTCACCATGGTGCGCGAACGTGCCCGCGAACGCCGGATCCGAATCGCCGCCGATTCGGCTGGAGGCGCCGTGCTGCTATGGGCCGATCAGCGCGCGATGAAGCAGATTCTGCTCAATCTTTTGTCGAATGCCGTCAAATTCTCCCGCGACGGCGGCGCCGTGACTGTCAGCAGCGGCCTCAATGCGCAAGGCGGCGTACTGATCCAGGTCGCCGACAACGGCATCGGCATGACGACGGAGCAAATCGTGCGCGCCCGCCAGCCCTTCGGCCAGGCGCATGCGTCGACGACGAATACCTATGGCGGCACCGGACTCGGCCTTCCGATCACGCAGCGGCTCGCCGAGCTGCACGGCGGCGAGCTCTTCATCAACAGCCGGCCGAACGAAGGCACGACGGTCTCGATCGTGCTGCCGCCGTCGCGGACCCGGGTCTCGTCTCGCAAACGCGCATGACCCGAACCCGCAGCGACGGAAAAAATCGCGGCGCGCAGCGATCCCGATCGATTTCCATTATTCCAGGGCGCGATTAAGTTACACTGTAGCCGAGGCGCGTTTGGGGGCGCGCTCCAGTCCCCGCGCCCGATGACCGGCGTCGCCGGCATCGTCATCATCAGGATGAAGCGACCGCACCTTCGTGCCATGAACGTTCTCGACATCATCGTCATCGTCGTCATCGCGCTTTCGGCCCTGCTCGCTTTCGCGCGCGGCTTCGTCAAGGAGGCGCTTTCGATCTTGAGCTGGGTCGGCGCAGCGGCTGCGACGGTCTACGGTCTGCGCTATGTGCGGCCATACGCCGATCAGCTGATCAGCTCGCCGATGATCGCCGGCGCCGCGGCGTCGATCGCGATCTTCGTCGTCAGCCTGATCGTGATCTCGATCGTCACCTCGGCGATCGCCCGCCAGGTCAAGAGCAGCTCGCTGTCGGCGCTCGACCGCTCATTGGGTTTTCTGTTCGGGGCGGCGCGCGGCATCGTCCTCGCCTGCCTCGGCGTCCTCGTCATCACGTGGACGATTCCGGAACCCGATTGGCCGGGCTGGATGCGCGACTCGAAGACGCGGCCCTATCTCTCGAACGGCGCCGACTATCTCAAATCCCTCGTCCCTGCCCAGACCCGCGCCCGCGGCGCCGAGGCCGCCGCCGAGACGCAGCGCAACTTCGAGCAGATGCAGGAGGCGCAAAAGCTGATGCAGCCGCTGCTCAACCCGAAGGGACAGGCCGTCGGCGGCGGCACGCCGGCTCCGGTGCCGGCTTACAAGCCGAGCGAGCGCAGGGAGATGGACCGAGCGATCCAAGGGGCGCAGTAGGCGCCGTCAGATCTCGGTCGAATCGCGCCTGTAATCGGATGCAATCGACGCCGGTTCCGTGTAGAAAGAACCGCGACGCACCTCTCGCATATCACGACGCCGATAACCATTTCATGACGGTACCGGCAACTTTCGGACGGTGTCGATGACTGCAGCGATGCTCACAACAAATGCCTCCGATGACGACCATCTCCGCGAGGAATGCGGCGTCTTCGGGGTCTATGGTCACGCCGATGCCACGGCGCTGGTCGCGCTCGGCCTGCACGCGCTGCAGCATCGCGGCCAGGAGGCGGCGGGTATCGTCGCCTACGACGGCGAGCAGTTCCACGCGCATCGCGGCCTCGGCCACGTCAGCGACAATTTCGGTTCCAAGGAGGTCATCTCCCGGCTGCCGGGCTATTCGGCGCTGGGTCACGTGCGCTATGCGACGACCGGCGAGGTGGCGCTGCGCAACGTGCAGCCGCTCTTCGCCGATTTCGAGTTCGGCGGCCTCGCCATCTGCCACAACGGCACTCTCACCAACTCCTACCATCTGCGCCGCCAGCTCGTGCGCCGCGGCAGCCTGTTCCAGTCGACCAGCGATACCGAGGTCATCATCCACCTCATCGCGACGAGCCTGAAATCCAACGTCGGCGAGCGCGTCATCGACGCGCTCCGCCAGGTCGAGGGTGCCTATTCGCTGGGTGCGCTGTCGCAGGATTGTCTGATCGGCGTCCGCGATCCGCTCGGCGTCAGGCCGCTCGTCCTCGGCCGGCTCGGCGACGCGTGGATCATCTCCTCGGAAAGCTGCGCGCTCGACATCATCGGCGCCGATTTCCTGCGCGAGGTCGAGCCCGGCGA
>JAQGID010000023.1 GCA_028291405.1 Rhodospirillales bacterium | reverse complement strand
GACATGCCGGAGACATACACCGTCATGCCCGGCTTCAGGCGGCTCAGGACCTCGGGCAGTGTCAGCTGCGTTGGCATGGAAGTCTGGCGGGTGTCACGCCATCAAGACCCGCGCCGAGCCGGTAATGGCTACCGTGCCGGTCGAGGTGACGGCTTCCAAGGCAAGCACGGCCGAGCCGAGCTCCGTGGCCTCGAGCGACGCGCGGCAGAGCAATGTCTCGCCGACCGGTACAGTTCCTACGAAGCGCGCGTTGAAATTGCACAGCCGCTCCGCCGGGAAATGCTCGCTCAGGAGCCTGCCGAGCAGGGCCATGCTGAGCATGCCGTGCGCGATCACATCCTCGAAGCCGGCCTTGCGGGCGAATGCCGGATCGAGATGCAGTGGATTCAGATCGCCGGAAGCCTCGGCATATTGCGCCAGCATCTCCCGGGTGATGACGCTGGTGCGGTACTCGGCGATGAGGCTGCCGGCTTCGGCGTTGCGCAGATCCGCGCTCATGCGGGAACCGCCGTAGGATTCCGCACCAGGATGACCTGGCGCGAGCGGCCGACGGGCGTGCCGTCGTCGCGGGAAATGGAGGATTCGATGACGATGAATTCCATCGTGCCGCCCCGCTTGTCGTAAATATCCGTCACCGCACGATCCACCAGCAGGATATCGCCGACCCGGATGGGCGCCAGGTAATCGAACTGCTGCTCGACATGCAGCACCCGCGACAACTCCACGCCCATTGCCTGAAGCATGCGCCGGGAACTGTTGCCTTCTCCCTCGACGGCCTTCATGAAAGTCGGAGGCGCCACCGTGACAGGCTCCCCGGTCATGCCGATGGCGCGCGCGAACCGGGTGACGCGTTCCAGGCTTGCCGCGACGGTGAAGGGCGGCAGCGCGTAACCCAGGAATCCCCGGTCGATGGCCATCAGGCGGCAATGGTGGCCAGCGGGCGGAAATATCGCTCCAGGGCCTCGGGCGCCACGAACATCTCGGCGCTTTTGGCCGAGGCCGCCGTCGCGCGGCGGCGCAGATCTTCGACGCCGCATTGCATCGCGTAGTTGTACGGGCCTCCGGTATAGGAGGGATAGAGGCCGCTCGAGACCACCGCCACGTCGGCGAACTCCGGTTGTGCGACACCGCCGTCCGCCCAGGCACCGATGGCGGAAAACGCCAGGGCCAGCAGAGTCTCTCCTTCGTCGCAGTCGAGTGCCCTGGCCTGGTCCCGCACCCGTCGCAAGCGGGGAAGCAGGGCGTCGGGGCCATTCGCCAACGGGCTGTCGGGCGCCAGCAGGCCGAGCTTGGCGGCCTTCTGCCGGTTGAGGAACAGGGTGCGCACCATGTTGCCGGCAACGGGATCCCGCATCAGCTTCACGAACACGCTCATCTCATGCTCGTTCGCCATGGACATCGGCAAGGCCCAGCCGCCGACCACACACTGGATGATGGCCCGGTATGCCGGATAGTGGAGCATCTGGTAATCGCTGACACCCGCCTGCCCGGCGATTTCGGCGGAAACGTCCACCGCATTGAAATCGAACGGAGCCGAGTCGAAGCTCGCGCCCGGGCGATCCCAGGGGGCTTGGGGTTGGCCGATGGCCAAAATCCTGCGCTTCGCCGCCGCGATCAGCTGATCGGCGGGAACAACTTCATCGACCAGGTGCAGCTCCAGGGCTTCGCGGGACGAAACCGCATCGCCGCTGAGCAGCATGCGCAAACCTGCCGCGGTGCCGATCAGCCGCGGCAGCCGCTGCGTGCCGCCCGCACCGGGCAGCAGGCCCAGCTTGATCTCCGGCAACCCCAGCTGGATCGCCGGATCGTCGGCGACGACGCGGCCATGGCAGGCCATGCAGACTTCCAGGCCGCCGCCCAGCGCCAGGCCGTTGATTGCCGCGACAAACGGCTTGGGATTCAACTCCAGCCGCCGGAACAGCCGTCCCAGGTGGCCGAACAGCTCGTGCAGTTCCTCAGTGCCACCGCTGCGGGCTCGCTCCGCAAACATCTTGATCATTTCCAGGTCGGCGCCGGCCAGGAAAGCCGCCTTGCCTGAAGTCAGCACCACGCCCTTGACCGCGTCATCGGTCTCGGCACGGGTGATGACCTGCTCCAGCGCGTCCATCATGTCCTTCGAGAAGACGTTCATCGCCCGCCCGGGCATCTCGATGGTGGCGAGAAGAATCCCGTCGGCATCGAGTTCGGTGCGGATATTGGCTTCCCTCATCAACATTCCCCTTGTGCGATTTACAGATGGACGCGCCGACCCCGGTCGATCCCGTTCGACCGGCCGCGGTCTCAGGAAAATTTCTTGAAATCCGGCTTGCGGCGTTCGTTGAAGGCGCGCACGCCCTCTTTGGATTCTTCGCTCTGGTAGAAGCCCTTCACCGCGGCGATGCCCATATAGCTGATGCCGCGGATGTTCTCGCTGTCGGCATTGAAGGAGCGTTTGGCGATGGCGATGGCGGTAGGGCTGAGCAGGTTGATCTCCGCGGCCCAGGTTTCCACCTCGGTGTCCAGCTGATCGTGCGCCACCACCTTGTTCACCAGCCCCATGTCGTAAGCCTGCTGGGCGGTGTAGCGGCGGCACAGGAACCAGACCTCTCGCGCGCGCTTCTCGCCGATATGGCGGGACAGGAAGGCGGTGCCGAAGCCGGGATCCACCGAGCCCACCTTGGGGCCGACCTGGCCGAACTGCGCCTTTTCCGAGGCGATGGTGAGATCGCACAGCGTGGCGAAAACATTGCCGCCGCCGATGGCAAATCCCTGCACGCGCGCGATGGTCACCTTGCGTACATCGCGGATGGCGCTCTGCAGCTCTTCCATCGGCATGCCGACGGTGCCGCGCGGGCCATACAGGCCGTCCTCGGACAAGTGCACCTTCTGGTCGCCGCCGGTGCAGAACGCTTTTTCGCCGGCGCCGCCGAAAATGATGGCATTCACCGACTTTTCCTCGTCCGCGCGCTTGAAGGCGTCGATCAGTTCCTCGACTGTCTGCAGGCGGAAGGCGTTCATTACATCCGGGCGGTTGATGGTGATGCGAACGGCATTTGCGCCCACTTCATACGTGATGTCTTTGTAGTTCGACACTGCCTCACTCCTTGTGGATTTCGAGTTGACGATACTGGCGAGCAATTAAATAGTAGTGTACCATACTATTTATTCGTAAACAGTTGCCGGCCCCGCACTGCATTTTGCGACGTCTTGCGTCCGAAAGCGCATTTTCGCCTCGAAGCCGGCCAAGGGGGAGGAGCTTCTTATGAGCGGTGTTTTGAACGGTAAGGTTGTGATCGTGACGGGTGCCGGCCGGGGCGTCGGCGCCGAAATCGCCAAGCTCGCCGCCCGCGAGGGCGGCCGAGTCGTGGTCAACGACCTGGGTGTCAGCCAGAGCGGGGAGGGCGGCACCCTGGGCCCGGCGGAAGAGGTGGTGAATGCCATCCGGGAAAGCGGCGGCGAAGCGATTGCCGATGGCTCCAATGTCGCCTCCTGGGACGGCGCCCACCAGCTGTTCGCCAATGCCATGAAGGCATACGGCGACGTCGATGCCATCGTCAATAACGCCGGCATCCTGCGTGACACCATCTTCCACAAAATGTCGGAAGCCGAGTGGGACGCGGTGATTGCCGTCAATCTGAAGGGCGTCTTCAACGTCGCGCGCGCGGCGGCGCCGCACTTCAAGGAGCGGCAGAAAGGTGCATTCGTGCACATGACATCCACCAGCGGCCTGATCGGAAACTTCGGCCAGGCCAACTATGCCGCCGCAAAAATGGGCGTGGCTGCGCTGTCCAAGAGTATCGCCTTGGACATGCAGAAATTCGGGGTGCGCTCCAATGCCATCGCCCCATTCGCCTACACCAGAATGGTCGACTCGATTCCCGATACCCCCGAAAACGCCGAGCGCAACCGCATCAACAAGATGATGACCGCGGACAAGATCGCGCCCTTTGTCGTCGCCTTGTGCAGTGATGGGGCGAAGGACGTCTCCGGCCAGATATTCGGGGTGCGCCGCAACGAGATCTATCTGTTCAGCCAGCCCCGTCCGATTCGGTCGGTGCACGCGGGTTGGGGCTGGACCGCGCAGAAATGCCTCGACGTCGCCTTGCCTGCTTTCCGATCCTCTTTCTATGAACTGGACCGCTCCTCCGACGTCTTCACCTGGGAACCAGTCTGATGGCCTCGAAAGTATATTCGGATGCGCACGCCGCGCTGGCCGGCCTGACTTTCGATGGCATGACCGTCATGTCCGGCGGTTTTGGCTTGTGCGGCATTCCCGAGAATCTGATCGTTGCCCTGCGCGACTCTAATGCCAAGGGCTTGACGGTCATCGGCAACAACGTCGGCTGCGACGAGCACGGCATGTGGCTGGTCCTGGCCAACAACCAGATCAAGAAGGTACTCGCCAGCTACGTCGGCGAGAACAAAATCCTCGAAAGCCGCTACATGAGTGGTGAGATCGAGATCGAGTTCAACCCGCAGGGCACGCTGGCCGAGCGCATCCGCGCCGGCGGCGCGGGCATCCCCGCCTTCTTCACCAGGACCGGCGTCGGCACCCTTGTGGCCGAGGGCAAGGAAGTCCGCGAGTTCGACGGCGAGATGTACGTGATGGAGCGCGGGCTCACCGCCGACCTCGCCATCGTCAAGGCCTGGAAGGGCGACCACGAGGGCAACCTCGTCTACCGGCGCACGGCGCGGAACTTCAATCCGATGATGGCCACCGCCGGCAAGGTGACGGTCGCCGAGGTCGAGGTGCTGGTGGAGACCGGCGAGCTCGACAAGGACGGCATCCATACCCCGGGCATCTACGTGGACCGCATCCTCAAGGGCCCAGTCTACCAGAAGCGCATCGAACAGCTGACCACCCGCAAGCGCGAAGAAGAGGCGGCCGTCTGATGCCCTGGACCCGTGACCAGATGGCGGCCCGCGCCGCCACCGAGCTGCGCGACGGCTTCTACGTGAACCTCGGCATCGGCATCCCGACCCTGGTGGCCAACTACATCCCCGCCGGCATGTCGGTGACCCTGCAGAGCGAGAACGGTATGCTCGGCATGGGCCCGTTCCCCTACGAGGGCGAGGCCGATCCGGACCTGATCAACGCCGGCAAGCAGACCATCACCGAGCTGGCGAGCTCGTCCTACTTCTCCAGCGCCGACTCGTTCGCGATGATCCGCGGCGGCCACATCGACCTCTCCATCCTGGGGGCAATGCAGGTGGCCGCCAACGGCGACCTCGCCAACTGGATGGTGCCGGGCAAGATGGTGAAGGGCATGGGCGGGGCCATGGACCTGGTGGCCGGCGTCAAGCGCGTGGTGGTGGTCATGGAGCACAGCGAGAAGTCCGGCGCGCCGAAGCTGGTCAA
>JAQGID010000007.1 GCA_028291405.1 Rhodospirillales bacterium | reverse complement strand
GGCGTCGTCCCGGCCGCCGACGAGGAGGAACCGTCCTCGGAGATGTGGGAGATGCTCGCCCGGCTCGACCGGTCGGAACACCAGGTCGGCGACGCGGGAGAGGATGGGCGCCGCCCAGCGGGGCTTCAGGTAGGGGTTGGCGGCGAGCAGGGCGCCGACCGGCGCGCCGCCATAGGCCAGCACCGTCCAGCCGATCACGCGGCCCCGGAACTCGGCGAGGCGTTGCGCAGCGGGGACCGCCAGCGCACCCAATGAGTAGCCGAGAAGGCTGATCCGCTGGGCATCGGCCCAGCCCTGGCCGGCGAGCCAGTCCAGCGCCGCAGCGATTTGACCGGGCACGCAAAGGGCCCGATCGTAAAGGTCGGGCGCCTCGCGGATGAAATCCCACCCCCACAACAGCCGGGTCTGGATCGGCCAATCATAGCCAACGATTGCGTTGTCGCCGACGCCGTGGACTTGGCGGATGTTCCTCTCGCCCGTGGCGAGGCCGCCCACCACCACAACAATCGGCAGAGACCGCTTCGGCAACGGGTCGGGCAGGCTGATTGCGAGCCCGATCCGGCCGACGCCGGGCGCATCGAGCACGACGTGCTGCAGCGACCGCCCGTCGCGCGGCTCCGCGGCAAATCCAGTTGCGACCGGGTTCTCGGTGGCGCGCGGCAAGGCGGCGAGCGGGTCGCGCAGCCCCAGCCAGGAGACGAAGGCCACCGCTCCCGCCCCCATCAGCAGTATAAGCGCAAGAAAAAGGCGGCCGCCGCCTCTCGGAATCGGGCGCATCTTGGTGGAAGATCGTTCAGACGGGGTCGCTGTGATCGCCAAACGCGCTGTCAGATCCGGAATCATAGCACCAGAGAAGATCGAAGTCTCGACCCCCGCTGGGCCGCATTCCGCGGCGTTGCTATCGAGCGCTCGCCGATGCGCAGGAAATGAATCGAAGAAAGGAGACTCTGTGCGATCCCAATCGGTGTAGCAGGTCGGTCTTGGACCCCTCACAAAGACCAGCGAGTTCTTTAACTATCGAGCATCGAGGTGTAGCTTCAAACAATTCCCTCGCGGACAATACGCAGGCTCTATCCACCGCGAAGC
This sequence comes from Rhodospirillales bacterium, assembly GCA_028291405.1. Taxonomy (GTDB): domain Bacteria; phylum Pseudomonadota; class Alphaproteobacteria; order ATCC43930; family CGMCC-115725; genus URHD0088. The sequence goes on along the minus strand of JAQGID010000007.1, from coordinate 9,702 downwards.
GGTCGCAAACCGAAAGCCGGCCAGATGAGCGATTATTCGAGACGGTCCTCGCCGGTCGTCGCGCCGTGACGACGGCACTGAAGACGGTAACCGCGGCGGCGATCGACGAGCTGATCGCGCGGGCGGCGGCATCGGAACGCCGGCGCACCAACCACAATTTGCACGAGACGCTGAGCGATCCGGTCAGCCGCTTCCTCAACGTCGGCATCGCCGGAACCTATGTCCGGCCGCACCGTCACGCGGATCACCGCTGGGAATTGTTCGTCGTGTTGCGCGGCCGCCTCGACATCGTGACATTCACGGCCGATGGCGCCGTCGACGAGTGGCTCGCGATGTCGCCGGACGAGCGGCCGGTCGTCGAGATTGCCGGCGGCGCCTGGCACACGATCCTGTCGGCGGCGCCGAGCACCGTCGTTCTCGAGATCAAGCCCGGCCCGTACGACGCGACGACCGACAAGGTCTTCGCCGATTGGGCGCCGAACGAAGGGGACGAGCGAGTCGATGCGTTCCTCCGCTGGCTCGACACGGCCGGCGTCGGCGACCATTGGCCGCCTCCGGGCGTTCGAGGATGAACGACCGATAGAATTGACTCCCCCGAAATCGAGATGCCGGGGATCAAAATTAAAGAAATTTCATGATCGGACATCGGCGCGGATGCCGGGCGTTTTGACTCTCTAGCAAGTCGCAGGTACCGGGAAGCAGCCCGGGAGTGTCGACGTCGACTGCAGCTCGCTGCGGGTCGCCCTGCTGCCAGGCTGCATCGACCAGAAGGGAGGTTCTCGATGGATACGATAAAGCTCGGCATGATCGCATCTGCGCTGCTGGCCCTGGTCGGCTGCGCGGACACCGGCAACAACATGGCGGCCACGAAATCGTCGGACACCACGACGGCACAGAGTACGGCGCCCGTTCGGAATCCGCCGCCACCGGCGGCGTACAAGCCATACATCTGCACCCAGGGCGGTGATCATAATTGCTGAGAATGAGCAACGGAGGCCCCGCTTCGCGCGGGGCTTCTTCACGATGAGGTGACTTGGGGATATTCCGGTCGGGACCGACGTATCATCGTCACATCACCATTTACCGCTCATGACGGCCCCCATGAAACCCGGACCCGCAGTCACTCTTGTCGGTATCCTCTCGCTCTCGGCCTGCGCCGTCGCGCCCCCGACCGGCCCCGATGTCATGGTGATGCCGGCGCAGGGCAAGAGCTTCGCCGAGTTCCAGCAGGACGACACCAGCTGCCGGCAATACGCCTCACTGCAGATCGGCAATGGATCGCCGGCGCAGGCGGCGACCGACAGCGCGGTCTCGAGCGCCGCGGTCGGCACCGTCATCGGCGCCGCTGCCGGTGCGGCGCTCGGCGCGGCGGCGGGAAATCCAGGCTTGGGCGCCGCGGCAGGCGCCGGCGGCGGGCTACTGTTCGGCAGCGCAGCGGGCAGCAACGCCGCGCGGGCTTCCGGTGCCAGCCTGCAGCATCGCTATGACGCGAGCTATGTCCAATGCATGGCAGCCAAGGGCGAGAGCGTCCCGACGATGCCGGCCAGCGTGGCCGCGGCCGACCCGTACGGGCCCTATCGCTACGCTTACCCGGCATATCCCGGATACTATTACGCGCCGCCGGTCGTCGGATCGGTCGTCGTCGGCGGCCGTTTTCACGGACGCTGGTAAGCGGAGCATCGACGCAAGCGCCGGAGAGACTCTGGCATAATGCTTGCAAAATCCGACCAGACGGCTTTTCAGGGATCATGTGCATGCTCTACCGCGTTGGGATCTGCGTCGCCGCCGTTTCCGTGCTCGTTCTGGCGCCATCCGCCGCTCGCACCGAGGCGACGCCGGATTCCGCCTCGACGTTGCGAGCGCTCGACCTCTTCAGCGAGGTCTTCGAGCGGGTGCGCAGCGACTATGTCGATCCGGTCACCGACGACAAGATCATCGATGCGGCCTTGAACGGCATGCTGAGCGGCCTCGACCCGCACTCGCGATACCTCAATGCGCAGGCCTATCGCGATTTCCAGACGGTGACGCAAGGCGAGTTCGGCGGCGTCGGAATCGAGGTCACGCCGGAGGAGGGCGCCCTGCGTGTCGTGTCGCCGATCGACGACACCCCGGCGGCGCGGGCCGGGATTCGGCCGGGGGATCTGATCGGCCTGATCGACGGTCAGCCGGTCGGCGAGATGTCGCTGCAGGACGCCGTCGACCGCATGCGCGGTCAGATCGGGACGCAGGTCAAGCTGACGCTGCGGCGCGAAGGCCGCGAGCCGTTCGAGATCACCTTGTCGCGCGCCAAGATCGTCGTCCAGGCAGTGAAGGCGCGGTTGCAGGACAATGTCGAATACATCCGCGTCGCCAGCTTCAGCGAAAATGCCGCAAAGGGCGTCGACGACGCGCTCGCGAAGGCGCGCCAGCAGGCCGGCGATCGCCTGGTGGGCGTCGTGCTCGATCTCCGCAACGACCCCGGCGGCCTCCTCGACGAGGCGGTTTCTATCGCCGGCGATTTCCTAGACGGCGGCGAGGTCGTGTCGACCCGCGGCCGCCGTGCCGACGACATGCATCGCTACAACGCGAAACCGAAGGGCGATCGCATTCGGAACCTGCCGATGGTGGTTCTGATCAACGGCGGCTCGGCCTCGGCCTCGGAGATCGTCTCCGGAGCCTTGCAGGATCGGCATCGCGCCGTCGTGCTCGGCACCAAATCCTTTGGCAAGGGCTCGGTTCAAACCGTCATCCCGATCAAAGATGCCGGCGCGATGGTCCTGACGACCGCACGCTATTACACGCCCGCCGGCCGCTCGATCCAGGCGAAAGGGATCGATCCCGACATCGTCGTCGAACCGGCGAAGATCGAGAAGCTCGCGGCCGAGACCGTGCTGCATGAATCCGATCTGCGCGGCGCCCTCCGCAACCCCGACGCGGCGAAGGCGGCCCCGGCAACGGCAGCGGCCGCTCCGGCAACCGCAACGACGGCTCCGCCACCGAACGTCCCGCCGGGGACGACGCCGGCCGCCACGTCCCAAGGGGAGCATGGCTCCGACGCCACCGATGCCTCCGCGATCGGCGGTCCCGACGACTACCAGCTCGCGCGTGCTTTCGATCTGATCAAGGGCATCACGCTGTTTCAGCACACGATCAACTGACTGGCGCCGCCAGCCGGCATCGTCGCGGTTGCATTGTCGAGTGATTTCCCGGACAAGATCGGCCAACCGATCGGGTCCGGAGGAAAAGCGATGCGAGCGATGAACGCGCCAGCCGCGGAGCAAGTCTCCGCCATCGACTATGATCGCTTTCGGCTGCGGAATTATCTCGAGAGTCTGGCCGGCTCGGACGAGCTGGAGATCCGCGACGATGCGACCGATCTCGCCGACGTCGGCGCCGCGCTCGAAGGCAATCCCAAGGCCGTGTGGTTCCGCAAGGTCGGGGCTGAAGGCGCCGAGCTCGTCGGCAACGTCGTCGCCAGCCGCGGCCGGCTCGCAAAGGCTTTCGGCGTCACGCCGCAGGCGTTGCTGCCCGAGCTGCTGCGCCGCCTCGCCCTGGCGCCCGAGCTGGTCGACGTGCCGGGCTCCGAGGCACCGGTGCAGCAAATCGTCCAGACCGGCGCCGACATCGACCTGACGGCGCTGCCGATCCATCTGCAGCACGGGCTCGACGGCGGTCTCTACATCTCGGCCTCGATCGACTACACCGTCGACAGCAAGACCGGCTGGACCAACGTCGGCATGCGCCGCCTGATGGTGCGCGGTCGCACCGTGACCGGCATCGACGCCGTCTCGCCCAGCGATCTGCGGGCGATCTACGAAGCCAGCGTCAAGCGCGGCGAGAACCTGCCGATCAGCTTCGTCGTCGGCGCCCATCCGATCGACCTCGTCGCCTCGAGCATGCGGCTGCCGGTCGACGAGCTCGGCCTCATCAGCTCGCTGCGCGCCGCGCCGCTGGCCGTCGTCAAGGGCGTCACCAACGACATCCGCGTGCCCGCCGATGCGGAATGCGTCCTCGAGGGCTATCTCGACGCCAAGGGCTACGTCGAGGCCGAGGGACCTTACGGCGAGTTCCTCGGCTACTATGGCGGGGTCAAGCAGAACCCGCTCTTCCACTGCACCGCCATCACCCGGCGCCGCGACGCGCTGTTTCAGACGGCGACGATCAGCGGCCGGGCCATGAGCTGTACCGATACCGCGATGCTCAACGCCCTGAAATCCGAAAGCCTCGTCTGGCGTGCCCTCGAGACGGCGATCCGCGAGCCGGTCGCGGTCTATGCGACGCCGGCGAGCGGCGGTCTCTTCAACGTCCGCATCGCGATACGCCAGCGCGTTCCCGGCGAGGCGCGCAACGCCATCAACGCGGTGTTCGGCAGTCTCGCCAACGTCAAGAACGTCTTCGTCGTCGATCCCGACATCGACATCTATTCCGACCAGCAGATCGACTGGGCGCTGGCGACGCGCTTCCAGGCTGACCGCGACCTCATCGTCCAGGGCGGGCTGCGTGCCCTGCCGCTCGACCCGTCGCTGCAGGGTGGCAGGATCGGCGCCAAGGCGGGGTTCGATCTGACCTGGGCCTTCGGCACCGCTGGGCGGCTCGAGCAGACCGTGCCGGAGCCGCCGCGCTACGACGGTCCGCGCTTCGCGACGATCCGCGCCGCGCTGGAGAACGGCCCCAAGCATTTCGCCGAGCTGATGGCGGCGACCGGCAGCCGCGACGGCCGCGAGATCATCCGCGCCCTCGAGGCGCTCGGCGATGCCCCGGGAATCTCGCGCGACGAGCGCGGCCGCTACGTCCTCGGCAAGGGCGCCTAGACCAATCGCCTGCCCAAAATGGAACGCCGCCCCGTGCTGGTCAGCAGGGGCGGCGATCAGTCATGCCGTCGGATCGCGGAGCGTCGTGCCCCGCGGACGGCAGATCTGCGGCGTGACTACTTGATCGTGACGCTGCCATCCTCGCGAAGCTCAACGTTGACGGGCTTGCCGTCCTTCATCGCGGTGCCCTTCCAGCCGTGCTTCAGCTGCTTGAGCTTGGGGTCCGTCAAGCCATAGCTCTCGAGCTTGTGCTTGGCCAGGTTCTTCGACTCCTCGGCTGAGGTGGAGTTCTGGCCGGCGGCGGTGCTCGGCGCCTGCGCGAACGCTGCGGAGGACGCACCGAGCAGGAGGGCGGCGGCGACGGCGAAGGCGAGACGATCGTTACGGCGCTTCTTCATGGCAAGAGACCCTTTCTTGACGATTGATGGCACCCTGCGAAACAAGAATTCTTTCCCCGTTCCCGCGGTCCCAATAGGCGGTTGCTCCGCCCTGTACAGGTCCTTTTTAGCAGGTTCTCGCGTATTGCGAATAGTGATTTGACGGCAGCCGAACAAGATTTGATCAGCTTGGCCGTGATTTGATCACCACCGCCTTCAACATACCTGCCGTCACGTGCGCTCAACCTCCGCGGCAGCGGCATCGATCGCCGCCGCTAGGCGCAAGGCCTGCTCTTCGCTCACCGGACCGCGCGACAGGCGAAGCGACAGCGCGAGCTTCAGGTTCTCGACGGCCCGCACGATCTGCGGCGCCGGCGTGGTGCCGTGCGCCTGGCTGGCCTCATGGATGCGGCCGAAGACGGCTTCGACCGTGGCCTTGTTCTCGGCGAGGAAGGCGGTACCCTCGGCGGTGATGGTGTAGAGCTTCTTCGCGCCTTGCGCCGCGACCGCGACGTTGCCGAGCTCCTCGAGCAGCGTCAGCGTCGGATAGACGACGCCGGGGCTCGGCGTATAGACGCCGCCGAACTTCTCCTCGATCGCCTTGATCAGCTCGTAGCCGTAGCGCGGCTTCTCGGCGACGAGCTGGAGGATGACGAAGCGCAAGTCGCCGTGGTCGAGCAGGCGGCCGCGGCGCATGCCGCCGCGCCAGCCGTGACGGCCGAAGCCCGGGCCGCCGCCGAACAGCCCATGGGCGAAGCGGCGCCGCATCCAGTGAAGGTGTGAATGGAAATGCATGGTGACCTCCCGAAGGGTGATTGGATTATTTAGATATATCGAAATCGTATCGAAACCACAAGCGGCTTTTCCTGTCCGGCGCCGAGTCGCGTCATTCTGCGAAAACTTCCCGCGATCCCGGGTGAGTTTGGTTAAGGGTTCGTCAAGAGATCGTGGGCTCTATTGCGAGGCAGCGCGCCGCCGCGCGGGGTTATCGAGGAAACCGGCAATGCCATGCCTTGGTTAATTTGCACTCGCTGGCGGCATCGTCTAACAAGACCAACGAGGACGTCGGATGCAAACGAGCCGTATCGGCCCCGCCACCGGTTGAACCCTCGATCCGCATATCGAAAGAGGTCCCTAGTGAAGCTTCGGCATCTGGTTCTGATCGCTTCCCTCATTCTCTTGCCCTTCACTGCCTTTCCTGCCGCCGCCAACACCCAGGACTTCGCGACCTGGCTCGTGGGACTGCGCCAGGATGCGCTGGCGCAGGGCGTGCGCCCGGTGACGCTGGATCGCGCCCTGGCCGGGCTGCAGCCGATTCCGCGCGTCATCGAGCTCGACCAGCGGCAGCCCGAGAAGACCCTCAGCTTCGAGGACTATCTCCAGCGCGTCGTGACGCCGGCACGCGTCGCGACGGCACAGCAGCGGCTCGCCGACAACCGGCCGCTCCTCGAGGAGATCGGCAAGCGCTACGGCGTGCAGCCGCGCTTCATTGTCGCGCTATGGGGGATCGAATCGGATTTCGGCCGACTCACCGGCGGCTTCCCGGTGGTCGGCGCGCTCGCGACGCTGGCTTATGACGGGCGGCGCAGCGCCTTCTTCCGCGGCGAGCTGATCGCTGCCCTCAAGATCCTCGACCATGGCGACATCGCGCCCGAGGCGATGCTCGGCTCGTGGGCCGGCGCGATGGGGCAAAGCCAGTTCATGCCGTCCAGCTTTCTCAGCTACGCCGTCGACTGGCGCGGCGACGGCAAGCGCGACATCTGGAACCGCCGCGAAGACGTCTTTGCTTCGATCGCCAACTACCTGTCGCGCGTCGGCTGGCACGCCGACGAGACCTGGGGCCGGGCGGTGAAGCTCGCGCCCGGCTTCGATCGCTCGCTGGCCGGCATCGAGACCCGCAAGCCGTTGAGCGAGTGGCGGCGGCTGGGCGTGCGGCGAGCCGACGGCGGCGAGCTGCCGCAACGCGACCTGTCGGCCTCGCTTATCCTGCCCGGCGACTCCGCCTATCTCGTCTACGACAACTTCAAGACAATCCTGAAATGGAACAATTCGCTCTATTTCGGGAGTGCGGTGGGCTACCTTGCCGATGGCCTGGAAGGACGGTAGAGTGACTAAATCTGCTCGTTTCGCGGGTTAGCCCTACCAGATGCTGTCACTGCGCCGCTTTTTGCCGCCGCTCGTCCTCCTGCTTGTGGCGGTCGTCATGGCGGGGTGCGCGACGGCGCCACGGCCGAGCGCCACCGCGCAGTCGGGCAAGGCCGGCTACAAGGTCGGCAATCCCTATCAGATCGACGGCGTCTGGTACTATCCCGCCGAGGACTGGAACTACGACGAGACGGGCATCGCCTCGTGGTACGGCGAGCAGTTCCACGGCCGCTATACCGCCAACGGCGAGGTCTTCGACCTCAATTCGGTGACGGCGGCGCATCGCACCCTGCCGATGCCGACCGTCGCCCAGGTCACCAATCTCGAGAACGGACGCTCGATCCAGATCCGCATCAACGATCGCGGCCCCTATGCGCGCGGCCGGATCATCGATCTATCGCGCCGCTCGGCTCAGCTGCTCGGATTCGAGGGGAAGGGCACGGCCAAGGTCCGCGTCAAGATCCTGGTCCCCGAGACGATCCAGGCGGTGAGCCTGGCACGGCGTGGCGGCGGCGACGACAAGCTGACCGCCGCGACCGAGACGCCGCGGTCGGCGCCGGTGGTCGCGGTGACGAGTGCCGCTCTGGCACCGCCGCCCGGCGCCACCGCCGCACCGCTGCCGCCGGTGTCGAGCGCCAGCCGGCCCTTCGTGGCGCCGCAGGCCCCCCAGGTCGCCAGCGCTGCCCCGCTGGCGCCGCCGCCGGAAAAGGTCAGTCAGGTCGCCGTCCGGGCGACGCAGATCTATATTCAGGCCGGGGCTTTCACGCGGTCGGACAATGCGCAACGCGCCAAGAGCCGGCTCGATCCGCTGGGGACCGTGCGAATCACCGGCGTCCGCTCCCAGGGCATCGAGCTCTTTCGCGTCCGCCTGGGGCCGATTCAAACCGTCGACGAGGCCGATCGTCTTCTCGGACGCGTCGTCGATTCCGGTCTGACCGACGCACGCATCGTGGTTGATTGATGCGTGCCGCGAACCGCATTTTCGGCGCAATCGCGCCGCATCATTCGTGAGGCTGCCATGCCGACCAAATCGTCCCGGACAAGTTCGATCATGACCCAGACATCGACAATCTTCCGGCCATGTTTCTTGCTTGGCGCCGGTGTGACGCGCTTCGCCGGCGCCGTGCTCGCCGCGGCAATCATCCTGCCGCTGTGCACCGGGCCGGCCGGCGCCGCGAACCCGCCCCAGAAGGCCACCGCCCCGGCGCCGAAGAAATCGGCCGCCGGCAAGGCTCCGGCAGGCCAGGCTGCCGCGCCCGACAGCGGGCAGGGGATCGCGACCGAGGCGCGCAATGCCTATGTCGTCGATTACCGCACCGGCGCCGTACTGCTCGACAAGAACGGCACCGAGCGGATGGCGCCCGCCTCGATGAGCAAGATGATGTTCTACTACACGGTCTTCGACGACTTCCTGAAGACCGGCAAGGCGACGATGGACGACACGTTGCCGGTCAGCGAGAAGGCCTGGCGGACGCAGGGCTCGAAGATGTTCGTGCCCCTCGGCGGCCGCGTCCGGATCGAGGATCTGCTGCGCGGCATCATCGTCCAGTCGGGCAACGACGCCTGCATCGTCCTCGCCGAAGGCCTGGCCGGCAGCGAGCAGGCGATGGTCGATCTCATGAACAAGAAGGCGCAGGAGCTCGGCCTCGCCGGCAGCCATTTCGCGAACGTCACCGGACTGCCCGATCCCGAGCACTACATGACCGCCAAGGACCTTACGATCCTCGCCAAGCACATCATCGACGATTTCCCGGAATACTATAAGTTCGAGTCCGAGAAGGACTTCACCTATAACGGCATCAAGCAGGGCAACCGCAACCCGCTGCTCTATCAGAACGTCGGCGCCGACGGGCTCAAGACCGGTCATACCGACGAGGCCGGTTATTGCCTCACCGGCTCCGCCATCCGCGAGGGCCAGCGCATCATCATGGTGCTCGCCGGCCTGCCGACCATGAAGTCGCGCATCACCGAGAGCGAGCGGGTTCTCGACTGGGCCTTCCGCGAGTTCGGCGCCTTTCCGCTCTTCAAGCCGGGCGACACGATCGACCAGGCCGACGTGTGGCTCGGCGCCCAGGCCAAGGTGCCGCTGACCGTCGCGACCGAGGCGACCGTCACCATTCCGCGCCGCTCGCGCAAGGATATGAAGGTGACCGAGGTCTACGACGGCCCTATCAAGGCGCCGATCGCGCAAGGCCAGCAGGTCGGCAAGCTCGTCGTCACTGTTCCCGGCATGGCGCCGACCGAGTTCCCGCTCGTCGCCGCCGCCCCGGTCGACCGGCTCGGCCGGATCGGCCGCGTCGGCGCGGCGCTGGGCGCGCTGGTCTTCAAGCGCTAGGGGCGGGTGTGGTCTCGGCGCCGCCAGCTGCCGGACGCTTCATCACCTTCGAGGG
>JAQGID010000006.1 GCA_028291405.1 Rhodospirillales bacterium | reverse complement strand
CTGGAGCGCGTCTGCGCCCATAACATCACCGGCGAGATCGGCGTGATGAACGCCTTCGAGGGTCTTCGCCCCCGCATCCCGGAGGCGACGCGGCAGCTGATCGACAAGATCATTCCGGACGAGGATTTCCACATCGCGCTCGGCCGCATGGTGGTGCACCGCTACGCGACGACCGCCGATCGCCAGGATCGCGTCCGGCAGCGCGTCTGGGGCGCCTTCGCCCTCGAGGAGAAGGGCCGCCTCGCCTTCGACCGCCGCCTGCACGCCTCGGCAGGTGCAGCATGAGGGCGACCGACGAGGCGCCGCGCGTCGAGACCGACAGCGACGCGACGCCGAAATGGATCTGCCGCGTCTGCGGCTGGATCTACGACGAGAGCCTGGGCGACCCGGATTCCGGCATCGCCCCGGGGACGCGGTTCGAGGACATCCCCGACGATTGGGTGTGCCCCGACTGCCTCGTCTCGAAGAGCAGCTTCGTGCTCCTTGTCGTCTGAACGACGCCGCCACCCGAGGACAAGCCGTGACGACCCTGCTGGTCAAGAACATCGCCGTGCTCGCCACCTTCGACAACGCACGGCGCGAGCTCCGCGACGCCGCCATGCTGATCCGCGACAACGTCATCGAGCGGATCGGCAGCGCGGCGGAGCTGGCCGATTCGCCCGCCGACCGCACGCTCGACCTCGCCGGTCACATCGTCATGCCGGGGATGGTGAATACGCACCATCACATGTACCAGAACCTGACGCGAGTCATGGTCCAGGACGACGAGCTCTTCGTCTGGCTGAAGACGCTCTACCCGGTGTGGTCGCGGCTCGACGACGCTGCGATCTATGCCAGCGCGCGTGTCGCCATGGCGGAGCTCATCCTCTCCGGCTGCACCACGAGCTCCGACCATCTCTACGTGCTGCCGAACAACTCCCGCGTCGACAGCGAGATCGAGGCGGCGCAGGCCATCGGAATCCGCTTCCACGCGGCGCGCGGCGCGATGTCGCGTGGCGAGAGCCAGGGCGGCCTGCCGCCGGATTCCTGCGTCGAGAACGAAGACGCGATCCTCAGGGATTCCGAGCGGCTGATCCTGGCCTATCACGACCCGGCGCGGCATTCGATGCGCCGGATCGTCCTCGCTCCCTGCTCGCCTTTCTCGGTGACGCCCGGCCTGATGAAGGAGGCCGCCGCCCTCGCCCGTTCGCATCCCGGCGTCCGCCTGCACTCGCATCTCGCCGAGGAGCTCGATGAAGAGACGTATTGCGAAAGCATCTACGGCATGCGCTCGGTCGCCTTCGCAGAATCGGTCGGCTGGCTCGGCGACGACGTCTGGTTCGCGCATGCGATCTTCATGAACGACGACGAGATTCGCCGCTTCGCCGAGACCGGCACCGGCGTCGCGCATTGCCCCTCGGCCAACATGCGTTGCGGCCAGGGCATCGCCAAGATCCGCCAGATGCTCGACATCGGGGTCCCGGTCGGTCTCGGGGTCGACGGCTCGGCCTCGAACGATACCAGCAACATGTTCCTCGAGGCGCGCCTGGCGCAGCTGCTGCAGCGCGTGGCGCCGGCGCGCTACCTCTCGGAGGCGCCGGGCGGCCGCGGCGGCTTCGGCGGCACCCCGACGGCGCTCAGTGCCCGCGAGGCGCTGACGATGGCGACGCGTGGCGGCGCGAGGCTGCTCGGCCGCGACGACATCGGCCATCTCGCGCCGGGCATGAGCGCCGACTTCATCGCGATCGACATGCGCCAGCTCGCCTTCGCCGGAACCCAGCGCGACCCGCTTGCCGCGCTGATCATGTGCGGTCCCTTCCGCGTCGACTACTCCTACATCAACGGCCGCGAGATCGTCGCCAAGGGCGCGCTGCAGAGCGCCGACCTCGGCGAGCTGCTCGCCCGCCACGACGAGGCGATGCACCGCGTCTATGCTGCCTGATCGCAAAGGAGAATCATGACGCCACCCAGCCCGCCGATCGACATCGCGATCGTCAACGGCACGATCCTCCCGATGGCCGGCGCGGCGCCGATCGAGCGCGGCACGCTGACGATCTCGGGCAACCGGATTCTCGCGCTCGGCCCCGCCGGTTCGGTCGACATCGCCGGCGCCAGACGGGTGATCGATGCCGAGCTTTGCGCGGTAATGCCCGGCCTCGTCAACTGCCACACCCACATCGCCTCGAACATGCTGCTGCGCGGCCTCCTCGAGGACGTCAAGCTCTTCGAATGGCTGAGCACGATGTGGCGGATGAAGAGCAACTTCGATCCCGAGACGCTCTATTGGGCTAATCTCGCCGGACTCGTCGAGATGGCGCGCGGCGGCATTACCTGCTTCAACGAGCATTTCGATGCCTACGACGTCGCGCCGCAGATCCGCGCATTAGAGATCATCCCGCTGCGCGCGACGCTTGGCTACGGCTTCGCCGATCGCGGCATCTACCAGCCGATCACCGACTGGTCGTGGCGGACGCTGCACGGCTTCGGCGATCTCGTCGCGGCGCAGCACGGGACGCAGGACGGCAGGCTGCGCATCGCGCTGTCGCCGCATGCGACCTACTCGGTCGGCGCCGAGATGTACCGGCTGGTGCGCGAGACCGCCGATGCGCTCGGCGTCACGATCCACACCCATCTCGCCGAGGCACCGCAGGAAACGCGCTACATGGCGGAGACCTACGGCACGACCTCGGTCAAGTTTCTCGCCGATCTCGGCTTCCTCGGCCCCGACGTCACCGCGGCGCATTGCACGCAGCTGACCACCGAGGACATCGCGATCATCGCCGAGACGCAGGTCAAGATCGCGCATTGCGCCACGTGCAACGCCAAGCTCGCCTCCGGCACGCTGCCGTTGCGCGCGGCGCGCGAGGCGGGCATCACGATCGGCATCGGCACCGACGGTCCGGCCAGCCACAACACGATCGATCTGTTCCAGGAGATGAAATTCGCCGGCTGCATCAACAAGGACGAGACCGGCGACGTCGAGTTCCTGCGCACCGGCGAGCTGCTCGAGATGGTGACGGCGACCGGCGCCGATGCGATGCACCGGCCCGAGGCCGGCCGGCTGACGATCGGCGGCATCGCCGACGTCATCGTCGTCGATCTCGATAAGCCGCATACGCTGCCGGTCTACGACGTCGCGGCGGCGCTGGTATATTCGAGCCGCGCCGACGACGTCCGCACGACGATCTGCGACGGCAGGATCCTCTACGATCAGGGGCAGGTCGCCGGCGTCGACGAGGCGGAGATCCGCGCGCGGTTCCGCGAGCACGCGCTGGCGCTGCGCGCCAAGAGCAATTGACGGATTGGGCGATCCGCGGGCGGACGATGCACGCGCCGCGGCGCGGCGCGATCGAGATCGTCGAGGATGCGGTGATCGTCGTCGACGACGCCGGACGCATCATCTCAACAAGCGACGCCCGGACGCCGGATGGCTCCGCTGCGGTCGCGCACTTCGCCGCGGCGGAAAGGCTGACGACGCTGACGCCGCGCCAGTTCCTGCTGCCCGGCCTCGTCGATCTGCACATCCATGCGCCGCAGTTCCCGCAGCTCGGCAAGGCGCTCGATCGCCCGCTCGCGGAATGGCTGAACGACTATACGTTTCCGCTCGAGGCGCGGTTTGCCGACACCGCCTATGCCGCGCCGATCTACGGCGCCCTAGTCGATACGCTCCTCGCGAACGGCACGACGACGGCGGTGTATTTCGCGACGCGCCATCTCGAAGCGAGCCGGCTTCTTGCGGAGATCTGTCTCGCGAAAGGCCAGCGCGCGATCGTCGGCCGCGTCGCCCAAGACGACCCGGCGCAATGCCCCGAGTATTATCGCGATCCCTCGCCGGAAGCGGCGATCGCAGAGACGAGCGCTTTCATTTCGCAGCTCCGCGCGTTGCCAGGCAACGGCGCGGCGCGGATCCTGCCGGCGATCACCCCGCGCTTCATTCCCGCCTGCAGCGACGCGTTGCTGCGGGGTCTCGGTGACCTCGCCGCGGCGATGCGATGCCACATCCAGACGCATTGCTCGGAGAGCGACTGGGAGCACGGCTTCGTCCTCGACCGCTGCGGCGTCAGCGATGCCGCGGCGCTCGACGGTTTCGGGCTGCTGACGCGGCGCTCGATCCTCGCGCATGGCAATCTCCTCTCGCCCGGCGATCTCGATCGCATCGCCGGCGCCGGCGCCGGGATCGCACACTGTCCACTCTCGAATTTCTTCTTCGCCCGTGCGGTCCTTCCGGTGCGCGCGGCGCTGCAGCGTGGCGTCAACGTCGGACTCGGCACCGACATTGCCGGCGGCGCCAGCGCCTCGCTCTTCGACAGCGTGCGGTTCGCCGTCGTCGCCTCGCGCGCGCTGGAGAGCGGCGTCGACCCGCGCCGCCCGCCCGCCGAGCGCGGCGTTGCCGGGTCGCGCATCGATTTCGCCGAGGCCTTTTGGCTCGCGACTGCCGGCGGCGGCAACGTGCTCGATTTGCCGATCGGGTTGTTCCGGCCGGGTTATGAATTCGATGCGATGATCATCGATCCCGACGCTCCGGGGAGCAATCTGCAGGTCTTCGCCGAGGACAGCGGCGAGGACGTCCTGCAGAAGACCCTGAACGGCGTGACGCGGGCGAACATCGTTGCCGTCTTCGTCGCCGGTGCGATCGTCCAGGGCGCCGCATGACCGCTCAAAAAGAGAGACGATTCTGCCTCCTTTCTAGGCGAATTCGGGGGGTGCGGTTTCGCGGCCGCACCGGGCCGCGTCTTTCACCGCGCGCCGGACCCAAGCCACAAATGACCATTAAGTGGCATAGGCTTTGCAGAATGCGATGAGCTGGCGCGCGGACGCCCCGCGCACCGCGAAAGGAAGGGCATGGCCGTCGAGATCGAAAGCTTTGTCAGGATGATTCCGAAGGCGGAGCTCCATCTTCATCTCGAAGGTGCCATCGCGGCGCCGACCGTCGTGGAGCTTGCGCGCAAGCACGGCGTAACCTTGCCGATCGTCCGCGAAGTTTCCGAGCTCTACGATTTTCCCAACCTCGGCGCCTTTCTCAAGGTCTACGATCTGATCTCCCAATCGGTGCGCGATGCAGCCGATTTCCATCGCATCACCTATGAGGCATTGGGACGTTCGGCATCCTGCGGCGCGCGCTATGTCGAGTTCTTCTTCAGCCCGCAGGCGCATCTCGAGTTCGGCGTCGCTTATTCGACGATGCTCGAAGGCATCCTCGCGGGGATGCGCGACGCAGAGCGCGACCATCGCATCCTCTCGCGGCTCATCCCCGCCCACAACCGCGAACTCGGCCCGGCGAAGGGCGAGGAGTTCCTCGACATGGTTCTCGCCGACCGGCCCGACGAGGTCATCGGCATCGGACTCGACTACAACGAGCTCCCCTACCCGCCCGACCCCTACGCGGCGATGTACGCCCGCGCTCGCGCTGCCGGGCTCCGCGTCACGGCGCATGCCGGAGAGAACGGCCCGGCCGAGAACGTCCGCACTGCGATCGGGTCGCTCGGTTGCCGCCGGATCGATCACGGCTACCACGTCGTCGACGATCCCGCGCTGATGGCTCTGTGTCGCGAGGATGGCATCTTCTTCACCTGCTGTCCGACGACGACGCTCTTCACGACGCCGTGGCGCGACCTGACGGCAAGCGATCATGCGATCCGCCGGATGGGAGAATTCGGTTTGGCGATCACGATCAATACCGACGATCCCGGCATGTTTCGCACCGATCTCGCCGCCGAGTATCTCCACGTCGCCGGCATGGGCTTCGGCCGCGACGAGCTGGGCGAGTTCGCGCTCAACGGGCTGCGCGCCGCATGGCTCGACGACGTCACCAAATCGGCAGTTCTCGCCGACTGGTCGGCGCAGATCGCACTGGCGGCGGGCCCGTGACGGCGGCCGCATTCAACACCGCTATCATCAACGTCCATCTGGTCAACCTGGGGGTCACGACATGTTCGATCTGAAGAATCCATCGCGGCGCAAGTTCCTGACGATGGCCGGCACCGCGGCCGGCGCCTCCCTGCTCGGCAACACCGGGCTCGTGGTGCCGTCGGCCTACGGTGCCGGCGCGCTCGGCGCCGTGAAGGAGGAGGATGCGGTGATCGCCTTCGGCCACGTCGGCCCGATCTCGGACGAAGGCTGGACCTCGACGCATCATGACGGATTGGTCGCCGTCAAGGCGGCATTCCCCAAGGCGAAATACCTCGAGATCGAGACCATCCCCTATTCCGCCGACGCGACCCGCACCTTCCGCCAGTTCGTCGCCGAGAACGCCACCCTGATCTTCAGCTCGTCCGAGTACGGCGATCTCCTGGCGGAGGTTTCCAACCGCGCGCCGAAGGTCGCCTTCATGGAGTGCAACGGCCACCGCGTCGCCGACAACTTCAGCTGGTACTACGTGAAGCACTGGATGCCGACCTACGTGATCGGCGTCGCCGCCGGGCTGATGAGCAAGACCGGAAAGCTCGGCTATGTCGCCTCATTCCCGGTTCCCTCGGTCTTCACCAGCGTCAACGCCTTCCAGATGGGCGCGAAGTCGGTCAATCCGAAGGCGACGACCCAGGTCATCTCGATCAATTCCTGGTTCGATCCGCAGGGCGCCAGCCAGGCCGGCACGGCGCTGCTCGACAACGGCGCCGACTTCCTCTTCGGCATCATGGACGAGGCCGCCTATCTCCAGGTCGCCGAGAAGCGCGGCATCCCGGCGGCGATGTGGAACACCGACGTCCGCCGCTATGGGCCGAAGTCCTACGTCACCTCCTGCGTCGTGGACTGGCGGAAGTTCTACGTCGAGCAGACCCGCAAGCGCCTCGCCGGCACCTGGACCGGCAACGAGCAAATCCTCCTGCCGCTCGGCGAGGGCGTCGATCGCGACGCCTGGGGCGAGAGCGTCCCCGAGAACGTTCGCCAGACGGCGGACGCCGTCCGGACTAAGATGCTGAAGGACGGCTTCAACCCCTTCGCCGGCGAGATCAAGGATTCCGCGGGCAAGGTGAAGATCGCCGCCGGCGAGAAGATGGACGACATGGCGCTTTACAACTGGAACTGGGCGGTCGAGGGCGTCACCGGTCTCGCCACCTGATCGACCCATCCGATCGACGAGAGGCAGCAATGAGCGTCGCGTTGGATCGTTCGCTTGCGCACGGGGTCGGCCACGTCGCCGACCCCGACGCCGCGCCGGTGGTCTCGCTGCGGGGAATCACCAAGATCTTCCCGGGGCTGATCGCGAACGACGCCGTCGATTTCGATATCCGGGCGGGCGAGATCCATGCGCTGCTCGGCGAGAACGGCGCCGGCAAGTCGACGCTGATGAACGTCCTGACCGGCATCTACCAGCCGGATGCCGGTCAGATCCTGCTCGACGGCCAGCCGACCCGCTTCGTCTCGCCGGCGCAGGCGATCGGCGCCGGGATCGGCATGATCCACCAGCATTTCAAGCTTATCCAGGCCTTCACCGTCGCCGAGAACATCCATCTCGGATGGGGCGAGACGCCGGTCCTCATCTCCGCCAAAGATATCGAAGACCGGACCCGGATCCTCGCCGAGAAATTCAACCTTGCGGTCCGCCCCGAGGCGCGCATCGACGAGATCTCGGCCGGCGAGCAGCAGCGCGTCGAGATACTGAAAGTTCTGGCGCGCGGCGCCCGCATCCTGATCCTCGACGAGCCGACGGCGGTGCTGACGCCGCCCGAGGCACGCGAGCTTTTCAAGGCGCTGCGCCAGTTCCGCGCCGCCGGCAATTCCGTCGTCTTCATCAGCCACAAGCTGGATGAGGTGCTGGCGATTTCGGACCGCATCACCATCCTCCGCGCCGGCAAGAAGGTCGCGCTGCGCGAGGCGGCGGGCTGCACGCCCAGCATCCTCGCCAATCTGATGGTCGGCCGAGACGTCGTCCTGCACCATGCGCGGCCGGCGTCGCCGCACCAGGCGAACCCCGGCGACCCGCCGCCGATGGTGCTGCAGGACGTCTCGGCGCTCAACGACCGCGGCTTGCCGGCGCTCACCGGCATCGAACTCGAGCTGCGTGCCGGCGAGATTCTCGGCATCGCCGGCGTCGCCGGCAACGGCCAGCGCGAGCTCAGCGAGGTCCTCACCGGCGTCCGCCCGCTCCAGGGCGGCGATATCGTGATCGCCGGCTACCGCGTGCCCTCGTCGAATCCGGCGATGTTCCGCGACGCCGGCATCGGCCACATCCCCGAGGATCGCCTGCGCAGCGGCCTCGCACCGTCGCTCTCGATCATCGACAACGCCGTGCTGCGCGAATACGTCATCCCGCCCGTGGCTCGCGGGCACTTCATCGACCATGGCAGCGCCGCCGCGCTTGCCAAGCGCATCGCCAAGGATGCCGAGGTCGGCATCCCCAGCTTCCAGATGCCGGTCCGCAATCTCTCCGGCGGCAATCAGCAGCGGCTCGTCGCACGCCGCGAGATGCGCATCGCCAAGTCGGTGCTGGTCGCCGCCTATCCGACGCGCGGCCTCGACGTCGGTGCGATCAATACGATGATCGATTATCTCGTGGCGCTGCGCGACAGCGGCGTCGCGGTCGTCATGTTCTCCGAGGAGCTCGAGGAATTGCTCAATCTGGCCGATCGGATCGCCGTTCTCTACGAGGGGCGCATCATGGGGATCTTCAACGCCAAAGGCGCCGACATGGAAGAGATCGGCCTCCTCATGGGCGGCAAGACCAAGCACGGCGAGAGGGTCGCCTAGGTGGCGTTCCGGCTCCAACGTCTTCCGTCGGTCAGGCCCGAGATCGCAGTCGCGGCGCACGCCGTCGCGATCGGCCTCGCCTTCGTCGTCGGCGGCATCGCCGTCACCATCTCCGGTCACAACGCCTTCACGCTCGCGGCCAAGGTGCTGACCGCGAGTTTCGGCTCGGAATTCGGCCTGGAGGATTTCGGGCTGCTGTTCGGTCCGCTGATGCTGACCGGGCTTGCCGCCGCGGTGACCTTGCGGATCGGCCTCTGGAACATCGGCGCCGAGGGGCAATTCTATATCGGTGCGGTCTTCGCGACCGGCGTCGGACTCTTCTTCAGCGGGCCGCCTTGGCTGATGCTGACCGCGATGTTCCTGGCCGGCGGGATCGGTGGCGCGCTCTGGATCCTCGTACCAACGCTGGCGCGCGCCTATGCCAACGTCAACGAGATCATCACGACCCTGCTGCTGAACTTCGTCGCCGTGCTGGTCGTCAACTATCTCTCGACGGGCCTCTGGCGCGACCGCAAGCAATCGGTGCTGGGGGCGACGGCGCGCATTCCTTACGAGGTGCCGAACCTCTCCGGCAGCCTGCACGCCGGCATCCTCGTCGCCGTCGCCGCCGTCGTCCTCATGGCCCTGCTCATTCGCTATACGCGCTGGGGCTATGAGGTCCGAATCAGCGGCGCCAACATTTTCGCAGCGCATTACGCCGGCATCCCGGTGCGCAGCCGGCTCATCTCGGTGATGCTGATATCCGGCGCCATCGCCGGCATCGCCGGCATGCTCGAGGTCGCCGGCACCGTGCATCGGCTGCAAGGCGGCATCTCGAACAACTTCGGCTATCTTGGGATCATCGTCGCAGTCCTCGCCGGCGGCTCGCCGATCGGCGTCGTCTTCAGCGGCTTCGTGATGGCGGTGATTCTCAACGCCGGCATCATCCTGCAGGCGCAGGGGATTTTGCTCAACGACGTGCTGGCGATGACCGGGCTGATCCTGTTCTTCACGGCGATCGGCGAGCAGGTGGCGCACTACCGCATCGTCGCCACCCACGTGGTCGCCCAGGAGGCGTAGGTTGGAGCTGCTCACGGGCATTCTCTTCACCGCCTTTCTCGCCGGCGGCGTCCTCGGCCTCGCCGCGCTGGGCGAAGTGCTGTCCGAGCGCGTCGGCGTCTTCAATCTCGGGCTCGAGGGGCTGATGGCCCTCGGCGGCGTCACCGCCATCATCACCGTCACGATCGTGCCGAATCCCTTCGTCGGGATCCTCGGCTCGCTGGCGATCGGGCTCGTGTTCGGCGCGGTCTTCGCCACCGCGACGGTGCTGTTCCGCGCCAACCAGGTGCTGTGCGGCCTCGCCCTGACGATCATGGGGACCGGGCTGTCGGCGAGCATCGGCAAGAACTACGCGGGCCATCCCGCCAAAGTCGTCTTCGAGGGCGTCGCGATCCCGTACCTCAGCGACCTGCCGGTGCTCGGCAAGGCGTTCTTCTCGCAGAACGTCATGGTCTACGTGGTTTTCATCGTCCTGCCGATCGCGGTCCATTTCCTGATGTTCAAGACACGGCACGGCATGAAGATGCGGGCCGTCGGCGAGAATCCCGCCGCGGCCGACGCCGCCGGCATCGCGGTGATGACGATCCGCTTTTGGTACGTGACGATCGGCGCGTCCCTCGCCGCCGCCGCCGGCGGTTATCTGACGCTGGCCTTCGTCCCGTCCTGGTCCGAGGGAATCACCGCCGGGCGCGGCTGGATCGCGACCGCGCTGGTAATTTTCGCCGGCTTCCGCCCGTTCAACGCGGTCCTCGGCGCGCTCGCCTTCGGAATCATCACCTCGCTCGGCTTCGTCGGCCAGGCGCGCAATTGGCCGATCGCACCGGCCATGTTGTCGACGCTGCCCTATCTCGGTACGATCGCCTTCATGATCGTCCCCGTCTTCGTCTGGAAGCGGATGCAGCAGAAGATGGCAGCCCCGGCAGCATTGGGCCGCCCCTACTTCCGCGACGAGCGCTGATCGCAGCCATTCGCCGATCGGCTTTTCAGGAGGCCGCCATGACCGACATCGAACGCTTCATCACCGACATGCCAAAGTGCGAGCTGCACGTCCATCTCGAGGGCACGCTCGAGCCCGAGATGAAATTTGCCCTGGCCCAACGCAACCAAATCAGTCTCGCGCACGGCTCCGTCGCGGAGTTGCGGGCCTCGTACGACTTCACCGATCTCCCGTCGTTCCTCGGGATCTATTACGACGGCATGCGGGTCCTGCTGAAGGAGCTCGACTTCTACGACTTGACCTACGCCTATCTGGCGAAGGCGGCGTCGCAGAACATCCGCTACGCCGAGATGTTCTTCGATCCGCAGGCGCATACCGCGCGCGGCGTCTCCTTCGACACGGTGATTCGCGGCATCCGGCGCGCGCAGCTCGATGCCGAGACGCGGCTCGGAGTCCGCACGCAACTCATCATGTGCTTCCTGCGCGACTGGAGCGCCGAATTCGCGATGGCGACGCTGCTCGAGGCGCTGCCCTACAAGGAATGGATCATCGGCGTTGGACTCGATTCCGACGAGAAGAACAATCCGCCGATCAAGTTCCGCGACGTCTTCGCGCGGGCGCGCGAGGAAAGGTTCCTCCTGACGATGCATTGCGACGTCGACCAGGAGAACTCGACGCGCCACATCCGCCAATGCCTCGACGAGATCGACGTCGCGCGGATCGATCACGGCGTCAACGTCCTCGAAGACCCGGTTTTGATCGAAGCGGTCCGCAGCCGCGCCATCGGGCTGACGGTCTGTCCGATCTCCAACGGCTACGTGACCGACAGCACGAAATCGGCCGAGATCGCGAAGTTCCTGGAGCTCGGAATCCGCGTCACCGTCAACTCCGACGACCCCGCCTATTTCGGCGCTTATCTCACGGAGAATTTGCTGCGCGTCCAGGAGGAGGTCCACCTCGACCGCGCGGCGCTGACGCAGCTCGTGCGCAACAGCTTCGAGATTGCATGGCTGCCCCGCCGGACCAAGGATGCTTATTTGGCGGAGCTCGCTTCTTACACTGCCTAGTCCGACTCTTCACCGATCGAATGCAGCGGATCGACCGGGATCGTACCGCAGGCTGCGGCACGATCCCGGCGCTCGCGTCAGCTAGAACCGATACGAGGCTTCGAGGAACGGCGTGCTCTCGATCGCGCCGGGCTGGGTCTTATGGTTGTTACCGAACTTGTTGTACCAGTATTGGAAGCCGACGCCGGCTTCGACGATGTGGCGATCGATGCCGATCAGCTTTCCGACGTCCGCCATGAGCTTCGGATGCGCAAGCACCTCGGTCTGCGTCTCGTTATTGAAGGTGTCCTTGCCCTTCGGTGAGACGACGTTCACGAAGCCCTTGAAGTTCAAATCGACGCCGACGAGCGTGAAGGGAAGCGCCCAGGCGTTCTCCATGATCACGTTGGTGTCGAACTGGATGTCGTGGCGCGGCGCGAAGGCGAGACCGTCATGGCCCCATTCCTGTGCCGCGACGAGCGAGATGCTGAGGAAGCCCTTGCCCGGCAGATCGAACTGGAACTGCGGCCCAATGACCAGGAGCCGCTTGTTCGGCGCGAAGGTCGTGTTCTTCGTGTTGTAGTCAAAGCCGAACTCGAGGCCGATGTCGGCGATCGGCCCGATTGTGAAAGACTTGGTGCCAGTGACAGCATTGCCGCTCAGCGTGTGACGGTAGACGGCATAGAACTCCGTCGCGCCGTCGGTTCCGCCGACGGCGGGATCGTGGTTGTCCGACCGCAACGCGTCGATGTTGAAGAAGTTCGTCCCGTATTTGTAACCATCTGCATGGGTGAAGGAGATGACCTGCTTCTGGATCGGCCCGACAATACCCGGCTCCTTGGCTGACGGAAGCCACGAGTAGCTGATCAGCGTGTCACTCCAGATGAAAGCATGCGCCTGGCCAACCATCAGCACGCTCGCCACAGCAGCGCCGACAAGTGCCTTGCGATCGGCCATCATTGCCACAGCCCTTCGAAATCTTGATTTCGTCCCGCCGGTCACCTTGCCCACCGACTGTGAATCATGCACATGCTTCATTTTCATTACCCCGAGCGAAGTCATTCCCTGAACAACAGTCGAGTTTTTGCAGGAAGCATGCCAAACAGCTGGGCCGCGCTGGAATTCGCCTAGGCCGGCCGTCGGCAATTTTCAACCGTGACATGCAAGCAACGGTCGCGACGACGTCACGGCACACGAAACCGTCATTAGCCATGTCGCAGCTGGGCTTTTACCCTCTGAACCGAGAGGCGGCCGCGAGCCGGCAGCCCGCACCGCCAGCCAGCAGCGCGCCACCGCCGCGTTCATCTGGTTTATGACGTTTTCATGCTCGATTTATAATCGAGAATGATTACAGAATAGTCCGATCAAGCTATGTCCGCGCGACGTCGACGGTGCGGGTCAGTACCGGACCTTGTCGGTCTTGGTCTCCCAGGCATCGAAGGCAAGACGCGCCTCGCGTTCGAGCAGCTGTGTCATCGGCAAGATGCGCTGTTCGATCGGCAGAGCGATCTCGCGGTAGAGCAGCGCGTCGTCGAAACCGATGCGCGCCGCGTCGGCGCGACCGTTGGCATAATAGATCCGGTCGAGCCGGGCCCAGTATATCGCGGCGAGGCACATCGGGCAGGGCTCGCAGCTCGTGTAGATCTCGCCGCCCGCGAGGCTGAAACTGCCGAGCGTGCTGCAGGCCGCGCGGATCGCCGTGACCTCGGCGTGGGCGGTCGGGTCGTTGCTCGACGTTACTCGGTTCCACCCCTCCGCGACGATTCTGCCGTCCAACACGACAACCGCGCCGAACGGGCCACCGCCGCCGCGCTCCATCGTCTCGTGCGAGAGCGCGATGGCGCGGCGCATGAAGGTCAAAGTGCTCATCTCAATTCTCCCCTTGCAGCGCACGCGCCGCGGCCTGATGACGATGGAGCAGCTCCGCCAGGTCGAGCCCAGGTATCGCGCCGTCGACGACGACCCATGCGCCGCCAACCATGACGCGGTCGGCGCGGTGTGCGCCGCCGAGCACGAGCGCCGCGAGCGCGTCGCCGTAGCCGGAAAACCGCAGCTCGTCGAGCCGGAACAGCGCGAGATCGGCCGCGCGTCCGACCGCGATCTCGCCGAGGTCCGGCCGCCCGATGCACCCCGCCGAGCCGCGCGTCGCCCAACGCAGCGCGTCGCGGTGGCTGACCCGCGCGACGCCGTAGCGGCCGCGCTGCAGCAGGAAGGCGGCGCGCACCTCCTGTATCAGGTTGGAGCAATCGTTCGAGGCCGAGCCGTCGACGCCGAGACCGACGATGACGCCCGCCGCCTCCATATCGCAGACCAGGCAATCACCCGACGCCAGCAGCTGGTTGCTCGCGGCGCAATGCGTCACCGCCGTGCCGGCGCGGGCGAGTCGGACGATCTCCGGCGCGGTGAAATGGACGCCATGCGCCAGCCAGGTGCGCTCGCCGAGCCAGCCGCATTGCTCGAGATAATCGAGTGGCCGGCAGCCATAGGCCTCGACGCAATAGCGGTCCTCATCCGCCGTCTCAGCAAGATGGGTGTGCAGCCGCACGTCGCATTTCGCCGCCAGCGCCGCCGTCTCGGTCATCAGCGCGGTCGTCACCGAGAAGGGCGAGCATGGCGCCAGCGCGATCTGCACCATCGCGCCAGGCCCCGCCTGGTGGTAGGCGGCAATTAGCCGCTCGCTGTCGGCGAGGATCGTGTCGTGGTCCTGCACCACCGAATCCGGTGGCAGACCGCCGTCGCGCTGCGAGCGGTTCATCGAGCCGCGCGTCAGCACGACGCGGATGCCGAGCCGCTGCGCCGCGGCCACCTCGATGTCGATCGCCCGATCGAGCCCGGGCGGGAAGACGTAGTGATGATCGGTCGTCGTCGTGCAGCCCGAAAGCAGCAGCTCGGCCATGGCGACAGTGATGCCGGCGTCGAAGGCTTCGGGCGTCAGCCGCGCCCAAACGGGATAGAGCGCGCCCAGCCAGTTGAACAGCTCGCGATCGATCGCCGCGGGCACGCTGCGCGTCAGCGTCTGGTAGAAATGATGGTGCGTATTGATGAGCCCGGGCAGAACGACATGCGCGGGAGCATCGAAGATCGTGACATCGTCGATCGTCGGCCGCCCGCCGGAGGGCACCAGCTCGGCGATGATGCCGTCGCGGATGACGATGCCGCCGCCGGCATTCTCGGCAAGGATCGCAAGCGGCTGCTTGATCCAGAGTGCGCGACCCGGCGATCCCGCCATCTATTGCGCCGGGACCGCCTCGAGCACCGCCGCGGCGGCGACCCGCGACGGTGCCATGCGGGCGCGCAGCTCCTCGACGGCGGCAAGCACGCGCTCCGGCGTCGCCGGCGCGTCGAGCGCGACCGGCAGTTTGCGCTCGGCGATGCTGGCGACGGCGTCGCGCAGCGCCAGCCACACCGAGATGCCAAGCATCAGCGGCGGCTCGCCGACCGCCTTGGAGCGGAAGATTGTGGCTTCCCGGTTCAGCGAATCCTCGAGGATATGGACGCGGAAATCGACCGGCACATCACGGCTGCCGGGGATCTTGTAGGTCGAGGGCGCGTGGGTGCGCAGCCGCCCCTTGTCGTCCCACCACAGCTCCTCGCTGGTCAGCCAGCCCATGCCCTGGACGAAGCCGCCTTCGATCTGGCCGCGATCGATCGCCGGGTTGAGCGAGCGGCCGCAGTCGTGGACGATGTCGGTGCGCAGCACGCGGTACTCGCCCGTCAGCGTGTCGATCGCGACCTCCGAGGCGGCGACGCCATAGGCGAAATAGAAGAACGGGTGGCCGGTCATCGTCGCCTGGTCCCAATGGACCTTCGGCGTCGCGTAGAACCCGGTGGCGGAGAGCGAGATGCGCTTGCTCCAGGTGAGCTTCGCCAGCTCGGCGAAGCTCATCGAGCGCTCGCCGGCGTGGACCCGATTGGCGGCGAAGCGTACCTCCTCGACCGCGACGCCGAAGGCCGACGCGGCGACCGCCGCCATCCGGCTGCGGATCTGGATCGCCGCGTTATAGGCCGCCATGCCGTTGAGATCCGAGCCGCTCGACGCCGCCGTCGCCGAGGTGTTCGGCACCTTGTCGGTCGCCGTCGCGCTGATCGCGATGTGCTCGAGGTCGATCTGGAACGTGTCGGCGACGACCTGCGCGACCTTGAGGAAGAGGCCCTGCCCCATCTCGGTGCCGCCGTGATTGAGATGGACGCTGCCGTCGGTATAGACGTGCACCAGCGCGCCGCCCTG
>JAQGID010000456.1 GCA_028291405.1 Rhodospirillales bacterium | reverse complement strand
TTGGGTTCGGCGATCGGAGGGACCACATCGTTCTTCGCCTCCTGGCTTGGTCAAGGCACACAACTGAGGGCACAACTACTTCTCAACGACAAGGGAGCCAGAGGAGAGGTTTACCGCGAATTCGTCGACGAGGCGTCGAGCTTGTATATCGACGCCCTGACCCGCGATACCCCCAATTTGTCGAAGACGATCAGGCTTTACGCTCTGATCAGCCGCATGCGCATTTTGTCATCGCCCAAGGTTGTCGAAGAGGCAGAGAAAGTCGCACGACTCATCGTGGATTCCTATCCTCAACCGGCCAAGACATTCGACGACATCCGCATGATGGTGAACGAGCATACGCTCGATCCATTGTTCAAATTTTCTGAAGCCTGCCGGCAAGAGTTAAGGCAACTGACTTGATTCCGATGCGCATGACCGAAGGACCGAGTGGCGTGCGTAAGAAGGCCGCCTCGAGCAGAGGGCACGGGCATTCCCCGCGGTTGAAGAGACGTTGACAGCTGCCACGGCTCGGCGGACCCCACACCTTTGGAGATCAGGCCGCGAAGAAGACGTTGGCTGAGAGGCCAGAGTTCACGCGCGTTGTTTACTTTAAGACCGCCGAAGAATTGTACGCGTCCGTCATTGCGTCGGTAGCGATCGGAACTCAGCAAATCAAAGCCGGAGGGAATGATAGCGCCCACGTTCGGAGGATATAGCGCCCACGTTCGGAGGATTCGGCAGCGACGTCAAAGCAGCATGAGACGCCAGCTTCGTGGCTTGGTTGTAACGGGCCGGCACTTCTTGTGACAATGCCTGCGAAGCGCTCGAATTCGCGACCCACATACGGACGTGACGAGAATGCATTTCGGCATCGGCGAGGTCTGCCTATCTGCAGATGTACGCAATCTTCAGCCGCGCATCCGGCGCGGCACAGGACGAGGGGGAAACCCGATGCTGCCGCTGCCGCCAACGCTGTCCGTAACCGACGCTCGTCGCGCCGCCGTCGCTCTCCTCGACAGGTGCGGCGACGTGGCCGTGGCCGCCGCTGTGTTGCGAGCCCAAGAAGCCGAGGCCAGCGGCCGGTACCTGGAAATGTCCAACTGGCGCAGCATCGCCGAAGCCGCGTTCGAATTTTCCCAATACAGCGAAGCGTCCCGCGGCCGACTTCCGCCGGTCGCTGACCGGCTTCCCGGACCGTCGCGACCGCCGGTGATCGCGCCCCGCTCGCCGCTCGGATCGGATGATGGCAAATGAGGGCGGCGCTCATCGTTGCTTCGGCCGTGTTCGCCGTCACGGGCGGCTTGGTTTTCAAATATTCGGGAGTCTACGAGGCTTTCGCGATGAGCCCGCAAGTCCCGGTCGTGCCCGCAACTCGGCGTCTTGCTCAATCCGTGGCCTATCAAGCACAAGGACTTCAACTCCCCTTGGAACTCGAAACGCCGAACAATTTGCGGTCGGGGGCCCGGCTCTTTCGCGATAATTGCGTCGTCTGCCATGGCGCTCCGGGAATGCCGCGGTCCGAAAGCGCGCAGCAGCTGCAGCCATCGCCGCCGGACCTGCTCCGGGCCGGGCGGCGCAACGACCCGGCGGAGATGTTCCTGACCATCAGGAACGGCGTCAAGACGACCGCCATGCCCGCATTCGGAGAGATCCTGCCGGACGAGGAAATCTGGACTCTTGCCGCATTCCTTCACGCATCGAGAGGCATAGCGGCGCTGGATTTTCAGGCACTCAGCGGTGCCGGACCGGCCAAGACCGGCGGGTGAGCCGATAATGCCGTCATGTAGCAACCATTATCCAAGGGTGCGGTTTTGGAGCCAGGGCGAACCGCGCTCGACGACGGCGTTTGCGAAGATCAGGAGTTTTCGGGCGCACGCGACGAGCGCGGCCTTGTGAGTTTTTCCGCGCGCAGTGAGTCTGGCGTAGAGGTCGATCAAAGCTGGGTTCCAGCGGAAGGCCGCTGCTAGAGCAGCGGCATAGAGCGATCGGCGTAGCCGACTGCGCGCCGGCGATGTGGCGCTCGCCTTTGTGCAGCCCGCTATCGTCGTCAAAGGGCGCGAGGCCGGCGAGGGCGGCGGCTTCTTCGCGGCTGATCCGCCCCAGCTCGGGCATGCGGACGATCAGGGCGATCGCGGTCCGCTCGCCGATGCCAGGCACGCTCCGCACCAGCTCGAAGCGCTTTGCCAAGTCGGGATGGCCCAGCAAGCGTTCGACGATACGCTTCAATTCCGTGGCCCGGCGGGTTTCGAGCCGGGTAATGTCGGTGACCGCGATACGGTGCAGCCGTTTGTCCTGGATATGCTCGAGACGGGTCTTGAGCCGCGCGATATCTTCCTCGATCTGCTCGACGAAGGTCAGGTGATCGGCCAGCGCCTCGAGGCGCGGATCTGGCTTGATGCGGGGATCTCCGACCGCTTGCGTGCATGCAGCAATGAGTGCTGCGTCAATTCGATCGTTCTTGGCGCGGCGCAAATGCAGCCTGGCGAAAGCTTTCGCTTGCAGCGGCTGTAGCACCACCATCGTGAAGCCCGCCGCCTGCAAATGCCGAGTGACACCGCGTTCATAGCCGCCGGTCGCCTCGATGCCGACGCGCTGAACGCCGGCCTTGGCGAGCTCCTCGGCAAGCTGCTGCCAGCCTGCGCGGCGATTTTCGACGGTGAGGCACCTCGTCGTGCCATGCACGGCAACATCGAGCTTGTCCTTGGACGTGTCGATGCCGGCGGTAATCGTGATAGTATCAGCCATCTTCTTCGACCCTGCCTTGTTGAAGCGAACCAAGCGTTCCGGCAACCATCCGGGTCCGATGAAGTGGCTGGCGCGATCAAGCTACGAGTGAGCCCGCAACGGCTCAGGGCGGACCGATCCGACGCCAGCCGTCCCGCGCCGGGTGGCCACCCGGCGCGGGACGGCTGGCGTCGGATCGGTCCGCCCTGAGCCGTTGCGGGCTCACTCGTAGCTTGATCGCGCCAGCCACTTCATCGGACCCGGATGGTTGCCGGAACGCTTGGTTCGCTTCAACAAGGCAGGGTCGAAGAAGATGGCTGATACTATCACGATTACCGCCGGCATCGACACGTCCAAGGACAAGCTCGATGTTGCCGTGCATGGCACGACGAGGTGCCTCACCGTCGAAAATCGCCGCGCAGGCTGGCAGCAGCTTGCCGAGGAGCTCGCCAAGGCCGGCGTTCAGCGCGTCGGCATCGAGGCGACCGGCGGCTATGAACGCGGTGTCACTCGGCATTTGCAGGCGGCGGGCTTCACGATGGTGGTGCTACAGCCGCTGCAAGCGAAAGCTTTCGCCAGGCTGCATTTGCGCCGCGCCAAGAACGATCGAATTGACGCAGCACTCATTGCTGCATGCACGCAAGCGGTCGGAGATCCCCGCATCAAGCCAGATCCGCGCCTCGAGGCGCTGGCCGATCACCTGACCTTCGTCGAGCAGATCGAGGAAGATATCGCGCGGCTCAAGACCCGTCTCGAGCATATCCAGGACAAACGGCTGCACCGTATCGCGGTCACCGACATTACCCGGCTCGAAACCCGCCGGGCCACGGAATTGAAGCGTATCGTCGAACGCTTGCTGGGCCATCCCGACTTGGCAAAGCGCTTCGAGCTGGTGCGGAGCGTGCCTGGCATCGGCGAGCGGACCGCGATCGCCCTGATCGTCCGCATGCCCGAGCTGGGGCGGATCAGCCGCGAAGAAGCCGCCGCCCTCGCCGGCCTCGCGCCCTTTGACGACGATAGCGGGCTGCACAAAGGCGAGCGCCACATCGCCGGCGCGCAGTCGGCTACGCCGATCGCTCTATGCCGCTGCTCTAGCAGCGGCCTTCCGCTGGAACCCAGCTTTGATCGACCTCTACGCCAGACTCACTGCGCGCGGAAAAACTCACAAGGCCGCGCTCGTCGCGTGCGCCCGAAAACTCCTGATCTTCGCAAACGCCGTCGTCGAGCGCGGTTCGCCCTGGCTCCAAAACCGCACCCTTGGATAATGGTTGCTACATGACGGCATTATCGGCTCACCCGCCGGTCTTGGCCGGTCCGGCACCGCTGAGTGCCTGAAAATCCAGCGCCGCTATGCCTCTCGATGCGTGAAGGAATGCGGCAAGAGTCCAGATTTCCTCGTCCGGCAGGATCTCTCCGAATGCGGGCATGGCGGTCGTCTTGACGCCGTTCCTGATGGTCAGGAACATCTCCGCCGGGTCGTTGCGCCGCCCGGCCCGGAGCAGGTCCGGCGGCGATGGCTGCAGCTGCTGCGCGCTTTCGGACCGCGGCATTCCCGGAGCGCCATGGCAGACGACGCAATTATCGCGAAAGAGCCGGGCCCCCGACCGCAAATTGTTCGGCGTTTCGAGTTCCAAGGGGAGTTGAAGTCCTTGTGCTTGATAGGCCACGGATTGAGCAAGACGCCGAGTTGCGGGCACGACCGGGACTTGCGGGCTCATCGCGAAAGCCTCGTAGACTCCCGAATATTTGAAAACCAAGCCGCCCGTGACGGCGAACACGGCCGAAGCAACGATGAGCGCCGCCCTCATTTGCCATCATCCGATCCGAGCGGCGAGCGGGGCGCGATCACCGGCGGTCGCGACGGTCCGGGAAGCCGGTCAGCGACCGGCGGAAGTCGGCCGCGGGACGCTTCGCTGTATTGGGAAAATTCGAACGCGGCTTCGGCGATGCTGCGCCAGTTGGACATTTCCAGGTACCGGCCGCTGGCCTCGGCTTCTTGGGCTCGCAACACAGCGGCGGCCACGGCCACGTCGCCGCACCTGTCGAGGAGAGCGACGGCGGCGCGACGAGCGTCGGTTACGGACAGCGTTGGCGGCAGCGGCAGCATCGGGTTTCCCCCTCGTCCTGTGCCGCGCCGGATGCGCGGCTGAAGATTGCGTACATCTGCAGATAGGCAGACCTCGCCGATGCCGAAATGCATTCTCGTCACGTCCGTATGTGGGTCGCGAATTCGAGCGCTTCGCAGGCATTGTCACAAGAAGTGCCGGCCCGTTACAACCAAGCCACGAAGCTGGCGTCTCATGCTGCTTTGACGTCGCTGCCGAATCCTCCGAACGTGGGCGCTATATCCTCCGAACGTGGGCGCTATCATTCCCTCCGGCTTTGATTTGCTGAGTTCCGATCGCTACCGACGCAATGACGGACGCGTACAATTCTTCGGCGGTCTTAAAGTAAACAACGCGCGTGAACTCTGGCCTCTCAGCCAACGTCTTCTTCGCGGCCTGATCTCCAAAGGTGTGGGGTCCGCCGAGCCGTGGCAGCTGTCAACGTCTCTTCAACCGCGGGGAATGCCCGTGCCCTCTGCTCGAGGCGGCCTTCTTACGCACGCCACTCGGTCCTTCGGTCATGCGCATCGGAATCAAGTCAGTTGCCTTAACTCTTGCCGGCAGGCTTCAGAAAATTTGAACAATGGATCGAGCGTATGCTCGTTCACCATCATGCGGATGTCGTCGAATGTCTTGGCCGGTTGAGGATAGGAATCCACGATGAGTCGTGCGACTTTCTCTGCCTCTTCGACAACCTTGGGCGATGACAAAATGCGCATGCGGCTGATCAGAGCGTAAAGCCTGATCGTCTTCGACAAATTGGGGGTATCGCGGGTCAGGGCGTCGATATACAAGCTCGACGCCTCGTCGACGAATTCGCGGTAAACCTCTCCTCTGGCTCCCTTGTCGTTGAGAAGTAGTTGTGCCCTCAGTTGTGTGCCTTGACCAAGCCAGGAGGCGAAGAACGATGTGGTCCCTCCGATCGCCGAACCCAA
>JAQGID010000454.1 GCA_028291405.1 Rhodospirillales bacterium | reverse complement strand
TGGACGAGCCCATCCTGGTGCACACCGATATCGACGAAGGCGCCGAACGCCGCGACGTTCGTCACGACGCCCTCGAGCACCATTCCGGGGGTCAGATCCGCGAGCTTCTCGATGCCCTCCGCGAAGGTTGCGGTCTTGAAGCCCGGACGCGGATCGCGCCCGGGCTTCTCGAGCTCGCGCAATATGTCCGCGACGGTGGGGATGCCAAATTTTTCGTCGACGAAGTCTTCGGGCGCCAGCTTGCGCAGCACCGGCGCATTTCCGATCAGCGTCTTCAGATCGCTTTTCGTCGCCGCGAGGATGCGACGGACGACCGGGTAGGTCTCGGGATGAACGCCGGAGCTGTCGAGCGGATCCTCACCGCTTGGGACGCGCAGAAAGCCGGCGGAAAGCTCGAAAGCCTTGGGGCCGAGGCGCGGCACCTGCTTCAGCGCCGCGCGGGAGGCGAACGGGCCGTGCGCATCGCGGTGCGCGACGATGAGTTGCGCCAGCGAATCGCCGATGCCGGAAACGCGAGTCAGCAGCGGCGCCGAGGCCGTATTCACGTCGACCCCGACCGCGTGGACGCAATCCTCGACCACGGCCCCGAGCGAGCGCGACAGCTTGAACTCGCTGATGTCGTGCTGATACTGGCCGACGCCGATCGACTTCGGATCGATCTTGACGAGCTCGGCAAGCGGGTCCTGAAGCCGTCGCGCGATCGAGACAGCGCCGCGGAGCGTCACGTCGAGGTCGGGCAGCTCCTCGGATGCATAGGCCGAGGCGGAATAGACCGAGGCGCCAGCCTCGGAGACGACGATTTTGGTGAGCGCGAGCTCGGGGTGACGCTTGATCAGCTCGGCGGCGAGGCGGTCCGTTTCGCGCGAGGCGGTGCCGTTGCCGATGGCGATGAGCTCGACCTTGTGCTCGCCGGCGAGACGCGCCAGGCCCGCGATCGCCTCGTCCCATCGACGCTGCGGCTCATGTGGAAAGATCGCGGTGGTGGCGACGACCTTGCCCGTGCTGTCGACGACGGCGACCTTGACGCCCGTCCGGAAGCCGGGGTCGAGCCCCATCGTCGGCCGCGGTCCGGCTGGCGCGGCAAGCAGCAGATCACGCAAATTCGCCGCGAACACCCTCACCGCCTCCTCCTCGGCCGCCTGCCATAGGCGAAGCCGCAGAACAGTCTCGATATGGATGAGGATCCTGGTGCGCCACGCCCATCGGACGGTATCGAGAAGCCAGCGGTCGCCGGCTCTGCCGCGATCGGCAATTCCGAAAAACTGCGCGATCCGCTGCTCGAAGACGCCGGGCTCGCCCGGAAGCTCGGGCGCGGCCGGATCAGGGACGAGGTCTAGGGTGAGCACCTCTTCCTTGGCGCCGCGGAACAGCGCGAGGATGCGGTGCGAGGGAAGTTTCGTCAGCGCTTCGCCGAAATCAAAGTAATCAGCGAATTTGGCGCCGGCTTCGGCCTTGCCCTCGCGTATACGCGAGACGAGGCGTCCCCGCCGCCAGACCTCCTCGCGCAAAGGGCCGATTAGTTCCGCCGCCTCGGCAAAGCGCTCAGCCAGGATTGCGCGCGCGCCGTCGAGCGCTGCGGCGGCATCGGCGACGCCCCGTTCGGGATCGACATAGGCGGCGGCCGCCTCGGTCGGGTCCCGCTCCGGGCCGGCGAGCAGAGAATCGGCCAGCGGCTCGAGGCCCGCTTCGCGGGCGATCTGGCCCTTGGTCCGCCGCTTCGGCTTGTAGGGAAGGTAGAGATCCTCGAGTTCCGCCTTGGTCTCGGCGTTGCAGATCGAGCGTTCGAGCTCGGACTCGAGCTTGCCCTGCTCGCCGATGCTGTCGAGAATCGCCGAGCGGCGTTCCTCGAGTTCGCGCAGATATCCCAGCCGCTCCTCGAGAGTCCGCAGCTGCGCATCGTCGAGCTCACCCGTCGCCTCTTTGCGGTAGCGGGCGATGAACGGCACCGTGGCGCCGCCATCGAGGAGCGCGACGGCGGCTTCGACCTGGAGTTCACGGACGCCGAGCTCTTCGGCGATACGGAGGCTGATGGACTTCATGACACCACGGGAAGAGGCGATCGGAAAAAACGGAGCGCCTGGATAGCGTCCGTTTTGATCGTGGGTCAAACCTATTGTCTGTGACCTCGGTGCCGGCTGCCAACTGGCGTTCGTGCCGAATCCGAGCATCTGGCTGAGCTGAACGCCCGCGTGACACGCGAGGCGCCCCGTCCTTAGGTTGCAAGGCGCCGGGCGGCGAAAGGGAAACCTCGTTCGCCGCATTCGAGCGCCTCAGGCCTCCCGCCGCGTGATCGGACGGGCGCGAAGCGTCGACCGGCAGGAGCACCTGCGTTTGGACAAATGCATCGTAGCCGGGATTGCAGGTAGTAACGACCTCGGCGTCGCCCCTAACATCCCGCCCCGCGTCAACTGGACTCGAGATAGCGATTAAAGCCGAGGGAGGTGGACCAGGCGCGCCGCTGGACCTCGGAGAAGGCGGGCAGCACCTTCTCTGCGTTCCGCATCAGCTGCTCGATGTCTCGTGTTACGCCGGGCATCAGCTCGGCGAGGCCCGCGGCGAGCCGCTCCTCGTCGACCTGCGTTGCTCTTCCATCGCCTATCACACGACGGCCATCGACCCAGACGTGCCTCACCGCGCGGCCCGTCTCGGAGTAGACGAGCTGCCGCGTGAGGCTGTTGAGCGGCCGATAGGCGGGATCGCGAAGGTCGAGCGCCACGAGATCCGCCCGCATTCCGGCTCGAATTGCTCCGATGGAGGCAGCACTGCCGGCCGAGCGCGCCCCGCCCTCGGTTGCCAGCCTGAGCGCCTCGGCCGCCTTGGGAACGTCGGGTCCGGTCTCGCCGATGCCGCCAAGCAGACAGTA
>JAQGID010000428.1 GCA_028291405.1 Rhodospirillales bacterium | reverse complement strand
TTCCTCGATCGTCCGGGCCTGTGGCAAAGCGAATTCGGCCGCCTCTTGCCGGCAGTCGCCGGACTTGGCTCGAGCAGTGATGCGAAGCAAGCGACCGCGGAGAACCCCAGCGAACGGTTAGAGCCTTCTCTATCCGGCCCATCCCGGATCGTCGTCCGTGAGATCGGCGAGGCCGATAGCGACGTGGGCGCGGACTTCGTTCAAACCTATGGCTGTCTCACATCGCCGCTGCCGCTGCGCGGCGCCAATGTCTCACCCGATGTTCTGGCCGCCGTATTGAGCGCCGAGTTCCCTCATATGGCCGCGGCGGTCGACCGGATCGTCGGCGACATGCAACTGCGGCATCGCTGCGGCGTACCGTGGATCAGGATTCGGCCGTTTCTCCTGGTCGGGCCGCCGGGCTGCGGGAAGACGCGACTGGCAAAGCGGCTCGCGACGCTAACGGGTATCGGCTATGGCGAGGTGAATGCCGCTGGTATTAGCGACAATCGGGTGCTCCATGGTACCGCGCGAGGCTGGCGCGGCGCCCAACCCTGCCTGCCCTTGCTCGTCATGCGGCAGAGCGGGTGCGCGAACCCGTTGATCGTCGTGGACGAACTCGAGAAGGCGGGCGGATCGGCGCGCGGCGGCGACATCCGCCAGACGCTGCTCGCCATGCTCGAGCCTACCACGTCGCGGAGCTTTTTCGATGAGGCATTGCTCGCGTCCGCCGATCTCTCCCAGGTGAGCTGGGTCATGACCGGCAATTCGCTCCAGGGCATTTCCGCACCACTGCTGAGCCGCCTCGGAATCGTCCATGTGCAACTTCCCGGGCCGGAGACACTCGAGAGACTGATCGCCGGCATTCTGAGAGATGTCGCCGATGAGCTCGCAGTTAGCCCGGACGATCTGCCACCAATCCATCCTGACGCGGTCAAGGCGTTGCGTGACCGCTTCCGGACCGGGATCGACGTCCGCAAACTTCGTCGCGCCATCGAAAGCATCATGAGCATCTCTGGTGCTCCGCGCGCGTTCGTGCAGTGAGCCGCCGACGTCGATAAAGGTGATGACGATCCGCGCCGTCGTACCACGCTCGCAAAAGAGCTGATCCGTCCGCTGCAGGGCTATCTCGAGCTGCTCGGCCTTTAAGCTGAAATAGACGCGCCTTCGCTATGCGTAGAGCACTCCCGGAACGTTAAACTCAGGCTGAGAGCGTCAAATCATGACGAAGACCAGCGGTGTTCTCGCCCCTTCTCGAGCCGGCGGCCCCTAAAACCCCCCGGCAATCATAGGATAGATTGCTTTTAATCTAATTTCGGACCCTACCGGATCGTCGTCTCTGCCTGTCTCGATCAAACGGACCCTTATGGTCGTAGGGTCGTGTTGACCCCCTCTGATGGGGTCCCGCCGTGGAACAAAACTGCCGCACATTGTCTCTCGCCGAAGTTGGTGCCCGCTTCGGGAGGAGCCGGTCGTGGATGTATGCCAATCTCTCGAAGCTGCGCCGAATCGGGTTCCCCGATCCGTTGCCCGTCATCAATCGTTTTGCCGCCGCCGCGATCGACGCATGGATCGAGCGGCAGGGCCTCGTTTTTGCGGCGACAACGGCGCATGTCGATAAGGGCAACTTTGACGAACTTTTTAATTTCTGAGTGATCGCAAGCCATGCGAATCGGCAAGACGAAATTTCCGAATCTCCTCTCGAAACGCCTCGCCGGTGGCCGTATCGGATTTTACTGGAACCCGCCGCCGGACGCGCGGGAAGTCTTCGTCAGCGAGGCGCTCGGCGACGATACCGACACGGCCAAGGTGATGAACAACTGGGGCGCCGCGCAGCAGCGCCTCCAGCGGTGGCGCGCCGAGAGGAAGAAGGGTGGCGCCGGTACGGCAGCCGGCCCAAAACCCGACACCGTAGATTGGTTGTGGGAGGACTACAGAGAATCGACCTGGTACAAAGATAACGCCGAAAGTACGCGAGTGGATTACAAAAACAAACTCGCGTTTGTTCGCAATTTTCGACTCACTGACGGACGCCGCTTCGGGGAAGTTCCTTGGACGGCGGTTAGGCCGCTCCATGCGGACAAGCTCTATCAGGCATGGGTCCATGGTCCGGACGGCGAGCGGATCTCCTACGCCCTGTCGTGCCATGTGATCGCGCGACGGCTCTTCGGATGGGGTGCGCACGCCTATCCCGACAGGGCGCCGACGGTGAATCCGTTCACGAAGTTGAAGGCGAAACGGCCAAGGCCCCGTAAGGTCAGGTGGCTGCCGAGCCAACTCTGGAAATTCATTAAGACGGCCGAGGCGAACGGGCGGCTAAGCATCGCGATCGCTGCTCTTCTTTGTTACGAACTGGGTCAACGGGTGACCGATGCTCGCATTATGTTCCGCTCGGCGTTTGAGGACGGCGTCAAAAAGATCCGGGTCGTTCAGTCGAAGACCGATAAAGAGCTGCTGCTGCCGGTTTCAGCGGTGCTCGCGGAATGGATCGGGAAGCTGCCGCCCGACCAGGCGCAGCTGGTGATCGACGAACGAACCGGCAAGCCTTACAGCAGTGCGAGCAGGCTTTCGCATGTCGCCGCCGAGATTCGGCAGAAGGCAGAGCTCCCGTCACACCTCCAGCTTCGCGACCTCCGCCGGACCTGCATCTCGGAACTCGGCGACCTCGGCGCCACGGATGACGAGCTGATCTCCGTCTCGGGACATAGCGACAGGCAGATGCTGAACATCTATTCGGTGCGCGATTACATGCGCGCTTTGGCGGCAATGGAGCGCCGCTGGTCCTGGCGCGCCGAGGAAGAGAAGGCAGATTACAGGGCCGAGCAGGCGGAAAATCCCGATGACGCGGAGGCGGCGTGATGACGCAGTGCTGTTGCTTCGCCGACCTCACCTCGCGCGCCCTCGAAACTCCGGCTCGATCGCGCCAGCCTCGTCCTGGTCCGCTTATCACGGAGAACGACCATCCTCCGCATGGGGAGCGTTGCTGTCGGCGATCCAATCAGACATGACCGCCTGGACGAGCGTGTCACGCGGGCCGTTCAGCGCGACCAGAGGCTTGGATTCGGCATGAACGCCCATTGGGCCAGCCGGCACCGAGGTCACAGACAATAGGTTTGACCCACCATCGAAACCGACGCTATCCAGGCGCCCGTATTTTCCGATCGCCTCTTCCCGGTGTCATGAAGTCCATCAGCCTC
>JAQGID010000402.1 GCA_028291405.1 Rhodospirillales bacterium | reverse complement strand
TTCTCGGGGTCGCGATGTCGCCGGCAGTGCCCGGCCAAACCTATTACTTCTTGTCCGTCGATATCCTGGCGGAAGATGGCAGCGCAGCGCTGCACCAGCAGATGAAATGTCCGAGATACGAGAAGTGCAGCAATACCTTCCCCGTTACATTGCAGGGAAAGCAGGAAGTTCTCACGGTCAATGCGCAAGTGTCTGATGACCACCACATCCAGATCACCGTAAATCCGGATATGAGGTTCGTCGTTGCGCCTGATGGCAACGTGCGCAGGGCGCCCTTTGATTCCGATACGGAGATCAAGGCATTCGAGTCCGGCAATGCTTGGACGATGGAGCTGCAAGATACCTTTACCGTTCCGTTGGACCCCATCGAGCAGAAGTTCAAATGGATCACCACGGAGCAGCAGCGGCGCACGGTGCTCAAGCTTCATATGAAACTAGACAGTTGAGGGGGAAGTCTCTCCCTCTCGACACAAAGGGTCTCGCGCAATCCGGGCGCGGCGAATATGGCGCGGCGGTGCTCGGGGACCAAGGTGATCATGGTGTTGGGCCATGGCAATTGCGGCGCGATGAAGGCCACGATCGACGGCAAGGCGGTGCCCGGGCAGATTAGCTCCCTCTAGCGCTATATGCGTCTCGCGGTCAA
Organism: Rhodospirillales bacterium; assembly: GCA_028291405.1. Lineage (GTDB taxonomy): Bacteria > Pseudomonadota > Alphaproteobacteria > ATCC43930 > CGMCC-115725 > URHD0088. The sequence continues at coordinate 3,748 of JAQGID010000402.1, read as the reverse complement.
CGAGGCGGGCGCCAATCTGCAGGCGGCGACCGAGGCCAACGCGAAGATCCAGGCGCAGCTTCTAAAGGAGTCCTCTCCCTTGCTTCCGGGCCTGCTCAAACAAGGCAAGCTCTCTGTTGTCGCGGTCTTCTTCGATGTCCAAACCGGCAAGGTGACGCTGCTTAGCTGAGACCGTCCGGGGGCGGGGGCGACCGTTCGGTCGCCTCGATGCCATGGCGCCATGCGCCTGTTCGCGGCCGCAGATCGGACGACGATAACCCCAGCTGAGCGCGCGCTCCAACCGCCTGTCGGTAGTCTGCGCGCTGTCGCGGCAATCCTCCGCGCCAACGGTCCTGTTGTGGAGCCCCTCCCCCTGCCTGCGACCGCCTAACGGCGTTCTCCGTCACCATCTCGACCGGGGGCTCCGCCCCCAGGCTGTGCAAAAACTTGAGCGCTTGCCCGAGCGAGTGGTGCCAGCACCTTTCGACCAATCTCGGTCATACAAGGCCAGTGCCGGAAGCCTCGGGAACCGACGTTCGTATTGCGGCCGCTGGCGTTGAACGCGACGGCAGCGGCTCAGGAATGCGTGTCCACCGATGGGTTCGTGCCATAGCCGAGCCCGTCGACGAGCAGAGCGACCATGCGCTTGGGGCTGAAGCGGCGGATCCGCTTTGGGTCGAGAGCAGCCAGGCTGCTCTCGATGAGAGGCCAGACTACAGCCGACGTTCAGCTTTAATCCGGCGCTTTTCGTATTATCCCGATAACCGATATCGTTGCGGCGAGCGCGGCGATGTCGAGCATCTGGCTCCCGAGTGCGGGGTCCTTGACGGCGACGGCTTCCCGCCTGAGCCGGGCGGAATCGTCGCGGAAGTTCTGGCGCGGGCGAGGCCATTAAAGACGTCTAATACATGAGACTCTTTCACGTAATCGCGCTGGCCGCTTCAGCAAGCACGCCCGCTCTCGGCCAATGGGTAGGGTATCGCACCCCACCCACCAGCCCGCTCCCTCGTTAGATTTTGCGATTGGATGACAACCCATCCTTGGCGTCATCCTTTAGCGCTGTCGCTTTGTCGGCAACCCGCTCGGCGACGGCCCGTTCGGTCGGGGGCGTTTCGCCAAGCGGCTTATCGCCCGCAGCAGCGCGGTCAAAAGTACCTGCGCCGACCGAGGCCGATGATCCTGTTCGTGGGTCGACATCGACCTTCGTCTCGCGAACGGTATCCCGGACATTCTCCACGCGCTCCGCGGCCTCCTTGTGGATCACGACCTCTTCGACCGCCCGAGCAGTTTTCCCCACGACTGGCTCTTCATGTGTTTCGATGACATCAAACTCACGGTCCTGCAGCCCGCCGGGGACGCCCGTTGCGGTCCCCGATGCCGGGCGCCGCTCGACGACCACACGCTCGTCGCGCAGAGTAACGGATTCTTCGACTGGGCGACTGACGGAGTAAGCCCGAACGCGGAACCGCCGCTCGGTCTGCCGCTTGCCGACCTCAAGCTCTTCCTTGACGACAGGAATGATCTGGTCTTCGGCGCTGCTCCGCGCGGGCTGGGCCTGGTGCGGCGTCGCCGAGCTGCTGGCGAGAGGCGCCGTGGCGGTGGAGCTCATCCCCTCATGCTCGATATCGACCGGATCACAATCTTCCAGGAGCTCCTGGACGCGCAGGTAGTCTTGATCCTGGACGTGTACCGAAAGCGCTGTGCGACCCTCGCGAAGATTTTCCCCGTACCAGGCGCGGTCCTCCGCCGGTGCATCACCAAACAGCCAACTCAGGAAGCCCCCTTCATGGGCTGGCTGTGTGGCCGGCGAGCTGGCTGTATCCTGCTGGGTCGCGCTGAGCTGAATTTCAGAAGAGGAAACCCCCGCCGCCAGCAGTCGCGAGCGCGCCGCATCGGCTTCAGCGTAGGTCGTAAAAACAGCAACGAGGTTTTGTGCTGGCATAGTGTTCTCCGGATAAAGGGCAGGACAAGCCGGGGAACACGAGGGCCGTAATTTTTGCGTCACTTATGCCAGAAGGGGCGAGCCGACGCAGTTTTCTAACCAAGCACGATTACTGTCGCACGCTGTGCTAAATGCTGTCGCAGGGGCGCTCTACGTCCTCTAGTACGAGCCAAACAAGGGAACGTTACTACGACGAAACATGTTGAGGTCTCAAGCAGGGGCGGCGACCGGCCGCACAGATCCTAAATGCGCTAGGCTTGAGGAGACACAAATGTCGGATGATCGCGTAGGCGGGCTCGTCAAAGAGGGTATCGGGCGGGTACAGGATGCGGCGGGTGGCCTTGTTGGCGACACGGAGACCCAAGCCAAGGGCAAGCTGAACGAAGTGGCCGGCTCCGTTCAAAATGCCTATGGCCAGGTGAAGGATCAGGCCCAGGACGCTCTAGAGCAAGCCAAAGACAACGCGCAAAGCGCCTATGGAAGTCTCGAAAGTTATGTGCGTAATCAGCCAATTCCAGCGATGGCAATTGGTGTCGGCGTCGGCCTCCTGCTTGGCATTCTCCTGAAAAGCGGCGGCAAAGGAGCCTGATGAGCCGTCGGGTAGGAAGTCGCCGAACGAACATGATGGAGAAAGCTATGCCGAAGAAAGCCGATGCCTCAGGGGCCAGCGATGCGCTACCCGCTGCGATAGATGTGATGGGGGAGTTGGGGGCAGCCGGGCGCGAGGTGGTGAGCGAGGTCGTCGGCGAGTTTTCAGATGCAGCGGTTAAATTCTTTGACGATCGTAAATCGAGCGCGGCAAAGATCTTTCACGGCGTCGCTACAATCTTTCGGCGCGCCGCCGCGGATCTCAATGAGGAAAGTCCTCCCCTCGCCAAATATGCCGAGCGTTCGGGAAAAGCAATCAACGCATTCTCACAGCAACTTCAGGACCGTCGTTGGGGAGATCTGGTTGGTCAGGCAGCGCAGTTGCGCGAAGAACGTCCTGCGGCTTTCTTTTTGATCTGCGCCGGTTTAGGCGTCGCCGCCGGTGCCTTGTTGATGTCGTCGGCTCGGAGTGCGGGCGCCTTCGCTCACGAGGTGAATAATAGCTAGACGTGGCGGCAAGGAGTGCGCACTACCTCAGCTGGTCGAAAGCTGAACAGCGATTGCCGGAGGAACGTGACCGAGTCTATGTCTGCTTTCGAGGAATGAACCGCTCCTGCTGAGCGACCGATATGGGCGCATCTCGGACGATCCTCTGCGCGTATTGTGGGTCCTCTCGGATGGGGAACCAAAGCTGTTCAGCACCGCACGATCGTTGCATCACCCCATCTCCCGATCGCCCAGCGATAGCGAGCAACTAGGTCGTGGGTTTTTCAACAGCCCCATGCGTCCCTTCATGCTCAATACCATGGTCTATGCCGGCAAGACCCAGCGTCGGGACGTCGCGGCCAGGATCGGCCCCCCTTCACCCAGGACGAGACCCACGCCGCCCACAACCCATAGCGTCAGCTCGCACATCAGCTCAGGCCCGGCCTTTCCAGGCTTGCCAACCTAATCGATAATGCTGAGCCGATGTCCTGGCTCTATGGGCTTCCCGTCCAGTGTCGCGCCACGAGCCATTCAACAAACCCGGAGCGCAAACGGTGCGGCGAGGTTGTCCGCATCTGCCCCAAGGAAGCCGTCGTGACCCGCGCCGTCGGCGCCCGGCTGCTCGATCAAACCGACGAGCGGGCATTCCGCGTGCCTCATACGCGACGCTGGCCATCGCCCCGCCCGACGATGATCAGACCGTCAAGCTGCCAATAATGGCCGCTTGAAACGGCGACAAAACCCGCCGAGGAG
>JAQGID010000395.1 GCA_028291405.1 Rhodospirillales bacterium | reverse complement strand
GCCGAGCCCATGCGGACGAACTCGACGCTGGAGAGGTCGGTCTTCGCCAGGAGATCGGGCTCGCGCAGCATCATCGCGATCATCGGCGGCACCGCCGTGAGCCAGGTCGCGCGGTAGCGACCGATCGCCTCGATGTAGCCGCGGGCGGTGAACTGCGGCAGCAGCACGATCGTCGCATGCGCGGCACAGGCAAGCTTGCTGAGAGCCAGCGCGTTCATGTGGTAGAGCGGCGCCGCGACGAGATAGCGGTGGCGGGACAGATCCTGACCGCCGAGCCGGACGTCGACGACCCAGAGATGCGACTGGTGCGAGAGGACGACGCCCTTCGGCGTGCCGGTCGACCCCGAGGTATAGAGGAACATCGCTGGCTCGTTCGCCGCGGGCACGACGGATTCGAAGGTGCCGCGATCGAGGAACTCGTCGAAACCGTCGCCGAAGACCACAGCCGGCAGATCCGTGGGCACATCTTCCCGGCGCGGGCCGTCGCAGAAGACGAGCTTCGCGCCGGAGTCCCGCAGGATGAAGTCGATCGTCTTGGCCGGGAACTTGAAGTTGACCGGCACGGCGACGAGCCCGGCCCGCATGATGCCGAAATAGGCGGCGAGGTATTCCGAGCGGTTGGCCGCGAGAATGGCGACCCGCTCGCCGCGGACGAGCCCCCTGCCGAGGAGCGCACGCGCGACGCCCATCGCCATGGCGTCGAGCGCCGCGTAAGTGACCTCGCGCGGCGCCTCGCCGCCGAGATCGATCACCGCGACCTTCTCAAGGTCGCGGCTGCGGTCGATCAGATCCCCGAGGTTGGTGAAGGGAAACGCCGCCATCACGCCTTCGGTGGCGCCGTGAAATACGTGCCGCGGCCGCTCGCGAGCAGCTTGCCGGCCTGGTCGAAGATCTGCGCCTCGGCGGTCGAGAACTGGCCACCCATGCGAATGACCTTGCCTTTCGCCGTGAGGTCGCCCGGCATGGCGGCGGCATGATAGTCGACACGGAGATCGATCGTCGGCACGCCGCGACCGGTCTTGGCGACCATCGCCCAATCGGCCGCGAGGTCGACCAGCGCCGCGAGAATGCCGCCGTGGGTGTAGCGGCGGTCGGGGTTGACGACCCATTCCTCGCGCCACGTCGCCTTGAGCTCGATGCCGTCGGGGTGGACCGCGACGACCTTGAGCCCCAGCCACTGGTGAAAGGGGCCGCGGGTCAACATCGCCTCGACCCGCTCGGGGGTCATCTCCGGGGTCTTCTCGTCGCTCATGGCGTCACCACGACCTTGCCGATGACCTTGCGGTCCTGGATGAGGCGCAGCCCGGCAGCGGCCTCGTCGAGCGGCAGCACCTTGTCGATCACGGGCTTCATGCGCCCCTCGCGGATCAGCGTCATCAGCCCGGCGAGGTCGTCATCATAGAAGCTGTTCGAACCGACGATATTGATCTCGAAGGTCCAGACGTAGCGCAGATCCTCGACCGGATCATGGCCGGCGGTGGCGCCGCAGACCAGCAGCTTGCCGCCGCGCTTGATGCATTTCAGCGAGGGAACCCAGGTCGGGCCGCCGGTGAAGTTGATGACGACGTCGACGCCGCCCTCATGGGAGCGGCGCTGCGGCTTGCCGTATTTCTCGATCGCCCATTTCGAGAAATCGACCTCGTCGTAGTTGATCACCTCGTTGGCGCCCATTTCCTTGAGCCGCGCCAGTTTCTCGGCGCTGCTGGCGCAGGCGATGACCTCGGCACCGAGCAGCTTCGCCAGGATGACGCAGCCGGTGCCGACGCCGCCGCTGGCGCCGAGCACCAGGACTTTGTCGCCTTTCTTGATCGTGTTGTGGGTGATCAGCATGCGATGCGCCGTGCCGTAGGCGACCGGCAGCGAAGCCGCCTCCTCGAAGGTGACGCCCTCCGGCATGGCGACGAGCTGGTCGGCGGCAACGAGGCAATACTGCGCCATGCCGCCGTCGAGCATCTCGCCCATCAGCCCCTTGCGCTTGTTGAGCGGGTTGACCAGGACGCGGTCGCCGACCTTCCACCCGGTCACCCCGGCACCGATCTCGGCGATCTCGCCGGCCATGTCGAGGCCAATGATCACGGGGAACGGCACCTTGATGCCCGGCATCCCCTTGACGGTGAAGACATCGTGATAATTGAACGAGGAGGCGCGGACGCGAATCACGACATGTCCGTCAACGACCTGCGGCACCGGGTAATCCTCGACCACCTGAAGGTCATCGAGCGCGCCATGGCTGCGCAACACCAGCGCTCGCATCGTCTTTTCCGTCACTCCGGTGCTCCTCAGTCTAGTCGCCCAAGGCGGGCTGCGGCCGCCCGCTGGCGGCCCTCTCATCCCCGATATCTACAGGAAAAATTCCGGGTGCGAGACTTGAATTTCCAGCCTGCGAGGTTGCAGTCGGAATCGGCGGTTCCGGTGCTGTTGTAGAGCGAAGATTTTCGGCCTCTGCACCCCGATCGCGCGTCCCCGGAACGACCCGGCGCGGGATGTAGTTTTTTGCAATAGCGAGGCTAGCTGGAGGTGCATGATGCAGGATCGGCGTGGTGGGACGAAATGGTCGGCGCAGGTCACCGCGCAGAGCGACGCGCTCGACTTGGAGAAGAGCGTCTTTCGCGCTCACGACCCGAAGCGAATCGCGTCTTCGTTGAAGCGATCGGCGGAGCGCAGCCGGCGGCGCAAGGCCAGCGCGTTCCAATCGGCGATGTCGATGCTGAACTTCTACGTCAACCGCGCGGGGAAGAACCTGCCGGCGGCGCAGAAACGGATCTTGGAGCGCGCGAAGGACGAGCTGCGGAAGCAGTTCGGACGGACCGCCGAGAAACAGCCGGCGCCATAGCGGAGACGGGGACAATGGCCCCTGACGCGCGGCGGACTAGCGCCGCCGCCGGCAGCGAAACTCGTCGAACTCCGCGGCCGGCAATCCCTTGTCGATCATCGCGCGCAAGAGGTTGTCGCCAAGTCCGGCGGCGCCGACCAGCCGCTCGGGGATCGCGCCGATCAGGGTCGCAAGGACCGTTGCTCGGGCCGGCGCGGTAACGGCGTCGAAGATTTCGCGACATTTGACGATCGAGAGCTCCGCAGCGAAGTCCTCGTTGCCGATCTCGGCGAGCGCACGCCGGGCGGCTACGAAGGCGGCGAAGTCGACGATGCCCGGATAGAGACGCTCGGCCTTCGCCAGCAGCGCCTCGGCTCCGGCGGGGTCGAGCTTGCCCTTGACCGTGAACTCGCGCGATTGCTTGATGCGGCCGTAGAGAATCTCGGGCTTGCCGGAGCGCGCCGACCACTCCGCCTCGGTCTTGAGCTGCGCTGCCGGAAACTCGGTCTCGGCGCCGCCCGCCGACAAGCAATAGACGATCCCGTCGTCGACCTCGTCGACGATGTAGCGGCGGCCGTCCTTGGCGTAGACGGCGGTGCCGGGAAGAAATCTCTCGGCCATGGCGCGTCCTCGACAGGTTAGTGCTCGGTCGCCTCCTCCGGCGACGGGGCGGCGTCCTCGACCGGGGGCAGGACCGCGGCGCCGCCCTCGGCGGCGGCTTCGGCCGCAACCTCGACCGGGGATTCGGGCGCCGCCTCCGGCTCCGGCTCTGGCAACGGCGCGGTCGACGCGGTTTGCGCGTCGGCGAGACGCTGAAAGACCTGGACCCCGGGAAGCCCGTCGCGGGTCAGCCGATATTCGGTCTTGACCGGACGGTGCGATCCCTTCTCGACGACGACGGATTTGTCGATGCGGAAACCTTCGCCGCGGCTCAGCAGCTTGACATCCTCATAGGTCTCGACACGGGCCGGGCGCGCCGGCCCTTTGCCGAAGCCGCCCTTGCCACCGGGGCCGCGGCCGCCGGGACCGCCGCGATTGTTGCCGCCTCGTGATGATGGACCGCCGCGGTTGTCCTGTGCCATCTGGAGCATCCTGAAATGCGAGTGTCGCCAGCGAGACGCGGCGACGAGCGATGCGTGATAGCACGGCAGCGTGACGGCGTCCCGCTCGGCGCGCGTTCCGTGATACGCGGAATTATCCGCCATCCACCCGGGTTTCCATTGCGAGACGGGCGAGATCGCCCGCGTGCGAGGGAGCCATTCCGATGCTGAAGAAACTGCCACATGTCGTCGGCGAAGCCCTGTCCGGTATCCGACCGGGACTCGAGAAGACCGTCTATTTCGGCGACGCGTCGCTGGCGGACGTCCCCGAAACGCTATTGCTCGCCAGCCCGGCCTTCGTCGACGAGCAGGCAATTCCATCGCGTTTCACGGCTGATGGCGCAGGCCTCTCGCCGCCGCTGCTCTGGCGCGGTGTGCCGGAAGAGGCCCAAAGCCTGGTGCTCCTTATCGAGGACGCCGACAGCCCGACACCCTCGCCTCTGGTGCACTTGATCGTCCACGACTTGCCGGGAACCGACGGAGAACTCGCGGAGGGGGCCCTCGGCGAGGCCGAGAGCGAGCGGCCGCCGCTGGGCCGCAATTCTTACCTGTCAGCGCGCTATCTGCCGCCCGACCCGCCGCCCGGCCACGGCCCGCATCGTTATGTGATCCAGGCTTACGCCCTCGATCGACCGCCCGAACTGGGCGCCACCCCCGGGCGCGGCGAGATCATCGGAGCAATGCGCGATCACACCATTGCCAGAGGCTGCCTCATCGGCACCTACATGCGCCCCTGAATCACGGATTGCCGCCGTCGTCGCCGCTGTCTAGCTTAGGGCGATCATCGAGCCGGCGTTGTGCCGGCCCTTGCTGGAGACAGTGGATGCAGGAGAATTTCCGCGGCTTTCTCGACCAGCTGCGCGAAGCGGACGAACTCGTCGACCTGCGTCAGCCGGTGGATATCCGCCATATTGCGACGCTGGTCGACCAGTCGGACAAGGCGCTCTTTTTCCATAACGTCATCGGCTACGACATGCCGGTCGTCTCCGGCATCATCCGGACGCAGAAACGCGCCATCATGTCGATGGGCGCCAGCAACTACGCCGAGATCGAGGCGATGTTGAAGAAGGCGATCGACGATCCGATCCCGCCGAAGCTCGTCAACGCCTCGCCGACCCGCGAGGTCACGGTACTCGGCGACGACGTCGATCTCTTCAAGCTGCCGATCCCCATGTCGTCGATCTACGACGGCGGCCCGATGATCACGGCCGGCATCGTCATGGCCCGAGATCCCGAGTTGGGAATGAACAGCGGCATCTATCGCTTCATCGTCAAGGAGCGCAACCTCACCGGCATCGATATCGTGACGCCGAATAACATGCGCCTCTTCGCGCAACGCGCCTTCGATGCCGGCAAGCCGTTGCCGATCTCGATCAGCATCGGGACGCATCCCATTGAAATCATGGGCGCCGGCTATCGCGCGCCGCTGGGCGTCGACGAGATGACAATCTCCGGCGGCTTGCGCGGCGAGCCGGTCGCGCTGGCGCAATGCCAAACCATCGACATGCCCTATGTGGCCGACGCCGAGATCGTCCTCGAGGCCGAGATCCTGCCGACCGGCTGGACGTGGCCGGAAGGTCGCTTCGGCGAGTTCACGAGGCTGATGGGCGGGCTGCACTGGAACCCGCTGGTCCGCATCAAGGCCATCTCGATGCGCAAGGATGCGGTCTATTACGCGCTGCACATGCCGTGGGAGAACACCTGGCTGGCGGCGCCGACGCGCTATACCGCGATCCGCGAGGCGGTGAAGAACGCCGGCGTCCGGGTGCACGACATCAACGTGACGCTGGGCGGCTGCGCCTTCTGGCACGCCGTCATTTCGATCAAAAAGCAGCCCGGCGAGGGCAAGAACGCCCTCCTCGCCGCGCTCTCGGTGATGGACCTCAAGCACGTCGTCGTGGTCGACGATGACATCGACGTCTTCAATCCGGTCGACGTCGAATGGGCGATCGCGACGCGCGTCCAGGGCGACAAGGACGTCATGATCGTCAGCAACGCGCGCGGCAAGCCGCTCGACCCCAGCCTGCCGCCGACGCCGGTCGGCGTCGTCCCGACGACCGCCAAGATCGGCATCGACGCGACGATCCCCGAGAATGTCCCGAGAGAGCGCTACGAGCGCATCGCCTATGCCTATGCGGACAAGGCCAAGATCCACGACTACGTCGCCGGCAAGGCGGACCCCAAGGGCGCCGCCGGGGACGATGCGCGGGTCGCCGCGCTGGCGCAGCAGATTCTCGACCTCATTGCGAAGGCGCCGCTCTACTACACCGACATCGCCGAACGCTTCGCCTCATACGATTTCCAGACGGTGGCGCGAGCGCTGGGCCATCTTCACGCGACGGAAAAGCTCTGGCAGGATCCCAAGGGGAAGATGTGCGTCCGCGGCTCGGAATTCGCCGCGAAGGCGCCGACGCGGTGAGGGCTCTCGCTACGCGATGAACTCGAGGGCGGCTCCGAAGGCGTCCTTCGCGGCGACGAGGATGCGATCGGAGCGCTGATCGAAGGCGACGCCGCCCCCCTGCAGTGCCCTACCCGCCTGCGCCAGCGATAGCGTCCGGAAGGTGAGAGCCACCATGCGTGCCGGCTGTTCGTCCAGGGCCGGTACGGCTGTTCCGAGCTGGGTGGCCAGTGCCTTCGGCGAGAGGATGTCGAAACGGCTGAGCCCGACGGCGAGGCTCTGCCCGCCCTCGATCGTCCGCACGGCGGCGGCGCCGAACATGCGGCGGTAGAGCGCGGCCGTCGCGTCCGGGTGCACGGCGGCGATGACGGCGCGGGCAACGCCGACGACGCCGTTGGGATGGTGCCGCCATTCGTCGCGCCAGACGAGCGGTCGCGTCAGATGCTGGCAGAAATAGACCCGTCCATAGGGCACTACTTCCGGGGTGAGCCGCACGACGCGGAAGCGCGCGTCGGCGGTCCCTGCCCCGAGATCGACGGGGCGGGAGAATTCGCCGACCTCGCCGGTCGCGACGCCGGAAGACGCCATCGCCGCATGCACCGCATCGGCATCCTCGGTGGCGAAGACCAGCCCGTCGAGCCCTGCCGGCGAGCGCAGGAGATCGCCGCGGGCCGCCGCCGACCCCGCCTCGAACCCAACCAACTCCAGGTAGTCGGCGGCGAAGACCGCGAGGTGATTCATCGAGCCGATCGTGTGGCGGCCGAGTGGCGTCAGATGAAAGCCGAGCCGGCGGTAGCAGGCGGCGGCCGCAGCGAGGTTCTCGCGAGCGTTGACGACGACGTGGTCGAGCGCCGGAAGCGGCCGAATCATCGTCCCGCCTTCCCCTCTGCGCCGCGGTTAACGCCGAGATGCTTTGGCAGACGGAGCGCCAACGGAAGCAGCACCACCGCCAGTAGGCCGTTGATGAGGTATACGTTGTGCAGCGATTCCGCGACGGCGCGCATCAGCGGCGCGACGATGTCCGGCGGCATGCCGGCGCGCTGCTCCGGGTCGAGGATGCGGTTGAGGAGGTCGCCCCCACCGGCGACGTGCTCGGCGACGCCCAGGTTGAGAATGCCGCCGAAGGCGGCGGTGCCGACCGCTTGGCCGATCGTCCGGGCGAAGACGTTCGACGCCGTCGCGGCACCGCGGTCGGCCCAATCGACGCTCGACTGCACGAGCACGAAGTAGGGCGTATAGCAGATGCCGAAGCCGAAACCGGTCAGGGCGGCGCCGAAGCCGGCCCAGAGCGCGCCGCGCGAGGGATCGAGGAAGATCATCACCAGCGCGCCGAGGCAGACGAAGACGCCGCCTGCGACGGCCGTCGTTCGGTAGCTCATCCGCAGCAGCAAGCGTCCGGCGACGGCGCTGCCGAGCGGCCAGCCGATCGAGATCGCTGTCAAAGCGAAGCCGGCGACGAGCGCGCTTCGCCCCATGACGCCCTGGACGTAGAGCGGCAGGAACGCCGTCGTCCCCATCAGCGCCGCGCCGATCACCACCGTTGCGGCGTTGCCGGTGACGATGACCGGCGTCTGCCAGATGATCGCCGGCATCATCGGCTCCGGCGCCCGACGTTCGCGGAAAAAGAAAAGAACCAGCGCGACGACCGCCGTCGCGACGAGACCGGCGAGGGTCGCGACGCTCAAGGCCGAGACCTGGACGAGGGCGAACATCAGCAGGAAGATCCCGAGCGTCATCAATGCCGCGCCGAGGACGTCGATGCGATGCTCGCGATGCCGGATCTTCTCATGGAACGTCAGTACGACGATCGCGACGGCGACGAGGCCGATCGGCACGTTGACCCAGAAGATCATCGCCCAGGAGAGATGCGCGATGACCGCCGCGCCGACCGTCGGCCCGAGTACGGCCGCGACCGCCCATATGCTGGCGAGGGCGCCTTGGATCCGCGCGCGCTCGACCGGCGAGTAGATGTCGCCGATGATCGTCAGCGCGATTGGGAAGAGCGCACCGGCGCCGATCCCCTGGAAGACGCGATAGACGATCAGCTCGACCATGCCGGTCGCGAAGCCGCAGAGGATCGAGCCGGCCAGGAACAACGCCGTCGCCCACAGCAGCACGCGCTTGCGTCCGTAGAGATCGGCGAGGCGCCCGTAGATCGGCGTGCTGATCGCCATCGCCAGCAAATACGCGGTGAAGACCCAGCTGAAGAGATCGAAGCCGCCGAGCGCGCTGATGATCGTCGGCATCGCCGTGGCGACGATCGTGCCCTCGAGCGCGGACATGAAGATCGTGATGATCATTGCGGCGAGAACCCAGGAGCGTCCGGTGATGACGGGATGTTGGACTTGCGGCGGGGTGGTCTGCGACGTTTCGACGGTCATCGATTCCGAACGGGCTCGAGAATTGCCGTGGGCAATAGACACCAACTCCGGCGCCATGGACAATCCATCATCCGGCGGTGCGACGGCGGGCTGCCCTGCAAGCCTCGCAGGGCAATCGTGAGAGTCTCAAAACACGTGTCCTGTGATCTTTTTTAATCTCGGTAGTTCACCCAGGGAAGCACTTCAATCCGGGAGAATCGGAATGAGTTCAGAGCGTAAGACACGGGTCGAGGAACACGCGTACAAGATTTGGGAGCAGGAAGGACGGCCGCACGGGCGCGACAAGGATCATTGGCATCGCGCCGAACGGGATCTCGCCGATCGGCCCGACATGAAGCCCGCGCCCAGCGCTAGCTCGGTCGAGGCGACGCCGGATGCCGCGGACAAGGCCAAGCGCAAGGCCTCCCCGAAATCCGTCAAAGAACCGAAAGCCGCCACGCCCAGGCCGGCCAAAACGAAGGGCGATACCAAGGCCGCAAAGACGACGAAGCCAGCCAAGCCCAAGGCGTAACCCGCCGCCTGCGGTCAGTCGAACCGGTAGCAATCCATCGACTGCGTTCCGTAGGCGTAGCTGGCATGGATGCGCTCCGGAGGAACCCCGGGCGCTCCAGCGCCGAGCGCGATGAAGAGCGGCATGAGATGCTCGTCGCTCGGATGGTTTCGCGCCGCGGCGGGCGCTTGCCGGCGGTAGTCGAGCAGCGCCTCGTCGTCGCGCGCCGCGAGCTCGTCGGCCACCCATTCGGTGAAGGCAGCCGCCCAATCCGCGACGGGGGCGCGCCCCGTGCGGTCCATTTCGCGCAGATTATGCGTCAGCGTGCCCGAGCAGAAGATCAGGACGTTGTCGTCGCGCAGCGGCGCGAGGGCGCGGCCCATCGCGTATTGGTACTCCGTACCGAGATGCGCCTGCATGGAGAGCTGCGCGACGGGAATCTCGGCATCGGGATAAATCAGCCGCAGCGGCGACCAGACGCCGTGGTCGAAGCCTTGCTCCTGATCAAGCGCCGCGGGAACGCCCGACCGTGCCAGCAGGCCGCGCACCCGTTCGGCGAGATCCGGCGCGCCGGGCGCTGGATAGGTCAAACGGTAGAGGGGCGGCGGAAATCCGTAGAAATCATAGACCGTCTCCGGCTGCGGCGACGAGCCGATCACCGGAGCCGCCGTCTCCCAATGCGGCGAGATTGCGAGAATCGCCTTCGGCTTCTGCCATAACGCGGCGGCGCCGCTGAGAAACTGGTGCGCCGCCAGCTCGGGCTCGAGCGCCAGCATCGGTGAGCCGTGGCTTATGAAAACGCTTGGCATACGTGGCATCGCTGCCCTCCATTGCACCGTCGCCAAAGTGCCGGCGGCGTCGGAAAGGCCAGACACTAGACGACTCGACCGGGTCTGTGCCATTCCCGTATCGGTCGTGGCGACGAGCGGCTGAGAATTGCTGCGGCGGGCGAGCTGGTGCGCGGCGCAGCGTTTGCCGATCCGGAAAGGGAGAGATGACGGGCGCAGCGGGACCTTCGACGACCGGTCCTTCGAGTGGGGCGAGGAAGTTCTCGCTGGCGATCCCGATCACGATCGCTGGCAGCCAGTTTATGGAGGGGCTCGACTCGACGATCCTCGGGACGTCGCTGCCGCAGATGGCCGACAGTCTCGGCGCGACGCCGGCGGAGCTCAGCCTGGCGATCACCAGCTATCTTCTCAGCCTCGCGGTCTTCATCCCGGTCAGCGGCTGGATCGCAGATCGCTTCGGTGCGCGCCAGGTCTATTGCGCCGCCATCCTGCTGTTCACGCTCGGATCGGTGCTGTGCGGTCTCTCCCGCAACATCGAGATGCTGATCGGTGCCCGCGTGCTGCAGGGGCTCGGCGGCGCGATGATGAGCCCGGTCGGCCGGCTGATCATCCTGCGGTCCTTCCCGAAGGAGGATCTGCTCAAGGCGATGAACTACATGCTGGTCCCCGGCCTCACCGGCCCGATGCTGGGGCCGGTGATCGGCGGTTTCATCACGACCTATTTCTCATGGCACTGGATCTTCTTCATCAACATCCCGATCGGCATCGCCGGGATCGTCCTGACCCTGACGCTGATCGAGAATATCGCGATGCCGCGCCCGGCGGCCTTCGACTTCAAGGGCTTCGTCATCATCGGCCTCGGCCTCGCGCTGGCCCAGCTGGCGATCGAGAACCTCGGTCGCGGCATGATCGCGGTCGAGGCCGAGGCGGCGCTCCTCGTCGCCGCGCCGCTCATCCTCTTCGCCTATTACCGCTACGCCTGGGGGCGCGAGGGCGCGGTCCTCAATCTCGGCCTCTTCCAGGTGCGCAGCTTCGCCGTGTCGGTCGGCGCCGGCGCGTTCTGCCGCATCGGCATCGGCGCGATGCCGTTCCTCATGCCCCTGCTCTTCCAGCTCGGCTGGGGGCTCGACCCGTTCCACTCCGGGATGCTGAGTTTCGTCTCCAGCTTCGGCGACGTGCTCATCGTATTCTGGGTGCGTCCGATTCTCCGCCTGCTCGGCGCGCGGACGGTGCTGATCGGCAACGAGGTACTCGTGGCTGGCGCGATCGCCGGACTCGCGCTTTTCGATGCCACGAGCACCTACTGGGTGTTGGTTCCCTATCTCTTTCTCTTCGGCCTGATGCGCTCGCTGCAATACACCTGCCTCAGCACCCTCGCCTACGCCGAGCTCAGCCCGCCGCTGATGAGCCAGGGAACCAGCATCTCGAGCGTCGCGATGCGGCTTTTCATGAGCGCCGGCGTTGCGATCGCCGCGACGCTGATCAGCCTTCTCGTGCCGCACGGCACACCGGTCGCGACCAGTGATTTCGCGCCCATCTTCGTCTTCTTCGGCGTCGTCGTGCTGCTGCCGATCTGGGGCTTCGCCAAGCTGCGGCGGAGCGACGGGATGGAGATCACCGGGCATCGCCGGGCGAAGCCAGCGGTAGCCGCCGTCGACGAAGCTTAGCTACACCGCGCGGAGATCGCCCGCCCGATGTCGTCCATCGCCTGACGCGAAGTCACGATCAGGTTGACCATGCGCAGGAAGCCGTGCGCCATGCCGTCATAGCGTCGCAGGGTGATGACGACGCCGGCGTCGCGCAGCTTTGCCGCGAAGGCTTCGCCCTCGTCGCGCAGCACGTCGTATTCGGCCGTGACCACGAAAGCCGGCGGCAGCCCCGCGAGGCTCGGCGCGCGCATCGGCGATACCAGCGGGTCGGCATAGCGCGTCTCGTCGCCGACATAATGGGCAAAGAACCATTTCATGTCGGCGCCGGTCAGCATCAGCCCCTCGCCATGCTCTTTGTAGGATGCCGTCGTGAAATCGCAGTCGGCGACGGGATAGACCAGGACCTGGTAGGCAATCGCCGGCCCGCCGGCATCGCGCGCGAGGGCGGCGCAGACCGCCGCGAGATTGCCGCCCGCGCTGTCGCCGGCGACGATCAGCGGCAGGCTGGCTCCGCCGAGGCGATGGCGCTGCTCAGCGGCCCAGAGGAAGGCGTCGTAGCAATCCTCGACGCCGGCGGGAAAGCGGTGCTCTGGTGCCAGCCGGTAGTCGACGAGCAACGTCGCGCAGCCCGTCCGGTCGACGAGACAGCGGGCGATCAGCTCGTACTCGTCGGGGGTCCCGAAGACCCAGCCGCCGCCGTGATAGAAGACGATGAGCCCTTTCGGCTTCGCGCTCGGCAGGAAGAGACGGCCGGGGATGGCGCCGCCTCGCGTCGCGATCGCGACCTCCTCGACGGCGCCGACCTCGGGCCCCTGCCCCAGCAGCGCATTGCGCGCCGCCATGAAATCGCGGGCCTCCTGCGGCGTGACGGCGGCGATTCCGGGCCAGCCCGATGCCTTGGTGGCGGCGAGCATATTTTGGATCATCGGGTCGAGCGGCATGGTTCCCCCTGGCAATGATCTTCCAAGCCTAGCATTACCGGCGGCCTTGCGGCAGCAGACCGAGCACGAGTGCCAGGATGAAGACGCCGACGATCGCCGCCAGCGCGACTTGCAGGGCGTGTGCGTAGGCCGCCGCGCCGGTCTGCGATCCCAGCACCTCGTAGAAGATGCTGCCGATCACCGCGACGCTGACCGCAGCGCCGATCTGCAGCGTCGAGTTCAGGATGCCGGCAGCGAGGCCGGCATGGCTCGAGGGAACGGCGGAAAGGACCATGTCGACGACGCGCGGCATCGCGACACCCTGGCCGAATCCGGCGAGGGCGAGGATCACGACGAGCGGCCAGCCGTCTGCCTGGGCGCCGACGCAGAGCATGATGCCGGCATAACCAACGAGCTCGCAGCCCATTCCGACGGTGAATTGATGGGCGCGCAGCCACGGCGGAAACGGCGTCGTGAGGAGCGCCCCGAGGAGACAACCGATCCCATAGGGCAGGATCGCGAGGCCGGCGCCCAGGGCATCGATGCCCCGCCCTTCCTGCAGATACAGCGAAAAGCCGAGATAGAACGGCGTCGTGAAGAAGAACAGGAAGGCGATCAGCAGGCTGCCCTTGAAGCCTGGGCGGCGCAGCAGATCGATGTCGAAGAGCGGCATCGCGCCCAAGTGTGCGACGCGCCGCTCGAACCGCATGAAGGCCGCCCATAGCAGCGGGAAGACTGCGAGGGAAAGGAAGGTCCACAGCGGCCAACCCTGGTCGCGCCCGACCGACAGCGGCAGGATGAGAGCGCAGAGCGTCGCGAGCAACAGCAGGGCACCGCAGATGTCGAGACTCTGCGCGGTTCGCCGGCTGGTCTCCGGCAGCAGCACCGAGGCGCCGAACATGGCACAGATGCCGATCGGCAGATTGATGATGAAGACCAGCCGCCAGCCAAGGCCGAACAGGTCGAGCGCGATCAATGCGCCGCCGAGCATCTGGCCGACGGCAGCAGCGAGGCCGACCATCGTGCTGTAGAGGCTGAGGGCGCGCCCGAGCTCGTGCTCGGCATAGAGGCCGCGGATCGAGCCTAGGACCTGTGGCGCCATGATCGCCGCCGAGGTTCCTTCGACGATCCGCGCCGCATCGAGCATCGCGCCCGAGGTCGCGAAGCCGCACAGCGCAGAGGTCAGGGTGAACCCCGCCATGCCGAGAATGAACAGCCGACGGCGGCCGAAGAGATCGCCGAGGCGGCCGCCCGGGATGAGGAAAACTGCGTAGCCGGCCGCGTATCCCGAGATGACGAGTTGGATTTCTGCCGGGCTTGCCGACAGCGTCTCGCGGATCGCGGGCACGGCGACGTTCGCGATGAAAAAATCGAGCGGCGGCAGCAGCGCGCCGGTCAGGATGACCACAAGGGCGAGAGCGCGGGACGTGGGAGAGAGGACAGTCGCGTTGGTCACGAGGTTCCTTTGCCGCGGCGTTCAGCATCGACCGTACGCGCAGATACCGGGCAAGCCGGGGCATGACGACATTGGGTGTTCAGGAATTATATCAGGACCCTAGCGCCCCAGTTCGGTGCGCCAGCGTTCGGCGGCATCGAAACCGTCCATGATCGCGCGGTGGCGCTCCTCGACCCAGCCGCGCGATTCCGGGTGGGTAAAGAGGTAAAAATCGTCGTCGCGGATGCCGGCGACGACGCGGCGGCCGACGTCGTCAGGGTGCATGCCGTTGCGGATGTCTTCCGGCGTCTCCGGCAGGACGGTGGGCGGCTTGCCGAAGCGCTCCGGCCGGTTCGCCGCCGCCTGGTAGATCGCGGTGTTGACCGCCGCCGGCGCCAGCACGGAGACGCCGATTCCCGTACCGCGGAGATCGTTGCGCAACGCCTCGGAGAATGCGGCGACGCCGAATTTCGTCGTCGAATAGGCGCCGGTCTGCCGCCCCTCCCGCACCTGGAAGCCGCCGATCGACGAGGTGTTGACGATATGGCCACCCTCGCCATGCTTGCGGATGCGCGGCAGGAAGGCCTGCGCGCCGTGGATGACGCCGTAGAGATTGACGCCGATCACCCAATCCCACTCGTCGTTCGTGACGTCCGAGATCGCGCTCTTGAGGGCGACGCCGGCGTTGTTGGCGAGGACGTGGACGCGCCCGAACTCTGCTTCGACAGCGGCGGCGGCGCGCTCGACCGCGGCACGGTCGGAAACGTCGACGCCGATCTGCATCGTCCGTGCGCCGAGCTCGCGAAGCTGGCGCGCGGCCTCGTCGAGCTTGTCGGCACGGATGTCGCAGAGCGCGACGCTCATGCCCTCGCTCGCGAAGGCCCGCGCCATGCCAAGCCCGATCCCCGAGGCCGCGCCGGTGACGACCGCGACCTTTCCCTTGATGTCCTTCATCTCACCCCCTCGTCCCGCCTCATTCGCCGGTGAGGAGATCGCCGAAGCGAACCCAATGCTTGCCATCCCATTTCATCAGCTGCATCTGCTTAACCGGAAAATAATCTGTCGGGCTGGTGCTGACCTTGATCCCGGGAAGCAGCATCTGCACGTCGAGATCGTGCAGGTTCGTCGCTTGCTTCATGATGTTCTCGCGAGACAAATCGTCGCCGCACTGCTTCAGTACCTGTACCAGCACCATACCGGACGTATAGGAGTTGACGTAGTTCTGGTCGGATTGATCGGAATCCGCCATGTACTTCTTCATGAACTCGCGCCAGCCCTTCATCCCGGCGTCGTTGTCCCAATCGGATGCCGTCGGGTCCTTGACATAGACAGAGGAAAGAATGCCGACGCCCTTCTCGACGCCGGCCGGCTCCATGACGGTCGAGACCCAGATCGCGACGTTCGAGAGGAAGAACATCGGCTTCCAGCCGATATCGTAAGTCTTGCGGATCGCCTGGGCCGCGAATTTCGGCGTCGCGGCGACGATCAGCGCGTCGGCGCCCGACCCTTGCAGCGTCACGATTTGCGATTCGACGGTCGGGTCGGTGAATTCATAAGTCGCCTCGACGACCCGGCTGGCGTATTTGTCGCCAAGGACATCCTTCAGCCCCTCGACATAATCGCGGCCGAAATCGTCGTGCTGATAGAGGATGGCGATCTTCGCGTTCGGCTTCTCCTTGAGAATCCACCTCGCATAGATCCGCGCCTCGGTCCGGAAGGTCCCCTGCACGCCCCCGATCGTCCAGGGATTGTCCTTGTAGTTGCCGAACTTGCTCGCGCCCGAGCCGATGAAGAGCTGCGGGATCTTCTTGCCGTTGAGATACTTCTGAATCGCCGTGTTCGTCGCGGTGCCGATGGTGCTGAAGATGAAGGCGACCTGATCTTCCTCGACGAGCTTGCGCGTCTGCTCGACGGTGCGCGGCGGCGCATAGCCGTCGTCGAGGCTCAGCAGCTTGATCTTGCGGCCGTTCACGCCGCCCTGGTCGTTGATCATGTTGAAGAAGGCGACCTCGCCCTTGCCGAGCGTGCCGAAGGCGGTGACCGGGCCGCTGTAGGGCATGGTCTGGCCGATCTTGATCTCGGTCGCCGTCACCCCCGGCGCGTTCTCGGCCTTGGCGCCGCCGGCGACGACGGTCAGGATCGCAACGGACGCAATGAGCATCCACCTGGCGTTCATGCGCTTCCTCCCCTCGATTATGTTTTTGTCGCCTCGTTAGGACGTTCGCCGAGGCGAGGGCCGCAGTCAATGCCCTCGAAATGGAAGGGACGGCCGGGAGGAGGAGCGCCGCTCCCCTCCCGCTGCCCGGACCTCACACCATGGTATTGGTCAGGCTGCCGATGTCCTCGACCCAGGCGGTCACGACGTCGCCCCTCTTGAGGAACTCGCCGCGGCCGGCGCCGACGCCGGCGGGCGTGCCCGTCATGATCAGATCGCCTGGACGCAGCGTCAGCCGCGCCGAGATTTGCATGATCTGCTCGGCGAGATTGAAGATCATGCTCTTGGTGTTCGAGTCCTGCTTGATCACCTCGTTGACTGAGAGCGTCAGCTTGAGGTTCTGCGGATCCTTGATCTGTTTAGCCGGGATGATCCAGGGGCCGAGCGGGCACGCGCCGTCGAAGCACTTCTGGCCGAGCCAGTCATAGCGGAACGGCGAAGTCGGGGCGATCGGCGGACGTTGGCCGAGGTCACGTGCCGAGAGGTCGTTGCCCACGGTGTAGCCGGCGACGCATTCGAGGGCGCGCTCGAGCGGCAGGTTCTTCGCGGTGCGGCCGATCACGGCGGTGAGCTCGACCTCCCAGTCGATCGCTTTCGAGGTCTCCGGCATTGTGACCGGCGCGTTCGGTCCGGTGACGGTGCCCGAGGCCTTGATGAAATGCCAGGCCTTGAGGCCGAGCGTATGCGGATCGGGATCAGGCTCCTGGTTCTGGCGGACTGCCATTTCGATCACGTGATCGGTGTAGTTGGCGCCGGCACAATAGATCGTCGGCGGCGCGAGGATCGGCGCCAGCAGCTTGACGCTGGCGACCGGTTTGCCGCCGGTGCCCGCCTTCGCGGCGGCCGCTTCGATCGCCGGCTCCGCCGCGTCCCAGTCGCGGAGCACGTCGAGCATCGTCGCATAGCCGGATTTCCCGGTCGCCTCGACGAGGTCGAAGACGCGGTCGTCGACGATGAAGCCGGTGCGCGGTCCGGACTCCGTCTGATAGGTGATCAGTTTGTAGCTCGCCATCTCGTTCCCTCCAGTGAAAGCGTCATCGAATTCGGCTTGATCAGTCTGCGGCGGACTCCTGTAATTCGATTGAGCGTCGCAGAATCGCGGTCGCGGCAATGTCCACCCTGCCATCGGCATCGAGTGCGACGCGATAGGAGTCGCGCGCGACCTCGCGGCTGACGTACCCCTGCGCGACGTCGTAGGCTACGCGCTCGGGCTCGCGGTCGGTCGGCGGACCGAAGCCGCCGCCGCCGCCCGAAAGCAGGCTATAGGCGTCGCCGGGCTTCAGCCGCTGCGTCAGCACCTTGGCATTCGGCAGATCGGCGACGTTCTTGCCGTCGAGCCGGATGCGCGCCTCGTTGCCGAACCCGGCTTCGCCGCCCGCTAGGCCCCAGGGGGCGCAATGGACGCGGTCGATCTGGACGTTGATGGTCAGCGGCACCCGCGCCTGGATCACCTTTTCGACGCCGAGTCCGCCGCGATAGCGGCCGGCGCCGCCGGAATCGGGGCGCAGCGCGTGGCGCTCGACCAGCACGGGAAACTTCACCTCGGCCTGCTCGATCGGGCTGTTGTGGGTGTCGCCGTCGTTGAGGCAGACGGTCGCGCTCATGCCGTCCTCGGTCATCTTGGCGCCCCAGCCGCCGCCCGACGGGCCGAAGCCGCCGATGAAGAACCGCCCGTCCTTCGGCGAGATGCCGTGCATCATCGAGACGACGAGATCGGCGTGATGGCCGGCGATGGTGCGCTCGGGGATCGCCGGCTCTAGCGCCTTGAAAATCGTGTCGACGATCGTCATCGGGAAGGTCATCCACCAGCGCATCGCGGCCGGTTTCACCGCGCTGACGATCGTGCCCGGCGCCAGCACCACGTTGAGCGAGCGGAAGCTGCCCTCGTTGATCGGGTAGTCAGTCGGCGAGGTGATGCATTTATAGGCGACCTGGGCGCAGGCATAGCCGGTCGTCGGGCCGGAGTTGAAGAAGCCGCGCACCTGCTTCGAGACATCGGAAAGGTCGATCGTCATCTCCTCGCCCTTGACGATAACGCGGACCTTGATCGGGATCTTGCGGCCGATGTCGACGCCGTCGTCGTCCATGTAGGATTCGGCTTCGTAGACGCCGTCCGGGATGGTGCGCGTACGGCCGCGCGCCGCTTTCTCCGACTGGTCCATGATCGTCCGGATCGCCTGCTGGACCTCGGCCCGTCCGTAGCGGTCGAGCAGCTCCAAGAAGCGGCGCTCGCCGGTCTTGACTGCCGTTACCTGTGCCCGGAGATCGCCCATCGCCCGCTCGGGGATGCGGACGTTCATCCGGATGATCTCCACCAAATCGTCGTTGACGACGCCCGCCTTCTGGTACTTCACAATCGGGATCTGGATGCCTTCGGAGTAGATATCCGTGGTGATCCCGTCGAGCGTGCCGCCGACATCGGCCCAATGCGCCATGCAGCAGGCGAAGCCGGCGAGCACCCCCTCGTGGAAGATCGGCATCGAGAAGGTGAAGTGGTTGAGATGGCTGCCGGTCAGATAGGCGTCGTTGGTGACAAGGATGTCGCCGGGCTCGAGCCCGTCCTTGCCGAAATGCTTCAGCTTCGCCTTCACCGTCTCCGACATGCCGCGGATGAACATCGGCAGGCCGAGTCCGATCGAGACGGTCTCCCCTTCCGCCGTGAAGAGCCCGACGGTGAAGTCGAGCGCCTCGTAAATGATCATGTTGTAGGCGGTGCGCATGAGGTTGGTCTTCATCTCCTCGGTCACCGCGAGGACGCCGTTGCGCACGATCTCGGTCAGCACGGCGTCCTCGCGCCGGGCGACCGGCTTGGACACCGCGGCGCGCTTGCTTGGAACCGGTCGTGTAGGGCGTTTCGTCGCCTTCATCTCTTCGTTGTCTCCCGCCTCGGCCGCAACCTCATAACGGGTGAGCTTTATTGAGGTCGAGGCCGCGATGCAATAGCCTCGGCGAAACGGCGCCGCGCGTCGCCCGGCAAGCCGACATCGAAGCATACGGGAGGAGGCCGAATTGAGCGTCGCTGTGAACCAGGGGGCGAAGAGCCGTCCGCGTCAGGTCGCGATCGTCACCGGCGCCGCACGCGGTCTCGGGGCGGCGATGGCGCTCGGGCTCGTCGAGGCGGGCATCGACGTCGCGGCCTTCGACCTGCCGGAAAGCGACGATGCGCTGCAGGATCTGGCAGATCGCTCGCGCTCGCTCGGCGGCGCCTATCACCCGGTTCACGCCGACGTCCGCGACTACGCATCGTGCGACACGGCCGTGGACGCCGTTCTCGCGCGCTTCGGTCATCTCGACATTCTGGTGAACAATGCTGGGATCGGCATGCTCGACGTCCTCTCGGGCGACCGTTTCCAGAAATTCTACGAGCAGGATCCGGGGTTCTGGCAGCGTCTCATCGACGTCAACCTCAACGGCGCGTTCCGCATGGCGCGTATCGTGACGCCGCATCTCGTCGCACGCGGCGCTGGACGGATCGTCAACGTCACGACGAGCTTTTCGACGATGATCGAGACGGGAATGTCGCCGTACGGTCCCGCCAAGGCCGGGCTGGAAGCGGCCACCGTGATCTGGGCCAAAGAGCTTTCCGGCACCGGCGTCACCGTCAACGTGCTGGTCCCCGGCGGACCGGCCGACACGCGTCTCGTGCCGGTGGCACGGGTCAAGAATCGCGAGGCGCTGATCCGGCCGGAGACGATGGCGCCGCCGCTGCGCTGGCTGGTCTCGCCGCACGCCGCCGGCATCACGGGGCGCCGCTTCGTCGCCAAGCTGTGGGACGATCGCCTGCCGCACGAGCAAGCGGCCGCGGCCGCCGGTGCGCCGGCAGGATGGGCGTGATGTCGCCGGCCTAATCCGGCCAGCGCTTGTGCAACCACAACCATTGCTCCGGCCGGTCGCGGATCCAGCCCTCGATCATGCCGTTCACCCGCGTCATCGTCGCGAGCACGTCGGCCGTGCCATCGCCCGTCTCGGCGACGGCGAGCCGCGGCAGGACAGTGAAGCGGAAATGCGCGCCGACGAGGCGCTCGACACGGACCGGTAAGATGGGTGCGTGGAAGTGCCGCGCCAACCGGGCAAGCGCGGGCGCCGTCATGGCGTCGCGGCCGAAAAACGGGACGGCGATCCCGTCATTGAGCTTTTGATCAACGAGCATGCCGACATGACCGCCGTCGCGCAGGTGCCGGACGAGATCGCGGCCCCCACCTGCGCCCTTGGGGACCGCCTGCCGCGTTCGCAGCGTGCGGCGTAGGACACGGTTGACCGCCGCATTGTTCGCGGCGCGATAGACGGAGAGAAGCGACTCTCCCATCAGCCGGTGGATCACCGTCGATCCGGCTTCCCAATTCGCGAAATGGCCGCTGAAAAGGAGGCCCGGCTTGCCGCTCGCCTTGAGCTCCTGCAGCTCGCTCGCGTCGACGATCTCGACCCGGCCGGATTCGGCGGCGCAGATCCAGCTCATATGCGGAAACTCGGCGACCGTCCGGCCGAGATTGTCGAACATGCCGCGCAGGATCCGACGGTGCTCGGCGTCGCCGCTCTCGGGCAGTGCAGTCCGGATGTTCCTCAGCGCCCGCCGCGACATGCCGAGCCGTGGGCCGATCATGCGCGCGAGCCGTCCGCCGAGGCCCGAGGCCCAATCGACCGGCAGGCAGGCGAAGAAGCTCATGATCGCGATCAGCCCGGCGGCCTCGGCCAGCTCGACGGCCTTGCGCCCAGCCTGGTGGACCGCTTTCATTGCCACTATGATGACCGCTTCATCGGAAGCGAGCAGCCGCGGATGACGTCAGCGTGGCAATGTGCTCGTCCCCATCAGGAACTCGTCGACCGCGCGGGCGCATTGCCGCCCCTCGCGGATTGCCCAGACGACGAGCGACTGGCCGCGCCGCATGTCGCCGGCGGCGAAGAGCTTGGCGACCGAGGTCCGATAATCCACCGTATTGGCGCGCAGATTGCCGCGCGGATCGAGCGTCGCGCCGGATTGCTCGATCATGCCGGGCTTGCGGGGACCGAGGAAACCCATCGCGAGGAGGACGAGATCGGCCTTGAGCTGGAAGGCGCTGCCGGCGACGTCCTGCATCTGCAACCGGCCGCTCGCGTCCTTCACCCATTCGACGCGGACGCAATCGAGCGCTTCGATCCGCCCGTTCGACCCGATGGCTCGGCGGGTCAGCACGGCCCAGTCGCGCTCGCAGCCTTCCTCCTGCGAGGATGAAGTCCGCAGCTTCAACGGCCAATCGGGCCAGGTCAGCCCCTTGTCCTCATGCTCCGGCGGGCGCGGCATGATCTCGAGCTGAGTGATAGACGCGGCCCCCTGACGCACCGAGGTGCCGATGCAATCCGAGCCCGTGT
The DNA here is from genome assembly GCA_028291405.1 of Rhodospirillales bacterium. Lineage (GTDB taxonomy): Bacteria > Pseudomonadota > Alphaproteobacteria > ATCC43930 > CGMCC-115725 > URHD0088. The sequence goes on along the minus strand of JAQGID010000395.1, from coordinate 63,836 downwards.
CGCCGCCGCCGATCACGACGACGTGCTTACCCTTGGCCGAGATTGTTCCATCCGGCGCTGCGTGTTCCTCGGAATCGCCGGCGCCGCGCTTGTTCTGCTGCGTCAGGAAATCCATCGCGAAATGGATGCCGTCGAGCTCCCGCCCGGAAATTTCGAGATCGCGCGGCAACTCGGCGCCGCCCGACATGACGACCGCGTCGAATGCGTCGATCACCGCGGCGGCGCTGACGTCGACGCCGATCTCGACGCCGGTGCGGAACTCGACACCCTCCGCCGCCATCTGCTCGACCCGGCGGTCGATCAGCCACTTCTCCATCTTGAAGTCAGGAATGCCGTAGCGTAGCAGCCCGCCGACGCGATCGCTCTTCTCGAACAGGGTGACGCTATGGCCGACCCGCGCGAGTTGCTGGGCGCAGGCCATCCCTGCGGGGCCCGAGCCGACGACAGCGACCGTCTTGCCGGTCTTGTGCGGCGCGATGAACGGCTCGATCCAGCCTTCCTGCCAGCCCTTGTCGACGATCGCGCATTCGATCGTCTTGATGGTGACAGGGTTGTCGTCGATGTTGAGCGTGCACGCCGCCTCGCAGGGCGCCGGGCAGATGCGGCCGGTGAACTCCGGAAAATTGTTCGTCGAATGCAGGTTGCGAAGCGCCGTCTGCCACTGGTCGCGATAAACGAGGCTGTTCCAGTCCGGGATCAGATTGTTGACCGGGCAGCCGTTGTGGCAGAACGGAATGCCGCAATCCATGCAGCGCGCCGCCTGCTTGCCGACCTCGGGCTCGGGTAGCGGCTTGACGAACTCGTTCCAGGATTTGCGGCGAACGGCTGGCTTCTCATAGCCGCGGTCGCGCCGTTCGATCTCCAGAAAGCCGGTGGGCTTACCCATTCTTGGCGGATTCCTTCGTGATGACGCCGCTCACTCTGCGGCGGCGGCCTGCGGCTCGCTCTGCAGATCGCGCAAGGCGCGGCGATAGTCGCGCGGCATGACTTTGACGAAACGCGAGAGCGCCGTTTCCCAGTCGTCGAACAGCGCGCGGGCACGAGCGCTGCCGGTGACCAGCAGGTGCCTCTCGACGAGAAGGCGCAGCCGCTCCGCGTCGAAGCGCAGGAGATCGCCCATGCCATTGTCCTCGACGCTGCGCGAATGCAGCCGCGGCATGGACGGATCGTCGGCCACGGCCGGATCGGCCAGCGCGATCGTTTCGAGATCGACCATCGCCGGATTGCACTGCGTCTTGAAATTCGCATGTGGATCGTAGACGTAGGCGATGCCGCCCGACATGCCGGCCGCGAAATTGCGCCCGGTGTCGCCGAGGACGACGACGATCCCGCCGGTCATGTACTCGCAGCCGTGATCGCCGGTGCCTTCGACGACGGCGATCGCGCCGGAATTTCGTACGGCAAAACGTTCGCCGGCGACGCCTTGGAAATGCGCCTCGCCGGCGATCGCGCCATAGAGGACGGTATTACCGACGATGATGTTCGTCGTGGGATCGCGCTTCGCCTCGGCCGGCTGACGCACGATCAGCCTGCCGCCGGAGAGGCCCTTGCCGACGTAGTCATTGGCATCGCCGGTCAGCTCGAGCGTCACGCCGCGCGCCAGAAAGGCGCCGAAGCTCTGACCGGCGGTCCCGCGCAGCCGGATCGAGATCGTATCTTCGGGCAAGCCGGCGTGGCCATAGCGCTTTGCGATCTCGCCCGACAGCATCGCCCCGACCGTGCGGTTGACGTTGCGTACTTCGTGCTCGATCGTGACCTTGGCGCCGTGCTCGATCGCCGCCTGTGCCTTGGCGATCAACTCGCGGTCCATCGCCTTGTCGAGCTGATGATCCTGCCGCTCGGTGTTGCGGGTCTCGACGCCGGGCTTCGGCGGCACCTGGTGGAGGATCCGGCTGAGATCGACGCCGTTCGCCTTCCAGTGGCTGATGGCGCGCTGCATGTCGAGCTTGCCGACCTGTCCGATCATCTCGTCGAAGCTGCGGAACCCGAGCTTGGCCATCAGCTCGCGAACTTCCTCGGCGACGAAGAAGAGATAGTTGATGACGTGCTCGGGCGTACCGGTGAAGCGCTTGCGCAGCACCGGGTCCTGCGTCGCGACGCCGACTGGGCAAGTGTTGAGATGGCATTTGCGCATCATGATGCAGCCGACGGCGATCAGCGGCGCCGTCGCGAAGCCGAACTCGTCGGCGCCGAGCAGCGCGCCGACCACCACGTCGCGGCCGGTGCGCAGCCCGCCGTCGACCTGCACCGCGATGCGACCGCGCAGCCCGTTGAGGACGAGCGTCTGCTGCGTCTCGGCAAGGCCGATCTCCCAGGGCGAGCCGGCGTGGGTCAGCGAGGTCAGCGGGCTGGCGCCGGTGCCGCCCTCGTAGCCGGCGATCGTCACGTGGTCGGCGCGCGCCTTGCTGACGCCGGCAGCGACGGTGCCGACGCCGACCTCGGACACGAGCTTGACGGAGATCCGCGCTCCCGGGTTGACGTTCTTGAGATCGTGGATGAGCTGCGCCAGATCCTCGATCGAGTAGATGTCGTGATGCGGCGGCGGCGAGACGAGCGTGACGCCCGGCGTCGAATGCCGCACCTTGGCGATTGCCTTGTCGACCTTGTGACCGGGCAGCTGGCCGCCCTCGCCGGGCTTGGCGCCCTGCGCCATCTTGATCTGCAGATCGTCGGCGTTGACGAGGTACTCGGCGGTGACGCCGAAGCGGCCGGAGGCCACCTGCTTGATCGCCGAGCGCATCGAATCGCCGTTCGGCATCCGCTTGAATCGCTGCGATTCCTCGCCGCCCTCGCCGGTGTTCGACTTGCCGCCGATGCGGTTCATCGCGATCGCCAGCGTCGTATGCGCCTCGCGGCTGATCGAGCCGAAGCTCATCGCGCCGGTCGCGAAGCGTTTGACGATTGCGCTTGCCGGCTCGACCTCGTCGAGCGGCACTGGGTGGTCCGCGAACTTCAGGTCGAGCAGGCCGCGGATCGTCAGCAGCCGCTCGCTCTGGTCGTTGATCGCCGCAGCGAAGGCGCTGTAGTCCGTCGCCGAGTTCCCGCGCACCGCATGCTGCAGCCGGGCCACCGACTCCGGCGTCCAGGCGTGGTCCTCGCCGCGCAGCCGGAACGCATAATCGCCGCCGATGTCGAGCATGTCGTGGTAGAGCGGGTTGTCGCCATAGGCGGCGCTATGGCGTTGCATCGCCTCCTCGGCAATCTCCTCGAGCCCGGCGCCTTCGATCGTCGTCGCGGTGCGGGTGAAGTATTTCTCGACGAAGGCCTCGGTCAGGCCGACGGCGTCGAAGATCTGCGCGCCGCAATAAGATTGATAGGTCGAGATCCCCATCTTGGACATCACCTTGAGGATGCCCTTGCCGACGCCCTTGAGGTAGTTCTTCTGGACGTCGTAGCTGCTCAGCGGCAGACCGTTGACGACGCGGATCTGCTCCAGCGTCTCGAAGGCGAGATACGGATTGATCGCCTCCGCACCATAACCGGCGAGCGCGCAGAAATGATGCACCTCGCGTGCCTCGCCGGTCTCGACGACGATGCCGGTGCTGGTGCGCAGCCCTTGGCGGATCAAATGGTGGTGCAGCGCCGCGGTTGCGAGCAGCGCCGGGATCGGCACCCGCGTCGCCGAGGTGCCGCGGTCGGAGATGACGAGGATGTTGTGGCCGGCGAGCACCGCCTCGGTCGCGGCATGACAGAGCTCTTCGAGCGCCTCGGCGATGCCGCCGGCGCCCTCCGCCGCGAGCCAGGTGGCGTCGAGCGTATAGGTCCGGAAAGCGCCGCCGAGCAGCGAGGCAATCGCGCGGATCTTCTCGAGATCGCCATTGGTCAGAATCGGCTGCGACACCTCCAGCCGGTAGTGCGTTCCGGCCTGATGCCCCAGCAAATTCGGCCGCGGCCCGATCATCGAGACCAGCGACATCACCAGCTCCTCGCGGATCGGATCGATCGGCGGGTTGGTGACCTGCGCGAAATTCTGCTTGAAGTAGTTGTAGAGCAGCTTCGGCTTCTTCGAGAGGACGGCGAGCGGCGTATCGGTGCCCATCGAGCCTACCGGGTCGTCGCCCTCGCGACCCATCGGCTCGAGGAAGAAGTTGATGTCTTCCTGGGTATAGCCGAAGGCCTGTTGCAGGTTGAGCAACGTCGACGGATCGTTCGGCCTCGTTTCCGGCGGCGCCTCTGCGAGCTCGGGCAGTTCCTCGAGCTTGAACTGCGTCGCCTTCAGCCACGCATCGTAAGGATGATCGCCGGCGAGCTTCCGCTTGATCTCCTCGTCATCGATGATGCGGCCTTCCTCGAGGTCTATCAGCAGCATCTTGCCGGGTTGGAGGCGCCACTTCCGCGTGATCCGCTCCTCGGGGATCGGCAGGACGCCGGATTCCGACGCGAGGATGACGTGATCGTCGTCGGTCACGACGTAGCGCGCCGGCCGCAGCCCGTTGCGGTCGAGCGTCGCGCCGATCTGGCGGCCGTCGGTGAAGGCGATCGCCGCCGGGCCGTCCCACGGCTCCATCAACGCGGCGTGGTACTCATAGAAGGCGCGGCGCTGCGGATCCATCTGGGGATCGCCGGCCCATGCCTCCGGGATCAGCATCATCATCGCATGCGACAGCGAATAGCCGCCGGCGACGAGCAACTCCAGCGCGTTGTCGATGCAGGCCGTATCGGATTGCCCGTGCGGGATCAGCGGCGCCATCTTGTCGAGGTCGGGGCCGAGCAGATCCGACGACATCGCTTGGCGCCGCGCGTGCATCCAGTTGACGTTGCCGCGGACGGTGTTGATCTCGCCATTATGGGCGATGAAGCGGTAGGGGTGCGCGAGACGCCACGACGGGAAGGTATTCGTCGAAAACCGCTGATGCACCAGCGCCAGCGCCGAGACCGTCAGGGGATTGGCGAGATCCTCATAGAAGCTGCCGACCTGATTGGCGAGCAGCAACCCCTTGTAAACCACCGTGCGCGTCGAGAACGACGGCATGTAGAGCTCGCTCAGCGTCGGCATGTGGTGCTTCGCGGCGAGCTTCTCGGTCGAGTTCAGCGCTTGCTTGCGGATCGTCAGCAGCTTGCGTTCGAACGCGGCTTGATCGGCAATCTGCGGATCGCAGGCGACGATCGCTTGGCGCACGATCGGCATCGTCTCGATGACGCGCGCGCCGAGGCCGGTCAGGTTGGTCGGCACCTCGCGCCAGCCCAGCAGGATCTGCTTTTCGGCGCGGATAAAATGCTCGACGTGGCGGACCGCGATCGCGCAGGCCGTAGCCTCGCGGGGCAGAAAGCACATGGCGACGGCGTAGCGGCCGGGGGCCGGCAGCTCGATCCCCTGCGTCGCGGCCCAATCGCGCAGCAACGCGTCAGGGATCTGAATGAGGCAACCGGCCCCGTCGCCGACCAGCGGATCGGCGCCGGTGGCGCCCCGGTGATCGAGATTGACCAGGATCTGCAGGCCGCGCTGAATGATGTCGTGCGACTTCAGGCCCTTGATATTCGCGACGAACCCGACGCCGCACGAATCGTGCTCGTTGCGCGGATCATACAGGCCCTGTCTCTCAGGCAATGCCATCCAGCTTGCTTCTCACTAAAAACGCGCCGCAGCCATGCGGATTGCGCCAGTCGATCCACCTATCGGGGAGCCGGCGGAGGTAATATGCATAAGATCGGCGACGAACGCGACTCTTGCGTTCGTCCCGGCAAGGCAACGATAAGAGGGGAGGAAAATCAATGCTCAGACGGCTTTTCCAGGCCGCCCTGATCACCGCCGCCCTCGCGCTCGCGTCCAGCGCCGGGGCCGCATTTGCGCTCGACAAGGTCAAGGTCGGCAAATCGAGCGGCCCGATGATCCTGGCGATGGTGCAGTACGGCCAGCAGGCACAGATTTGGGAGACCGTCGGGCTCGAGGTGGAATCCGTGCAATTCGCCGGCGAGGCGCAGACAATGCAGTCGCTGGCCTCCGGCTCGATCGAGTTCGGCTTCGGCTCGGGTGCGGGCCTGGCATATCCGGTCAAGGGCGTGCCGGCCAGCGCCGTGGCCGCTGTCGCCGGGCCGCCCTATAACCTCGTCCTCGTCGTCCGCCCGGACAGCGCGATCCGCGGCCCAGGCGATCTCAAGGGCAAAATCGTCGGGGTCACGTCGGCCGGCTCCCTCACCGATTGGTCGGTGCATGAGCTTTCCCGGCAGATGGGCTGGGGCCACGATGGGATCGAGGCCCTGCCGACCGGCGCCTCGCGCGCCGGTCTGGCGGCGCTCAAGACCGGCGAGATCGACGGCCTCCTCCTCGCCGAAGGCGCCGCCTTCGAGGCCCAGGATCACGACCAGGTCCGGATCCTCCTGAGCTTCGGCGACTACATCAAGTCTTTCCACGCCAATATCGTTTTCGCCGCCAACAGCGTCATCGCGCGGGACCCGGCACTCGTCGAGCGGTTCCTGAAGGGCTGGTTCAGGACGGTCGACTACGTCCTGGCCCATCCCGATTTCGGCGCCAAGGTCGGAGCCGAGACGATGGGAATCAGCGAGGATGCGGCGCAGAAGGCGTTCAAGGACGAGGTCGTCCGCATGACGACCAAGGACGGCTCCTTCGATCCCGCGGCGATCGAGGTCGTCCGCCGCACGATGAAGGAGATGGGCGTGCTGGAGACCGTGCCGGAGGCGGCGGCGCTCTATTCGACGCGATTCGTGCCGGTGGTCCGGTGACAAGCCAGGAGCAGGAGTTGCGATGACGGAGCGTCTCGGATTCATCGGCACCGGCGCGATGGGCGGCGCCCTCGCCGCCGGGCTCATCAGATCCGGCTATGAGCTGTCGATCTACGACGTCGACGCGGCGGCGATGGCGCCACTGCGCGACCAGGGTGCCGAGATCATGGGATCGCCGCGCGAGGTCGCCGACCGCGCCGCGATCGTCTTCGCCTGCCTACCCTCGAACACGATCAGCCGCCGCGTCGCGCTGGGCCCGGACGGAGTCCTCGAGGGCAAGGCACTGCGGATCTACGTCGAGAATTCAACGCTCGGCGTGCCGGCGATCGAGGAGATCGCCCAGGCGCTCGCCGGGACGGGCGTCGCGACGCTGGATGCGCCGATTACCGGCGGTGCCGGCGGCAAGCGCGGCGTCGAAAGCGGTAATTTCGCCGCGATCATCGCCGGCGACCTCAAGGCCTTCGACGAAATCCAGCCGATCCTCGCGACCCTGACGAAGAAGATCTTCTACGTCGGCGACACGCCGGGCCAGGCCCAGATCTGCAAGGTCATCAACAATGCGATCTCGATCACAGGTCTGACGATCGCCTGCGAGGCGCTGGTGCTGGGGGCGAAGAAGGGCATCGATCCCAAGCGGCTGCTCGAGATCATCAATGCCGGGAGCGGCCGTAACGTCGCGACCGAGGACAAGCTGCCGCGCATGCTGCAGCCCGGCGTCAGCCCGGGAAAGCTCGACATCGGCCTCAAGGACATGAAGCTCTACCTCGAGACGATGCACCTCGCCGGAATGCCCGCCCTGCTCGGTGCCAATGTGATGGAGCTCTGGCAATGCGCCGCGGCGCAAGGCGAGCAGGATTACGATGGAATCATCCGCGTCTTCGAGCGATGGGCCGGCGTCACGGTCCGGCCGCCGCGCCAACCATCGTAGACCGGGAGCGTCTTTTGGAAGGACCTGAACCGCGGAATCTGGCCACCGGCACGCCTTCGCGACGGCGCCTCGTGACGACGGCCTGCCTCATGGCGCAGTTCATGGCCGCCGTCGAGGGCACCATTGTCGCGACGGCGATGCCGAGCATCGTCGGCGAGCTCGGCGGCTTTCACCTGTTCAGCTGGGCCTTTGCCGCCTATCTTCTGGCGCAGGCGGTCACGACGCCGATCTATGGACGGCTCGCCGATCTCTACGGCCGCAAACGCGTCTTCTTCGCCGGCGGGACGCTGTTCCTGCTCAGCACGGCGGCCTGCGGCTTCGCCTGGGGCATGGTGCCGCTGATCGTCTTCCGGGCCCTTCAAGGCATGGGGGCCGGCGCCGTCCAGCCGATCGCCTGGACGATCATCGGCGATCTCTATACCGGCTCCGAGCGGGCGCGCATGCAAGGCTGGCTGTCGAGCGTCTGGAGCGCCTCGGCGATCGGCGGCCCGCTGCTCGGCGGGTTCATCGTCGAGCATCTCCACTGGTCATTGATCTTCTGGATCAATTTGCCGGTCGGCCTGGCGACGATGACGGTCCTCGGGGTCTATCTCCGCGAAACCGTCGAGAAACGGCCGCACGAGGTCGACTACCTCGGCGCATTCCTGCTGATGGTAAGCGTCGGCTCGCTGATGCTGGTCGTCATTCAGGGCGAGAGCTTCGAGTGGTCCACCATCGGCATCCTCGTGGCAGTCGGCGCGATCGCCATCGCGGCTCTGGTGCGGCACGAGCGCGGCGTCGCCGAGCCGATCGTCCCCTATCGGCTGTGGCGGAACCGGATCATCGCGATCGGCAATTTCGGCAGCTTCACCATCGGCGCCATGATGATGGGGAGCAGCGGCTATCTGCCGACCTATATCCAGGGCGCGATGGGACGCAGCCCGACGATCGCCGGCATCTCGATCGCGGCATCATCGGTGTCCTGGACCTGCGCGACGATCGTCGCCGGTCGGCTCATGGTGCGCACCTCGTATCGCCTCACGGGCATGCTCGGCGGCTTCATCGTCATCGCCGGATTCGGAATGCTGATCATCATGACGCCGGCCGACGGACCGCTATGGGCCGCCGGCGCTGCGGCGATCGCAGGCTGCGGCATGGGTTTCAGCAACACGACCTTCCTCGTCTCGATCCAGACCGCCGTCGGCTGGGCCGACCGCGGCGCAATCACCGCCGGCAACATGTTCATGCGGACGATCGGCCAGTCGCTCGGCGCCGGACTGTTCGGCGCGATCCTCAACCACGGGATCGCGATGCACGTTCCCGAGGGCGGCGATGCCGTGAACCGGCTGCTCGAGCCCGGCATGCGCGACACGCTGCCACCCGAGGTGATCGCTCGGCTGAGCGCGGCAATCGCCAACTCCCTCCAGGACGTTTACATCATCGGCGCCCTGATGGCCTGCGCCGTGCTGACGCTGACGACGCGCATTCCGACCGGGGTCAACCCGGTGCGGCCGACCAGTGTCGCTTCCCGCCAGGGCGGTCTCAGCGAGCCCCGTCTTCACTCGCCGGAAGCCGACTAGCCGCAAGTCTCCGAGCCTAATCCAGCCCGGCGCGGCGGAAAGCTTCCAGATAGTGCTCCCGGTCGGCGTCCTGCTTGATCGGCATCTCGCTTGCGATCCATGCCAGCGAGATATTGGGCTGGGCGCGGCGCAATTCCCGCAACGCGGCGCCGGCGACATCGTCCTGGCCCGCCATGCCGGCGGCGGCCGTCAGCACGCGGTGGGCGCCGACGAAATCGCCGCGTTGTCGGATGCCCTCACGCGAAAGCCGCATTGCCTCTTCGTAGTTGGCGCCGGTGAACTGAGCGTAGGCGGCGATGCCGTAATAGATCGCCGAGAACGGATCGCGCGGGCTCAGCCGCAGCGCCCGGCCCGCAGCCGCGTTGGCTTCCTCCCAGCGGCCGCAATAGGACAGCGCCAGGCCGTAATAGCCTTGGGCCAGCGAGAAATTCGGATTGAGGCGCAGCGCCACCTCGAACTCGGCCAGCGAATCGTCGAAGCGCCGAGTGAACAGATAGGCGCAGCCCAAAGCGTGATGCGCCCAAGGGTCTTCGCTGTCGGCCCGGATCGCCGCCTGCGCGGCGCGCTCCGCGATCGGCACCGCCGTCGCCATGTCGACCCAGCCCATATGGGCACTGAAGGTATGGCTGGCAGCGAGTACCCCGAGCGCCTGGCCGTAGTTCGGATCGATCGACGTCGCCTTCTCGAGCAATGCCTGCGCGACGACGCTGTCCTCTCGCGTCACCCGCCAATAATGCGAGAGCGCCCGCATCACGAGATCCCATGCGTCCATGCTGTCCGGCGGCTTGCGCTTGGCGCGAAAGCTTTCCGCGGCATAGAGCTGCGGCTCGATCGCGGCGACGATCGCCTCGGTAATCTCGTCCTGCACCGCGAACACGTCCGCGATGCCGCGGTCGTAGCGCTCCGCCCACAAATGGCTGCCCGTGGCGACGTCGTTGAGCTGCGCCGTGATGCGGACGCGATCGCCGCCCCTGCGCACGCTGCCCACGACGACATAGCCGACGCCGAGCTCCTCGGCGACCTGCTTCAGGTGGATCGCCTTGCCCTTGTAGATGAAGGACGAATTGCGTGCGATCACGAAGAACCAGCGCAGCTTGGACAGCGCGGTGATGATGTCCTCGCTGATGCCGTCCGAAAAATACTCCTGCTCGGGCTCGCCGCTCATGTTGATGAAGGGCAGCACGGCGATGGCGGGACGATCGGGCAGCGGCAAGGCCGGGCGCGAGCGCTCGTGGGCCTCGTTCGCTTGGGGTCCGCCGGCATTCACCAGTTCGATCGAGTTCGGTTGCGCGCTCACCGTACCGACGAAGCGGAGGCCTTTGCGCGCGATGGTGCGGATCAGCTTCTGGTCCCCACCGCTGTCGCCGACCGCCTTTCGCGCGGCGTTGATCCGACTGGTGAGCGTCGAATCCGACACGATCCGGCCGCCCCAGACCGAGGCGATGAGATCGTCCTTGCTGACGACGCGGTCCCGGTTCTGCACCAGGTGAACCAGCAGATCGAACACCTGCGGCTCGACATGGACCGGGCTCTGCGCACGCCTGAGTTCGCGCCGTTCGACATCGATCTCGTAGTTGCCAAAGCTCAGAGGCATTTGTCCGCCAAGAACAGCTTCGACCGGCAGCAGTCGTCCGCCATTTACGGCAACATTACCATTCCGGCCGAGCGGGAGACACGGTCACGACGACAAAAAATCGCGAGGGCCTCAAGAGCATCTAAAGAACATCTGGAGATTAAATCACAGGTTTCTGAAAGTCTTGACTGGCCGTGACGTGCATGCTGCTGGCCTTGTCCTCGCTCGGGCGAGGCCAGCATGGAGGAGCACGACAATGCCGCTGATCGAGGTTCATTTGATCGAGAAGGTCTTCAACACCGAGCAAAAGCGCCAGATGATCAAAGATCTGACCGACGCGATGGTCGCCATCGAGGGCGAGAACATGCGCGGCGTGACCTGGGTGAAGATCTCCGAAGTCGCGAGCGGTGAGTGGGCGATCGGCGGCCAGCCGCTGACCACTGAGGCCGTCAAGCAACTTGCCGCCGGCCGTCACGCTGCGTGACGTCCATCTGGCCGACCTCGCCGGCGGAGTCATCCGCCGGCGATGCTTGCGCAGCAGCAATGCTCGGAACACGGGGAATCTCATGGGCCGCTTCATCGCGTTTCTCTATGGACTCGTCGCCTACTTCGCCTTCTTCGTCACGATCCTATATGCCATCGGATTCGTCTCGGGTCTCCTGGTGCCGAAGACCATCGACAGCGGGCCGGTCGTGCCTCTGGCGGAAGCGCTCATCGTCGATCTCCTCCTGATGGCCATCTTTGCCATTCAGCACAGCGTCATGGCGCGCAAGCGGTTCAAGCAATGGTGGACCCAATTCGTCCCGCCTGCAGTCGAGCGCAGCACGTATGTGCTGTTCGCCAGCCTGGCACTCGTCCTTCTGTTCTGGCAGTGGCGTCCACTTCCGTGGCCGGTGTGGCAGATCGCCAATCCGCGGATCGCCATGGTCGTCCTGGCGATTTCATTCGTCGGCTGGCTGATCGTCTTCACCAGCACGTTCCTGATCAACCATTTCGAGCTGTTCGGAGTGCATCAGGTAACGACCAATCTCGCCGGTCGCCCGATGCCGGTGCCGCGCTTCCGGACGCCGCTCTACTATCGGTTCGTCCGGCATCCGATTTATCTAGGCTTCATCGTCGCATTCTGGGTGTCCCCGACGATGACCCTCGGACATCTGCTGTTCGCAGCGGTGACCACGGCATACATCCTCGTCGGTATCCTGTTGGAAGAGCGCGATCTCGTCGAACTCTTCGGCGACGAATACCGCCGCTACCAGCATCGCGTCTCGATGCTGGTGCCCTGGCGCAGGTCCGCCGGATCGATGAATCCGGATCCATCGGCATCCGCGGCTATCGCGCCATCCGCACCGGATTGACCGGACCCGTCGGGCTCAGGCCGGCATAACCCTCGACGCGGTCGAGATCTATGATGACCGCGACACCGACCCGGGCGAAGTCATGGTCCTGCTCGACCTTGGCGGCGCGCTCGAAGACCTTCTTGCGCGTCGCCTCGCTGGCGTCGACCCAGGCGCGGCCGGCGAATTGATAAGTCGCCCTAGAATCCTCGTCGCGATACATGAGCGCGACCTTCGGATTCCGCGCGATCGAGGTTGCGAAGCGGCCGTTCGGATCGCGGACCCAGATGGCGAGCTGCGTGTCGCTGAAGGCCTGCGTCGAGCCGCGGAATGCCAGGTTCGGCTGACCTTCGGGATCGACATAGGAGACCAGCATCGGATGCCGCGAGGCGAGCGCGTTATCGATCGTCTGAGCCAGATCCGGCGGGAGTTTGAGCGCGCTCGCCGTCCGCGGCGTACCGGGAATGGGCTGCTGCTGGACCGTCGCAATCCGATCGCCTGAGAGGTGAAGCGTCAGGATGACGCCGCCGGCGGCCGCTCCCGGCGGCATCTTGCCGACCGCCTTCACCGCATCGCCGTTCCAGATCGGGTCCTCCCAAGAGGACTCGCGATAGACGCCGCTCGTTCCCGGCGCCGTCAGCCGACCGAGCACGGCATCGCGTCCTGCGAGATCGACGTTCAGCTGCTGGAACACCGGCTTTTCAGCCAGCAGACTGGCAAGCCTGTCCGCCGAGCCTTCCTTCAGCGCGGCAACGAATTTCCGCGCGACATCCAACCCGTCTGCCATCATACCCCTCCCCACCCGCCACGCCGCTTTCGACCGCGCGTCCTCTGCGGTAGATTGCGCGGCAAACGCGGCACCGTAATGCTTCGCGTTCGAGGCGTCGCCAAGAAAGAGAGGGAACCGTGTTCTACGAGCCGGACAAGGACGATCATGGGCTGCGCTACAACCCGTTCAAATCGATCGCGGTGCCGCGTCCGATCGGCTGGATCTCGACGGTGAACCTCGACGGGCAGGTCAATCTGGCGCCCTATAGCCAGTTCCAGAACCTCGGGTTCGACCCGCCCTACGTCATGTTCTCGGCGAGCAAGAGCAAGCACAGCGCACGCAATGCCCAGGATACCGGCGAGTTCGTCTGCAACATGGCGACCTACGAACTGCGTCATGCGGTCAACGTCACGGCGCAGCCGGTCGGGCCCGAGGTCGACGAGGCGGCGCTCGCCGGGCTGGAGATGATCCCGTCGCGCCTCGTCAAGGCGCCGCGCGTCGCGGCGTCGCCGGTGCAGCTCGAGTGCAAGTACTATTGCGCGATACAGCTGCCGGGGCGTCATCCCGGTGCCGGCGACGAGGTCGTCATCGGCCGCGTGGTCGGCGTCCATATCAAGGATGAGTTCATCACCGCCGACGGCAAGATCGACATCGTAAGGATCCGGCCGCTCGCCCGCATGGGGTACATGGACTACACGAGCATCGATACCGTCTTCACCATGCCGCCCCTCGGCGAGCGCGCCGAAAGCCTCAGTCTCGGGCTCGAGGGGCGGCCGAAGCGCGAGCCCGTTTAGAAACCCTGGCGCACGCTCTTCCTGCCTCGGCAACGATTCGGTTGCATCAGCGTTCTCCGACACTATGCACTGTCGGAAGGGATGCCGCCGATGGCCCACGCGCTCTTCGTGATCGTCATGTTCTATTGCACGTCGCCCGATTCCTGCTGGAGCGAGCGGCCTGACGCCAACCGGACCTATGCCAGTCGGGAGAGCTGCGCCGCCGCCATCGCCGAGCGCGCCCACGATTATCTAGCGCCGCATTTCCTCAAGGACGAGATGGAGCTCAGGCTGGCGTGCAGCGAGAAGGACAAGCCCTTCTCGCCAGTGCCGACGCAAACGGCCGAGTTTACCGAGTAAGGCGCTTTCGGCGTCGGTTTCAGGTTGATCGACAGAGACGGGCGCGGTGCTATGATCCGGTCATCCCGGTCGCTCGCGACATTGATAGAAGACGCCCTGGAACGGAGGATGCAATGCCGACACTCCCGCAGCGGATCCATATCAACGAGGAGGGCCCCCGTGAAGGCTTCCAGTTCGAGAAGGGCGCGATCCCGACGAGCCGCAAGATCGAGCTGATCGACACGCTGTCGCACACCGGCCTGGATCATATTCAGATCGTCTCCTTCGTCGACCCGCGGCGGGTTCCCGGCATGGCCGATGCCGAGGAAGTCGTCGCCGGCATCACCCCGGCCCCGGGCGTCGCCTATACCGGTCTCTGGCTCAACGACAAGGGTTTCGACCGCGCCGTCGCGACCGGGCGGCTCCACATCGAGGGGTTGCTCGGCCTCTCGGCGTCGGACAGCTTTCTCAAGCGCAACCAGAACCGGACCCCGGCCGAGCAGATCGCCGCGCAGCACGCCAGCATCGAAAAGCTGACGGCGCAGGGCGTCCCCGTCGAACGCGGCATCGTCATGGCGGCGTTCGGCTGCAATTTCGACGGCGACGTGCCGCCGCAGCGGGTCGTCGAGCTGACGCGCCAGATGCTCGACATCGCCGCCGAGCACGGCATCACCCTCAAGTCGATGACGCTGGCAGACACGATGGCCTGGGCGACGCCACTCTCGATCCAGCGCGTCGTCGGAGCGGTCCAGGACCGTTTTCCCAAGCTCGAGATCGTGCTGCACCTGCACGACACGCGCGGCATGGGGATCGCCAATGCCTTCGCAGGGTTGCAGATGGGGATCACCGAATACGACGCGGCCGTCGCCGGGCTCGGCGGCTGCCCCTTCGCCGGTCACGGCGGCGCCGCCGGCAACGTCTGCACCGAGGACCTCGTCTTCATGTGCGAGGAGATGGGCATCGAGACCGGCCTCGACCTCGAGGCGCTGATCGACTGCGCGCGGCTCGCCGAGGATATCGTCGGCCATCCCCTGCCCGGCTCCGTCATGAAGGGCGGCAGCCTGCGCCGCCTGCGCGACAAGCTGAAGGCAGCCTGACGCCGGTCGAGCAAGATCGAGTTGCTTGGACCGTGCCAGATCCGCGGATCCTGGCCGCAAAAGGGTGCGGCGCCGAGCCCGTGAGGCTGAACCGAAAACTTGGGTTTCGATCCCGCGGCGCTACGCTGAGTAGGGAAAAACCTGCAAGGCGAGCGCCCCAGATGCGAAGAGCATCAGACCCGCCTTCAACGCTTAATGCCGCGGGTCACTTCTACTCGAAATAATTTCCGCACCAGCAATAATTGACGCAGGAGGTATAACCCCGCGTCGCTTATCCTTTTTGTTTTTAGCGCTCAGATAGAAGCGGCGAAATAAAACTACCTTTTTTAAAATTATTATGTGCCACTGACTAAAGAACTTTAAACACGATAACTCGGTCGCCAAATACTCTGTTGGCCGATTATGTGGAAAATTCTGTTCTTGATCGGTGTGGCAACGCTTGTCGGCTGTGGTGAAATCCCGGCAGGAAGCGGGAGCCTGCTGGTCGACACCGCGCAGCCGGCGTCGCCCCCGTTCGGTTTCGGCGAATATTGCCGCTCCGCTGAAACCTCGGTCGGTCCCGCAGAGCAGCAATTTCATGCTGCCTTCTGTCATCGAGAGGCACCCCCGAGGGTTGTGCGGCTGACGCCGGAGCGGGCACATGAGCTTGTGCAGGTACAGGAGCAGGTCGCCGCGACTATCACCTACCGTTCGACGACGACTTGGAACCCGCTAGCCTCCGAGGGCGACTGCAAGACCTATGTCGCGCAGAAGGAACTTCAGTTGCTCGCGCGGGGCTGGCCCGCCGGTGCATTACGGATCGCGACCGCATTCGTCGATGATGGCAGCCCGCAGCAATTCATCTATCACGCGGTCCTGCTGGTCGACACGGATCGCGGAACGCTCGTTCTAGACAGCCGACGACCACGGCTCGTCTGGTGGGACCAGCTGCGGTATATTTGGATGACGGCGCAAGCCCACGACGGCAGCCAGCGATGGGTTCGTCTCCCCGCCGACGCGGCTGCAGTAAAGACGGCTCTTGCGGCATATGGACAACACGCAGAGCCAGGCGGCGGGCACGACGGACGTCGCTATGCATCCGGCTCGGCGCCACTGAGTTTGGATAACTAGCCCCGAGGGTCTGGTTTAGGCTCGGCAAAGTTCGGCAAGCTGCTGGATCTCGCGGCAGGCGACGCCTGTCCGGCTATCGCCTTGACACGGTTTTCCGCACCTGACACGAATGGCCCGAACGTCGTCGTAAGCGACCGTCGATTATCGAGAGGGGGAAACACCATGAAAACATCCGGGCTCGGTGGGGCATGGCTCGCCCTAGTGGCACTGGCGGCGCTGATGGCGCCGACGCCGGCCTCGGCCGAGGAGCCGCCGCTCAAGATCGGATTGCTCGGTGGCTATTCCGGGTCGGCGGCGCTGTTCGGCGGCCAGCTCGATGCCGCGATCAAAGTCTTCATGGAGCAGCGCGGCGACGTCGTCGCCGGCCGCAAGGTCGAGATCATCCGGCGCGATACCACCGGCCCGGCGCCGGACGTCGTCCGCCGCCTCGTCCAGGAGCTGATCTCGCGCGACAAGGTCGACCTCATCACCGGCTTCGACTTCACGCCGAACGCGCTCGCGGCGGCGGGCCTCTCGACGCAGGCCAAGATGCCGATAATCATCGTCAACGCCGCGACGACCGAGATCCTGACCAATGCGCCCTACATGGTGCGCTTCGGCTTCACCACCGGCCAGGCGGTCGCGCCCTTCGCCCGCTGGGCGGTGAAGAACGGCTATACCAGGGTCTTCGCGATCTACACCGACTACGGACCCGGGACCGAGGCCGGCAACACCTTCAAGAGGGTCTTCGCCGAGGCCGGCGGGACGCTGCTCGGCGAGGTCAAGCCGCCGCTGGCGAGCCCGGACTATTCCGCCTATGTTCAGCGCGCCAAGGATGCCAATCCGCAGGCGATCTTCATTTTCGCGCCGGCGCAGGACCATCCGACGGCCTTCCTCAAGGCCTATAAGGATTCCGGCATGAAGGACGCCGGCGTCAAGGTGCTGGCGACCGGCGATCTCAGCGACGAGAACCAATTCGACGCGCTCGGCGATCCGGCGCTTGGCATGATCACGACCTACCACTATTCGGAATCGCACGATTCCCCGATCAACAGGGAGTTCGTGAAGGCGTTCTACAAGGTCGCCCGTCCCGGCGAGCGGCCCAATTTCGTCGCCGCCGTCACCTACGACGTCTTCAACGCGATCTACAAGATCGTCGAGCAGCAGAACGGCAAGATCGATCCCGACAAGACGATCGCGCTGCTCAAGCAATACAAGGCCGAGGGGCCGCGCGGCCCGATCGCGATCGACGAGAACCGCGACATCGTGCAGAACATCTACATCCGAGAGGTCAAGAAGGTCGACGGCAAGCTGCAGAACGTCGAGTTCGACATGATCCCGATGGTCAACGACCGCGGCGTCGAGACCAAGTAGCAGCCCGGTAGAGCAGGCCCGCATCGTGATCGGTCCGCTGGTCAATATCCTGATCAACGGGCTCGCCTATGGCGTCCTGCTCTTCCTCATGGCCGGCGGCCTCTCGGTCACGATGGGGCTGATGGGCTTCGCCAATCTGGCGCACGGCTCGCTGGCGATGCTGGGCGGCTACATCGTCGTCGGGCTGATGCGCGACTATCACTGGCCGTTCCTGCTGACCCTGCCGGCGGCGGCGATCGGCGCCGCGATCGCCGGCTGGATCGTCGAGCGAACGATCTTCAAGCGCTTCTACGGCGGCAAGGAACTCGACCAGGTGCTGCTGACGATCGGGATCGTCTCGATGACGGTGGCGATCGCGACCTACGTCTGGGGCTCGACGCCGCAGCCGGTGCGGGTGCCCGAGTTCCTCGACGGGCGTGTCCATGTCGGGATCGTCGACGTCGGCACCTACCGGCTGTTCCTGATCCTGCTCGGCGGACTGCTGACGCTGGGACTGGTCCTCGGGATCGAGCGGACGACCTTCGGCGCCAAGATCCGCGCCGCCGTCGACAATCGGCGGATGACGGTCAGCTGCGGCATCAACGTCGACCGGCTGTTCACTCTGGCCTTCGCGATCGGCAGCGCCCTCGCGGGGCTGGGCGGCGGCCTTGCCGTCTATCTCGTCGGTCTCGATCCGAGCTTTCCAGTCAAATACCTCGTCTATCTCCTGATCGTCGTCGTTGTCGGAGGGCTCGGCTCGATCCAGGGAACGCTGCTTGCCGCCATCGCGCTCGGCATCTGCGACGTCGCCGGCAAATATTACGTGCCGGAGGCCGGCGCTTTCGTCCTCTATGCCGTGACCGTGCTCCTCCTCTTGTGGCGCCCGCAAGGCATCTTCGGACGCTGATGGTCGCCCTCGCACCCAGAATCCCCGCGCCGAGCGTCGTCGCCCGCCACCTCTTCCTGCGCCGCAGCCGCTGGCGCTGGGAGGAGATAGCCTTCTGGCTCATCGCTGCGGCGAGCTTCTTCCTCTTCCCCGGCCATCACGTCCTGATCACCCAGGCGCTGATCTCCGGCCTGTTCGTCGTCTCGCTCGATCTGCTGCTGGGATACTCGGGCATCGCGTCGATGGGCCACGCGGCATTCTTCGGCATCGGCGCCTATACCGCCGGCATCCTGGCGCAGCAGGGCTGGGGCGACCCTCTGCTCGGCCTCATCGGCGGCGCCATCGTCGCCGGCGCCTTCGGGGCGCTGTGCAGCCTGCTGGTCGCCCGGCTGCACGGCGCGGCGCTGCTGACCGTGACCCTCGGCATCGGCCTCCTCTGCTACGAGCTCGCGAACAAATGGAGCAGCCTGACCGGCGGCGACGACGGGCTGCAAGGGATGATCGTCCAACCGGTTCTCGGACTCTTTGCCTTCGACATCGATGGCAATGTCGGTTTCATCTATGCCTTCGTCGTCATCTTCATTTTCTATCTGCTGGCGCGTCGGCTGGTGAACTCGCCTTTCGGCCTCGCTCTGACCGGGATCCGCGAGAACATCCGGCGCGTCCCGGCGCTCGGCATCTCGGTTCGCTTCCAGCTGATGATGGCCTTCACCATCTCGGCGGCGGTCGCCGGCGTCGCCGGCGCGCTCCTCGCCGAGACGACGCAATATGTCGCGCTGGAGGTTCTCAGCTTCGATCGCTCGATCTCGGTGCTGATCATGCTGGTGCTCGGCGGCATCGGCAACCTCGTCGGCGGGATGGTCGGCGCCATGGTCTTCATCGTCGCGCGCGACCAACTCGCTGCGGTCAATCCGGTCTATTGGAATTTCTGGCTGGGCCTCATCCTCTGCGTCGTCGTCATGTCCGGCGCCGGCGGCATCGTCGGCTTCCTGCGCCGCCTCGGCGATCGGATCGGTAACGGTCGATGAATATTAATTCGGCGAGTCCTGAGACCGTCCTCGAGACACGCGGCCTGCACAAGAGCTTCGGTGCGCTGCGCGTCACCCAGGATGTGTCGTTCCGCTTGCCGCAAGGCGCCCGCTATGCGCTGATCGGGCCGAACGGCGCCGGCAAGAGCACCTTGATCAACCTTCTGACGGGAGTCCTCGCGCCGTCGTCCGGCACGGTTCTGCTGAACGGCTCCGACGTCACGCGGTTGCGGCCGGAGGAGCGGGTCCGCCGCGGCCTCGCGCGCACCTTCCAGATCAATACGCTCTTTCCCGAGCTGTCGCCGCTCGAAGCAGCGACGCTCGCGATCTGCCAGCGCCGCGGCCTCTGCATCAATCCATTCCGAGCGTTGTCCGGCTGCGACGATGCGATCGACGAGGCGCAGGCGCTGCTGGCGGACTTCGATTTCGGCGACGACGCCGGGCGTCCGACCCACGAGCTGCCCTACGGCCGCCAGCGCCTGCTTGAGATCGTCCTCGCTCTTGCCGCGAAGCCGAAGGTGCTGCTGCTCGACGAGCCCGCGGCGGGCGTCCCGCAGCAGGAAAGCGCCGAGATCTTCACCGCCATCGAGGCGCTGCCGAGCGACGTCGCCGTGCTTTTCATCGAGCATGACATGGACGTCGTCTTTCGCTTCGCCCAGCGGATCACCGTCCTCGTCGCGGGCCGCATTCTCTGCGAGGGGACGCCCGACGAGATCGCGAACCATCCCGAGGTCCGCGAGGTCTATCTCGGCGACGGCGAAAATGTCTGAGCCGCTTCTCGACGTCGCCGGCCTCAGCACGGGATACGGCGATTCCCTGGTCCTCGAGAACGTCTCGCTGACCATCGAGAAGGGCCGCTCGCTCGCCGTGCTGGGGCGCAACGGCATGGGCAAGTCGACGCTGATGCTGTCGCTCATGGGACATCTGTCGGCGCGCAGCGGCCGGATCTCCTGGCGCGGCGCCGAAATCACGCGCGTCGCACCGGACGACCGCGTCAAGTCCGGACTGGGCTGGGTCCCGCAGGGCCGCGAGGTGTTCCCCTCGCTCACCGTCGACGAGCATCTCGCGATCGCCGCGCGGCCCGGACGCTGGACGAAATCGCGTATCTACGAGCAGTTTCCGAGGCTCGCCGAGCGGCGGCGCAACCTCGGACGGCAATTATCAGGCGGCGAGCAGCAGATGCTGGCGATCGGCCGCACCCTGATGACTAATCCCGACCTTCTTCTGCTCGACGAGCCCCTCGAGGGTCTGGCGCCGGTCATCGTCAAGGAGATTGCCAGCCGCATCCGGCAGTTGATGAACGAGGAAGGGCTGACGATCATCCTGGTCGAGCAGCACACCCGCTTCGCGCTCGAGCTGACCGAGCAGGTGATCGTCCTCGAACGCGGCCGCATCATCCATTCCGGCACGAGCCGCGCCCTCCTCGACGACGTCGCCGCGCTCGACCGACTTGTCGGAATGCGCCGCCTGCGCGACCATGCCGCGACGCATGACGCCGAATAGATCGGCGTATCAGGAGAGACCGACGTCATGTTCCCGCTGTCGCGCATCGTCGATCGCGCCGCCTCGTTGTACGGGCGGCAAGTCGCCGTCAGCGATGGCGCCGTCCGGCTCTCCTACGCCGAGCTGGCGGGACGCGTCAAAGCCCTGGCCGGCGGGCTGCTGGCGCGCGGCTTGCGGCCGGGCGACCGCGTGGCGATCCTCGGCCACAACAGCTTTCGGTACCTCGAGGCCAATCTCGCCTGCGCCTATGCCGGCTTGATCCTCGTGCCGCTCAACACGCGGCTCGCCGGTGCGGAGTACGACCGGATCCTGCAGCGGACCGAGACGAGTCTTCTGCTGCAAGCGCTGCCCCACGATCCCGGCACAGTCGCCGCGCTGCGATGGAGCGACGATGAGCCGCCGGGGGCGCCCAACGATTACGAGGCGATGATCGCCGCCGCGACGCCGCTGGAGCAGCCGGCTTCCGTCGAGCCCGACAGTATTGCGCAGATCTTCTTCACCAGCGGCACGACCGGCGAGCCCAAGGGCGTCTGCCTCACCGAGGCGAACCTGCTGAGCAGCGCGCTCGATTCGATCGTCGCGCTCGAGCTGACCGGTGACGACGTCTGGCTACACGCGCCTCCGATGTTCCACCTGGTCGACGCCTTCGCGATCTGGGCGGTCAGCCTCGTCGGCGGCCGCCACGTGACGACGCATTTCGACCCCATGCGCTTCGGACCTCTCGTCCAGGCCGAGCGCATCACCCAGACCAGCCTGCCGCCGACGCTCCTCGACATGATCGTCAGGCTGTCGCCAATCGGCGATTACGATCTCGCCTCGCTGGAGCGCATCAGCTACGGCGGAGCGCCGATGCCGGACGCATCCTTCGATCGCTGCGCCGCGGCGCTCGGCTGCGATCTGCTGCAGGCCTACGGCATCACCGAGACTGGCGGCATGGTCTGCCAGCAGCTGCCGCGCGATCTCCGCCACGACGGCGCGACGCGGCGCAACTCGGTGGGCCAGCCGGTGCTCAGCATCGATCTGCGGATCGTCGACGACGACGCGCGCGACGTGGCGGACGGCGAAATCGGTGAGTTCGCAGTCGCCGGAGCTCGCGTCATGGCGGGCTATTGGCGCGATCCCACTGCCACGGCAGCAGCGATCCCGGACGGCTGGTACCGCACCGGCGATCTCGGTATCCGAAACGCCGATGGGCATTTCACGGTCGTCGGCCGCAAGAAGGAGATGATCATCTCGGGCGGCGAGAACGTCTACCCGACCGAGGTCGAGAACGCGCTGCTGGCGCATCCCGAGGTCGTCGAAGCGGCGGTCTTCGGCGTGCCGAGCGAGCGCTGGGGCGAGGAGGTCCGTGCGATCGTCGTCCTCGCTGCCGGCGGCACCGCGACGCCCGTCACATTGATGGGGCATTGCCGCGGGCTGATCGGAGGTTACAAGATACCAAAGATCATCGAGATCTCGCCCGAGCCATTGCCGAAGAGCGGCCCCGGTAAGATCGCCAAGGCGCTCCTGCGCGCGCCGTACTGGGAGAAACGTTCATGAGCCAGCCAGACACCGAGAAGTTCCGCCTACGCCGGTTCATCGAGCTGCTGGTTCAGCAGGGCGAGTGCAAAATCCACGAAGCACCCATCGACCTCGTCGACGTCGCCGCCGTGCTCGATTCCAGCCCGCAGGCGGTGTGGTTCCGCGCCGTCGGCCCGGAGCGCGCCGAGCTCGTCGGCAATGTCATGGGATCGCGGCAGCGGCTGGCTCTCGCCCTCGGCACCGATGCGGCGGGGTTTCCGAAGGTGTTGCGCGACCGGCTGACGCAGCCCTTTGCGCCCGTCGAGGTGAGATCCTCCGAGGCGCCGGTGCATGACATCGTCGTCACCGGCGACGAGGCTGATTTCACGACGCTGCCGGTTCATCTCCAACACGGGCTCGACGGCGCGCCCTATATCTCCGCCAGCATCGATTTCGCGCGCGATCCCGCGACCGGCTGGACCAATCTCGGCTGCCGCCGGATGATGCTGCGCGGGCCGCAAACGGCGGGCATCGACCTCAACGCCCCGAGCGATCTCCGTGCGCTGTATCAAAAAGCGATCGCCAAGGGTGAGAAGCTGCCCGTCGCCTTCACCGTCGGCAGCCACCCGAGCGACTTCATCGCCGCCGTCGCCGTCACCCCCGCGATGGACGAGCTGGCAGTGATCGGCGCGCTGCGTAGCGCCGCGGTGCCGATCGTCAAATGCATCACGGTCGACGGCTATGTCCCGGCAGACGCCGAGATCGTCCTCGAGGGCTATCTCGATCCACGCGGCCTGGTCGAGCCGGAGGGTCCTTACGGCGAGTACCTCGGCTATTACGGCGCGGTGAAGAAGAACCCGGTCTTCCACCTGACCGCGATCACCCGGCGGCGCGACGCGCTGTTCCAGACGGTGACGATCGGCGGCAAGCGGATCGCTGGCACCGATACGGCGCAGCTCGGCTCGGCGAAGACCGAGGCGGCGGTGTGGAGCGTCCTGCAGCAGGCGATCCGCGAGCCGGTCGCAGTGTGCTGCACCGCCTCCTCCGGCGGCATGTACAACGTCCGCGTCTCGCTGCGGCAGCGCTATCCCGGCGAATCGCGCAATGCCATCGCCGCGGTCTTCTGCTCGACCGCCGACGTCAAGCATGTCTTCGTCGTCGACGAGGATGTCGACGTGTTCTCCGACGAGCAGATCGACTGGGCGCTGGCGACCCGCTTCCAGGCCGACCGCGACTTCGTCTCCGCCAGCGGCTTCCGCGCCGTACCGATCGACCCCTCGCTCGCCGGCAGCCGCACCGGCGCCAAGGCCGGCTTCGACTGCACCAAGCCGTTCGGCAAGGGCGCTTCCTTCGAATACGCGATCCCGCAGCCGCCGATCATGCCGCAGCGCCCGCGCGCGACGGTCGAGCAGGTGCTGGCGCAGGGACCGGCGACCTACCTCGACCTGATGGCCGCGCTCGGCACCCGCGACGGCCGCGAGATCCTGCGGACATTCGACACGCTCTACAAAGAAGGCCGCCTCCAGCGACTGGCGGACGGCCGCTATGAATTGACGGGAGGAACACGATGACCCTGACACGCATTGTCGGACTGGCTCTGTTCGCCGCTTTCGCTGCAGGCACGGCGCAGGCGGCCGATCCTTGGGTGATCGGCATCATCGCGCCGACGACGGGTCCGCTGACGACGGTCGGTCTTCGCCAACTGTCCGCCGTGCAATGGTGGGAGCAGGACGTCAATAGCAAGGGCGGCATCCGTGGCCGGCGGGTGCAGATCGTTCATTGCAACGACGAAGGCAGTCCGGAAAAGGCGGTCACCTGCGCCCGCGACCTGATCGACAAGAAGAGCCTGCTGATCCTCAACAGCTCGGTCACCGGCCCGATCCGCGCGACGATGCAGCTGGTGACGCAGGGACCGGTGATGATTACCCCCTCGCCCAACGTCATGCCGGAGGCCTCGACTTTCGTCTTTCAGACGAGCCCGTCGGATCTCGCGCTGACCCAGGCGATCGCCGATTACCTGAAGGAGAACCACGCCGACAGTCTCGCGATCATCGCCGCGACCGACGCTAGCGGCGAGGTCGGCGTCGCCAGCGCGGCGGCGATCTTCCCCAAATCCGGCATCAAATACGACTTGGCGCGCATCGACCTCCGGGCGAACGACGCCTCGGTGCAGCTGGCGAATGTCGCGAAGGCCGGCGTGCCGCTGATCTATTCGAACTATTCCGGCGCCGGGGCGGCGGCAGTGGTCAAGAGCTACAGCAACCTCGGGCTGACGCAGCCGCTGCTGATCAGCTACGCCAACATCTCGGATTCATTCATCAACGTCATCAAGAGCGACATGCCGCCGCGTCTGCTCGGCACCGGCCTGACGGCGGTCTCCCCCGAGCTCATCACCGACCCCGAGGAGCGCAAGCGCATCGAATATTTCGTGACCTCCTACGAGGCGTGGAAAAAGGAGAAGATGGACAACCTCAGCCTCCAGGGCCTCGGCCTCGCCGATACCGCGGCGGCGATCCTGACGCAGGTGGATGACCCGTCGAACGCCGTCGCGGTGCGCGACTTCCTCGAGAAGACGCCGATCAAGAGCATCGCGACCTTCCGCTACTCGCGCGAGAGCCATATCGGCCTCGGGGCCAAGGACATCTCGATCCTCGAATACAAGGACGGACGCTGGGTGAAGGCCGCCCCACTCAAATGAACTCTTTCAAATGAACCCGCTGACCCAGGCGCTGATCAGCGGCGCGATGTCCGGTGCGGTCTATGCGCTCCTCGCCACCGGCCTCGTCATCGCCTACCACACCTCGCGCGTCGTCAACCTGGCGCATGGCGAAAGCTATGCCGTCGCGGGCATGGTGACGGCGGCGATCTCCGGCGTCGGCTTCTCGCTGTTGCTCGCGATCCCCGCGGGGATCGCGGCGGCAATGCTCTTCTCGTTTCTGGTCGAGCGGGTGCTGCTGCGGCCGCGGCGCGACTGGCCCGTCTCCGGGCTGATCCTCGTCACCCTGGCCGCCGCCTTCCTGATCCGCGGCGTGTTGGGAGCCGCCATGGGAGTCGACGGCTTCTCCTTCCCGCGCCTCTTCGTCGGACCGCCGCTGCGCTTCGCGGGCGGCGCCTTGCCGCTGCAGGGTCTCGGTCTGGTCGCCATCGGCCTCGCCGCCGCCCTTGCCGTGACGCTCTTCCTGCAACGCACCCAGCTCGGCCGCCAGCTGCGCGCGGCGGCCGAGAACCCCGATGCCGCCGAGCTGATGGGGATCGACGTCGACCGTATCCGCACCCTCGCCTTCGCCCTCGCCGGCGGCCTCGGCGGGCTGGGGGCGGTCCTCCTCGTGCCGCTCGTCTCGGTCGATTTCGAGAGCGGCCTCGGCATGACGCTGCACGGCTTCATCGCCGCGGCGCTGGCCGGGATGTCTCCGTCGCTGGCGATCGTCGCGGGCTTCGGCCTCGGCCTCGCGGAGGCTCTGGCGACGACCTATTTCGGGGCGCTGGCGCAGGATCCGATCGTCTTCCTGCTGCTCATCGCCGTCGCGCTCTGGCAGAGCCGTCTCATCCGTTTCGGCGGCACCGCCCGCGCATGATCCTGCGCCGTCTCGTCATGCTGCTGCTCGCCGGCGGTGCGATCGCCAGCCCCTATGTCGGGATCGTGCCGGGCTGGACGCCGGCGCTGGCGACCGCCGTCGCCTTGAACGCGCTCGCTCTCATCGGCCTCAATCTGATCTTCGGCGTCGTCGGTATGCTGGCCTTCGGTCAGGCGGCGTTCATGGCGCTTCCCGCCTACGGTGCCGGGGTGCTGCAGCACGCCGGCATGCCGCTCGCCGCGGCGCTGGTCCTCGGCCTTGCGGCGACGGTCGCGACCGCCCGTATCGTCGGCAGCCTCTTCGCCCGCCTACCGGGCGTCTTCCTCGCGGTCGGCACGCTCGGCTTCGGCTTCGTCGTCGAAGGACTGGCGCGTGCCTTTCCCGCCTGGACGGGCGGCGCCTCCGGGCTGGTTTTCCCGTCCGGCCGCGCAATCGGCCGCGACCTCTGGTACGGCATCGCCGTCGCTTCGCTGGCGATCGGCCTCGCGAGCTATTCCTGGCACGTCCGCGGCGCCGTCTGGCGGCGCTTGCGGACGATCCGCCACGACGAGCTCGCCGCCGCGGTGCTCGGCATCGACACGGCGCGCGAGAAGGCGCGCCAGTTCACCATCGGCAGCAGCTACGCCGCCGTCGGCGGGCTGCTGCTCGCCTACTACGTCGGCGTGCTGGTGCCCGAGGATGCCGGGGTCAACCGCTCACTCGAGCAGGTCGGGACCGTGCTGATGGGCGGGCTCGGCTTTCTGCTCGGGCCGCTCGTCGGCGCGGCGCTCGTGCGCTGGCTCTTCGTCGTTGCCGGCTACGGCGCGCGCTACGAGCTGCTGATCTACGGCGTCGTCTTTCTCGGCGTCGTGATCTACGCACGCGACGGGATGATGGGCTGGCTCATCGGGGCATGGCAGCGCGTCGCGCCGCCCCCGCGCCGACGGTCGATTCCCGCCGTCGCGCCGTCTCGCGAGAGGGTTGCGACGAAGCGTTCCGGCGTCTGCCTGGAGGTTCGCGGTATCGCCAAGCGCTTCGGCGGCGTCCAGGCGTTGGCGGATATCGATTTCGAGGTGCGTGCCGGCGAGATCTTCGCGATGGTCGGCCCGAACGGCGCCGGCAAGTCGACGCTGTTCAACATCATCTCCGGCATCGAGGCGCCGAGCGCCGGGACGATCCTGCTCGACGGACGCGACGTCACCGGCTTGGCGATCGACCGGCGCGCGCCCTTCATCGGCCGCTCGTTCCAGGTCGCCCGGCTGGTTCCAGAGCTGACGGCAATCGCCAATCTGATGGTGCGTCTCGACCAGATCATGCCGGAGCGGCCGGAAGCCGAACGCGAGGCGATCGCCCTGGCGCAGCTCGGCAGCTTCGGGCTCGCCGCCCTCGCCGACCAGCCGGTCCGCACGCTCAGTCTCGGCCAGCACAAGCTCATCGACCTCGCCCGCGCCGCCGCCGGCGACCCGCCCCTCGTGCTGCTCGACGAACCCGCCGTCGGACTCGCGGCCGACGAGCTCCTCCACCTCGCTGAGCTGCTCGAGACGCTGCGCTCGCGCGGCTCCGCCGTCCTCATCGTCGAGCACAACATCGAGTTCGTCGCCGGCATCGCCGAGCGCGGCATCGTCCTCGATTCCGGGAAAGTCATCGCACTCGGCGGCATCCGCGACATCCTGGCCGACGAGCGTGTCAACGCGGCCTATTTCGGAGCGCTGGCATGACCGCGGCGCTTGCCGTTCAAGGGCTGAGCGGCGGGTACCGCTCGCTTGCGGTGTTCCGCGAGGCGAGCTTCGCCGTCGAGCCGGGACAGACGCTCGGGATTCTGGGACCGAACGGCGCCGGCAAGTCGACCCTACTCAAGACCATCGCCGGGCTGCTGCCGACGCAGGCCGGAAGCGTCCTGCACGACGGCGTCGCGATGGGCGGCGCGCGCGCCCACCGTCGCGCCCGCACCGGCCTCGTGCTGGTGCCCGAGGGCCGGCAGATCCTCGCCGAGCTGACCGTGCAAGAGAATCTCGACCTCGGCCGCGCCGCCGGCCGCCTGGGCAAGCCGGAATTCGCGGCGCGCTCCGCCGAGGTGCTCGCGATCTTCCCCCGTCTGGCCGAGCGGCGCCGGCAAAAGGGCGGCGCCCTCAGCGGCGGCGAGCAGCAGATGCTGGCGATCGCCCGCGCCCTCCTGCTCGACCCGACCCTGCTGATGCTGGACGAACCGACGCAAGGTCTCGCCCCAATCATGATCCGCCAGGTCCTTGTCGCGCTGCAGGCGCTCAAGGGACGCTTCGCGATGGTCGTGGTCGAGCAGAATCGCGCGTTTCTTGATACATTGGCCGACGTGACGCTGACGATGCGCAACGGCCGCCTCGCTCCTGACGAGAAAGGAACAAACCAATGACCGATGCGACCAACACTGTCGTGCTAGACGAAGACGGCCTGCCCGACGGCTTTCTCGACCATCCCGACGAGCAACGGACGATCAGCGTCAAGATGGCCGAGGACGGCATCCTGCTGATCACCCTCGAGCGCCCCTCGCGGCTCAATGCCTTCGACGAGCGTATGATCCGCGAGATGCGCAGCGTCATCTGGAAGGCGAATTTCGACGACGCCATCCGGGTCATCGTCATCACCGGCGCCGGACGCGCGTTCTGCGCCGGACGCGACATCAACGGCCTCGATTATGAGAACAACCTTGTTACCTCGCAGTACCGCGCCTATGTCCGTGCGAACCATGAGCTGTTCGACGACATCGAGGCGATCGAGAAGCCGGTCATCGCCGCGGTCAACGGGATTTGCGCCGGCGGCGGCGTCGAGATGGCGGTCGCCTGTGACTTTCGTATGGCCGCGACCGGCGCGGAGTTTCTCCTGCCGGAGAACCAGCTCGGCGTCATTCCGGCCTCGGGCGCTTGCTCGCGGATGATCCAGCTGATCGGCATGGGGCGGCTCAAGGAAATGGTGATGGCGGCCCTGCCCGTCGCGGCCGAGGAGGCCTACCGCATCGGCCTCGTCAATCGGGTTTTTCCACCTGAAAAGCTGATCGAGGAGACTCTCGCCTTCGCTCGGATCTTGCTGAAACGCGCGCCGCAGGCTATGGGGATGGGCAAGCATATCATCAACATGTGCCAGAATGTCGATACCGAGACGGGCCGGTTGCTGGAGCGCCTCGGACAGTCGGTGCTGATCCGCACCGACGACAACAAGGAAGGCATGACCGCGTTCCGCGAGAAGCGACGGCCAGATTTTACCGGCCGTTGATACCGGCTCCGATAAGCCGTGGGAAACGCAACGAAACATCGCCGGAAGGTGGTTTCGTGGCGCTTTTCGTTGGGCTTCATGGCCGGAATCGGGTGAACGAGTCGGTTGTAGTAGCGTTGACTGGCGAACCGAAAGCGCTACAGCAGGTGAGCGCGCGGTTCCGTCGCTTCGGTGGGCCAGCCGTCGCGGAGTGGAGAGATGGATATGAATAGTACGAACGTTCTCGGCCTACCGCACGGTCCGGAGCGCGGCGATACCTCGACGCCGATGAGCCGCGTGCTCAGCGGTCGGGTTCTCTACGAGACCGGCAAGGACCCGGCCGTCGTCTCGCCCCAGGATTGGCTGCTGACGGTATCGCATGTCGCCCGCGACAAGCTCGTCGAGCGCTGGATCGCGACGGGCCGCCGCCAGCAGCGGCACCGCAATCCCAAGCGTGCCTACTACCTCTCGATGGAATTTCTGCCGGGTCGGGCTCTCGGCAACGCGCTCTTCGCGCTGGGCCTCTACGACAGCTGCCGTGAGGCGCTGATCGATCTCGGGCACGACGTCGACGAGGTACGTGAACTCGAGCCGGACCAGGGGCTCGGAAACGGCGGCCTCGGCCGTCTCGCCGCCTGTTTCCTCGATTCGATGGCGTCGCTCGACATCCCCGGCATGGGCTACGGCATTCGCTACGAATACGGGATGTTCGCCCAGCGCATCCAGGACGGGCGGCAGGTCGAGCACCCCGATCCCTGGCTGGCCGGCGGCAATCCCTGGGAGTTCCCGCGCCGTGAGGTCACCTATCGCGTCCAGTTCGGCGGCCGCGTCGAACGAATCGACGGCGCGCATCGCTGGGTCGACACCGACGACATCAAGGCGATGGCCTACGACACCCTCATCCCCGGTCATGGCACGCAGACGGTGAATGCGCTGCGCCTGTGGTCGGCGAAGGCGCTCACCGACATCGATCTGCCGGCCTTCAACGAGGGCGATCACGTCGGCGCGGTCGACGCGAAGAGCCGCTGCGAGGCGATCTCGCGCATCCTCTATCCTGGCGACGGCTCGGCGGCGGGGCGCGAGCTGCGCCTCAAGCAGGAATTCTTCTTCGTCAGCGCCTCGCTGCAGGATTTGCTGCATCGCTTCATCCAGGAAAACGACGATTTCGATCTCCTGCCGGAGAAGGTGGCGATCCATCTCAACGACACGCACCCTGCCCTCGCCGTCCCGGAGCTGATGCGGCTGCTGATGGACGTGCACGGGCTGGAATGGGAGCGCGCCTGGAATATCTGCCGGGGCATCTTCAGCTACACCAACCACACCCTCCTACCCGAGGCGCTCGAGACTTGGCCGGTGCATCTCATGGAAGCGCTGCTGCCGCGCCATCTCGCCATCATCTACGAGATCAACGAGCTCTTTCTCCGCATGGTGCGCCACCTGCGCGGCGAGCACCACAACGAGCTGTTCCGCAACATCTCGCTGATCGACGAGGCCGGCGAGCGGCGCGTCCGGATGGGGCACCTTTGCGTCCTCGCCAGCCATACCGTCAACGGCGTCTCCAAGCTTCACAGCGAGCTGATGCAACAAACGACCTTTGCGGATTTCGCGACGATCTTCCCGGACCGCTTCACCAACCAGACCAACGGAATCACGCCGCGGCGCTGGCTCGAGCACGCCAATCCCGGCCTCTCCGGCCTGATCGATTCGGCGATCGGACCCGCCTGGCGGCGCGATCTCTGCCGGCTGCAGGAGCTTCGCCCGCACGCGGATGACGCCGCCTTTCGCGCCGCGTTTCGCGACGTCAAGCTCGCCAACAAGAAGCGCCTCCGCGCCATGATCCAGCGCGAGACCGGCGTCGTCATCGATCCCGATTCGCTGGTCGACGTGCAGGTCAAGCGCATCCACGAGTTCAAGCGCCAGCTGCTCAACATCCTGCGGGTCGTCGCCGACTACAACAGGCTCAAGGCCGCCCCCGCCGCGGTCGAGTGCATGGTGCCGCGCACCGTGCTCTTCGCCGGCAAGGCAGCGCCCGGCTATTGGATGGCAAAGCTGATCATCAAGCTGATCAACGACGTCTCGCGCCGGGTCAACGAGGATCCGCGGCTGCAGGGCAAATTGAAGGTCGTCTTCGTGCCGAACTACTGCGTCTCGGCGGCAGAGGTGATCATCCCGGGCGCCGATCTCTCGGAGCAGATCTCGATGGCCGGCACCGAGGCGTCCGGTACCGGCAACATGAAGCTGTCGCTCAACGGCGCCCTGACGATCGGCACCGAGGATGGCGCCAATATCGAGATCCGCGACGAGGTCGGCGCCGAGAACATCTTCATCTTCGGTCACCTCGCGAACGAAGTGCGCGAGATGCGAAAGAATTTCTACGAGCCGCGCAGCGCCTACCAGGCCGACCCGGTCCTGCGCGAGGTCATCGACCAGGTCGCCGGCGGCGCCTTCTCGCCTGACGAGCCCGGGCGGTTTCAGCCGATCATCGACGCGTTGCTTCACCCCGGTGGCGACCGCTACATGGTGCTTGCCGATTTCGCTCCCTATCTCGCCGCGCAGCGCCAGGTCGACTTGCTGTGGCAGGACCGGGACGCTTGGAGCCGCAAGGCGATCCTCAACGTCGCCGGAATGGGCGTCTTCTCGAGCGACCGCACGATTTTGGGCTACGCCGAGGACATCTGGGGCGTCCGGCCGATCGCAGCGGTCTGATCCGACCGCGCGAGCCGCGCCGGTGTCATGACGGCATGATCACGTAGAACACCAGCTTGGCGTCGATGACGATCAAGGCCGATGCGATGGTCCAGCCGGTCACCAGGAGCCAGCGCGGTGCGATCGCATCGCCCATGATGCGGCGCGCGCCGGCGAAATGCAGGAGCGGCACCAGCGCGAAAGGCAGCTGCACGCTCAACAGGACCTGAGAGAGGACGAGCAGTCCGCCGATCGCGCCGTCGCCGCTGTAGGCGATGACGAAGAGCGTCGGCACCACCGCTGCCAGCCGTGTGATCAGGCGCCGTCGCCACGGCTTCATGCGAAGTTCAAGGAACCCCTCCATCACGATCTGCCCGGCCAGCGTGCCGGTGAAGGTGGCGTTGACACCGGATGCCAAGAGCGCGATCGCGAAAAGCGAGCTGGCGCCGACGACGCCGGCGAGCGGCGTCAGCAAGGCATAGGCGTCGCGGATATCGGCGACGTCGGTGCGTCCGACCGAATGGAATGCCGCGGCGGCGACCACCAGGATCGCGCCGTTGACGAGAAACGCCAGCAGCAAGGTCGCCGTCGTTGTCCATGCGGCCGTGCGGATCGCCGCCCTTTCGTCGGCCGGCACCTTGCGCGACACGAGCCACGACTGGAGATAGAGATTGTGCGGCATGACGGTCGCTCCGACGATGCCGATCGCGAGATAGAGCATGGCGGGATCTCGGATAATCTCGGGATGCGGGATGAACCCGGCGAAGAGCTCGGCGGCATCGGGCGGCGCCCATAGGATCTCGATGCCGAGACAAGCGCCGATCACTGCCATCAGTGCGAGGACATAGGCCTCGAGCCGGCTGAAGCCGCTGTTCTGCAGCTGCAGGACGAAGATCGCGTCGGCGGCTCCGATCAGGACCCCCGCGAGGATCGGCAGACCGAAAAGCAGGTTGAGCGCCAGCGCGACGCCGATGAGCTCGGCGAGATCGCAGGCGGCGATCGCGATCTCGGCGAGCAGCCACAACGAGAGAGAGACCGGACGCGGGTAGAACTCGCGGCAGCAGCTCGCGAGATCCCGGCCGCTCGCGATGCCGAGGCGAGCAGCGAGGATCTGCACCGGAATCGCCAGCAGGCTGGCAGCCAGGACGACCGACAGGAGGCGATAACCGTAGGCCGAGCCGCCGGCGAGATCGGTCGCCCAGTTGCCCGGGTCCATGTAGCCGACTGCGACCAGCGCGGCGGGCCCGAACAGCGCCGTCGCGCGCCTCGCCCAGGACGAGCCCCTTGCCGATGCACCTGTAAGACCGAGCATGACGCGCCCGACGAGCCTCACAACCGTCATGCCCGAAAACCACTCCTGCGACGTCTGCCGCGCCTCGTGTCGGCGCACCGTAAACGATTTTGACCAACCATTCGACGCGGCGATAGGCGAACCAGCTATTTCGCAGCCTCCTCGGCAAGATATAACGCAAGAAATCTGTTGATCTACGGTATTGACGGTGAGGAAAGCGTAATCTAGTCAATTCGCGCCGACGCACGCGCGCGGCACCGCTGTGGACCGGGGAGTTGGCTGATGAGCTGCTGCGACGAGACGCTCGCCCGGGTCCCCAATCCCGACGTGACGCGACGCACCCTGATCCGCGGCGCGGCTGCCGCCGTCGGCACTCTCGCGACCGCCATGCCCGGAGTCGGCCGCGCACAGGGCAAGCGGATCAAGCTCGCCTTTTGCAGCCAGCTTCTCTGCATCGTCCCCTACGAGGTCGCCCGTGCCGGCGGTCATTTCCGCAATCACGGCCTCGACGTCGAACTCGTCTATACGCGGGGCGGCAATGCCGCGATGCAGGCACTCGTCGGCGGCGCTGTCGAGTACGGCGCGACGTCGCTCGACGTCGCGCTTCAGGCCTATGCCCATGGCGCGGAGATCCGCCGTTTCGCCACGACCGGCCGCCTGCCGCTCTTCGCGGTCGCGACGGCGCCGGGCCGCGCCGATCAGATCCGCGAGATCAAGGATCTCGTGGGGCGCACCGTCGGCGTCTCGGCGCTCGGCAACGCCGATCACGCCCTGCTGCTCTTCCTGCTGCGTCAGGCCGGCGCCGACGCGACGAAAGTGCAGTTCGCGACGCTCGGCACCAATATCCTCGAGGCGCTGCGCCAGGGCCAGGTCGATGCCGGGCTGGTGCAGGAGCCGGCCCTCACCCTGTTGGAGAAGAGCGGCGCGCGGGTCCTCGTCAACGCGATGAACAGCGCCGACGCTCAGAAATACCTCGGCGGCCCCTATGAGTTCATGGGCGTCGCGGTGCTGGCCAAGGACGTCGCATCGCGGCACGACGAGATGGTCCAGGTCGCCCTGGCGCTCGAGGATGCCCTCAAGGCGATGCCGACGATGAGCGGCAAGGAGCTGGTCGGCGCCCTGCCCCGCGAGATGACCGCCGGCGCCGATCTCGCCGAGATGGAGGCGGTGCTCGAACGCTATCGCGGATCGCTCTATCCGACGCGCGTCGCGATCGACCTCGATGCCTCGAAGCGCGTCGCCGACACGCTGACGAGCGCCGGGCTGCTACCGGCCGGCACCGATACGTCCGGGCTGCAGGACACCACGATCATGGGCGGTTGATGCTGCGGGTTGCCGATCTTTCGCTGTCCTACGGTCAAGTCCCGGTCCTCGAAGGCGCCTCGCTCGACATCGACGACGGCCAGTTCGTCAGCCTCGTCGGCCCCTCGGGGTCGGGCAAGAGCAGCCTGCTGCGCGCCGTCATGGGGCTGCAGAAACCCTTGGCCGGCAGCGTTACGACCGAGCTCGCCAAGCGCGACATCGGCATCCTCTTCCAAGACGATGCGCTGCTGCCGTGGCGGACGGCGCGCGAGAATGTCGCGCTCGGCCTCGGCTTCCACGGCAGCAACCGCCGGCGCGCCGCGGACCACGCCGATTCTTGGCTGACGCAGCTCGGGCTTAGCGGCCTGGGGGATCGGTATCCACGCCAGCTCAGCGGCGGCCAGCGCAAGCGCGTCGCGCTGGCGCAGGTCCTTGCCCTCAAGCCGCGGCTGCTGCTGATGGACGAGCCCTTCGCCTCGCTCGACGCGATCGTGCGGGCGCGCGTGACGCAGGACCTCGTCGACCTAGCCGAGCGCGAGCGCATCGGCGTGCTGCTGGTGACGCACGATCTCGAGGAGGCGATCAGCCTGTCCGACGTGGTCTATCTGCTGTCGCAGGGGCCGCGCGCCCGAATGTCGCAGCGCTACGACATTCCGCTGTCGCGGCCGCGCAAGCTGATCGCGACGCGCAGCGATCCACGTTTTGCGCCGCTGCTCGAGCGTCTATGGGACGATCTCTCGCGCGAGGTCGATCGCGGCGCGGCCGAGGCGGCGTGATGGAGCGCCGCAAGTATGTCTGGCTTCGCCAGTTCATCGCCTTTGCGATCATCATCGGCCTGTGGGAGGCGGCGGGACGGGCGAAGCTGCTCAACCCGCTCTACGCGCCGTCGCCGAGCCGCATCGTCGGCGCGCTGATCGACCTCTTCGCCGGCGGCACGATCTGGCCGCATCTCGAAGCGACCTTCGGTGCGGCGCTCGGCGGTCTCGCTCTCGGCATCGTCGTCGGCACCGTCCTCGGCATCGCTGCCGCCTTGGCGCCCTTCCTCGCCGAGCTGCTCGAGCCGGTGATGATCATGCTCAACGCCGTTCCGCGCGTCGTGCTGGCGCCGCTCTTCGTCATCTGGCTCGGCATCGGCATCGCGTCGAAGGTCGCGCTGTCCTTCGTGCTCGTCGCGGTGCTGATCTTCTTCACCGTCTTCACCGGCATCTTGCAGGTCGATCGGCGCCTCATCGAGCGCATCACCACCCTCGGCGGCGGGCGAACCGCCCTGCTTCGCCACGTGTATCTGCCGTCGATCGTGGCGTGGATCATGGGCAATCTCAAGGTCGCGGTCGGCTTCGCCTTCACCGGCGCGGTGGTCGGCGAGTTCGTCGCCGCCAGCCGCGGCCTCGGGTATCTTCTCTCCTTCGCGCAGAGCACCTACAACTCGGCGCTGATGCTCGCCCTCGTGCTTCTCATCATGGTTTTCGTCCTCGTCATCTTCGCGCTCGCGGGCCGGCTCGAGCGCCACCTCCTGCGCTGGCGCTAGGCGATGGAAGGCGGTTGCTGCGGCACGACGCCGCGTCGTTCGGTCAGCGACTATCTCGACCGCGGCCTGCGGCGCAACCGCGCCGGGCTCCGCGCCGTGCGCGGCGTCGTATGCCGGGATCGCAACGACCTCTCGGCGCATTTCAGCGGCGATCTCGTCGCCGACACGATCCGGTCGATCGGCTTCAAGGTCAGCCCCTGCGCCACCCTGCTCGCCTATTGCGAGATGCTCGCTGAGCTGGCGACGGGGCGAAGCCCCACTGCGGCATGGAACCTCACCGCCGCCGATCTCGCCGCCTCCTTGCCGGAGGTGCCCCCGCCGAAACGCGACCGCGCGATCCTTGCGGTCGCTGCGCTCCACTCGTTGTTGCTACACGCCGACCAACTCGCCATCGCAGGGGAAACACCATGAAGGTCGCCTATATTTTCGCGACGCAGCGCCACAACGTGTCATACGTCCTCGCCAAGATGATCCTGCCGCAGCTCGAGGAAGGACGGCACGGTGCCGAGGTCATCGGCATGTTCTTCTTCGAGGACAACAACTTCGTCCTGGTCGACGGCAATCCGATCGGCGCGCGGCTGGTCAAGGTCGCGCAGGAGAAGAACATTCTGCTGATGGGCTGCGACCAGTGCTGCTACGAGCGCGAGATCGCCGACCGGTTGTTCGCCGGCGTGCCGATCGGCTGTTTCCCGGATCTCTACAAGGCGCTGTCCGGCAATCCGCCCGACCAGGTGATCACCCTTTAGCCAGTCTGGAATCATTGCCGGCCCGGCAAGTTCGGCCCGGCAGTTTCTGCCGGGAGGAAGGTCCCCGCCGGGCGAGTCCCCTGCTCCCGCAGCACGTCAGAAGCGAAAATGCGAGCACACCGGATCGTGGTATGCTGGCCCGATTCTTGCGGCGTCCCGATTTGCGACGTCCGGCAATCTTGCCGAACGCGCAAGAAACGGAGCTATGCAATGTCTAGCATTGGTAGTGTAGGGAGCGGATCGAGCGATCTGCTGGCACAAATTCGCCAACAGCTGCTCGCCCGCCATACCGCGAGTACCGACCCCACGGCCGTCGGTGGCACATCCGCCTCGTCGACCGCGTCGACGGCGGTTTCCACCGACCCGTCGAGCTCGAGCAGCGGCTCGACGAACCCGGTGACCAGCAGCAGCTCGTCACCGTTGAACGCCAGCGCCCTAATGGTCTTCATCCTCGTCCAGGAGCAGTCATCGGGTACCGGCAGCGGGACGACGCCGACATCGACCGCATCGAGCGATCCGAGCGCGAGCGCGACGTCGGGCCAAAGTCTGTTCTCCCTGGTCGACACGAGCGGCAACGGGCAGATCAGCAAGTCCGAGCTCGAAAGCGCCTTCAGCGCGACCGGCGGGACGACGCAGCAGGCCGACGCCGTCTTCGGCAAGCTCGACACCAACGGCGACGGCAACGTCAGCCAAAGCGAGCTGCAGGCGGCTTCGGCGCAGGGCCATGGCCATCACCACCATGCCGGGCCGCCGCCGACCACCACCGACGGCAGCAGCACCGACCCTCTCTCCGCACTGCTGGGCGGCACCTCGTCGAGCGTCGGGACAGGGACGACGACGACCAACGCCGACGGCTCATCGAGCACGACCGTGACCTACGCGGACGGTACGAAGGTGACCCTGTCGACGCCGGCAACCTCGACGTCGACGAGCCAGTCGGGCTCTACCGACGCCACGTCGGCGACCGATCCCACCGCGGCCGCCAACAATAACCAGACGCCGACGACCGAGAAGCTTCTGGCGGCGCTCATCCGTCTCCAGGAGCAGAGCTTCCAGTCAGCCGCCGCAACAGCGAGCGCCGCAACGGTGAGCAGCCAAGCTGCTTGATCCGCAATAATACGAAACGCCGGTCGGAGGGTTCACAAGGAACCGTCCACCGCTCTCCCGATGGCGCCTCTCATCAGCTGCCGCTTCCTGCGGTCGCGTCCCCTAGCATCGGACGAACGGCCACGGCGCTGCCGTTCGCGAGGCGTATCTGTCCGTCGACGACGACCTGCTCACCCTCCTGAAGCCCGCTCGCGATCACGCTCTCTCCATTCGCGGCGGCGGCCCTCGTCACGGTGCGCTCCTCGACCGTCTCGTCGGCCTTGACGACATAGACATAGCTCTTCGTCGGACCGAGCTGGATCGCCTGCGTCGGCACCACGAGGGCGGCCGAATCGATCCGCAGCGTCAGCGAGGCGCTCACGAGCTGGCCCGGCCATAGCGGCTCGCGCTCGTTGTCGAAGATCCCCTTCAGCGCAATCGTGCCCGTCGCCGGGTCGATCGCATTGTCGACGAAAGCGAGCTTGCCGCGCTCCACCGCGTCTGTGCCGGCAACTTGCGCCGTCACCTCGAGGTTGTGCGACCGCATGGCATCCTGGATCGCGCCGAGCCGGTCTTGCGGCAGCGAGAAGCCGACGTAGATCGGGCGCGTCTTGTTGATCGTGACGAGGACGAGCGTATCCACCGCCTTGACGTTATTTCCCTCTTTCAGGGTGATCGCGCCCGCCCGGCCGTCGATCGGCGAGACGATCGTGTAATAGCCTGCCTGGACCTTCAGTGTTTCCAGCATGGCCTGGTCAGAGGCGACTGTCGCCTCGAGCGCCATAGCCGAGGTTCGCGCCGTGTCGTAGACCGCAGCCGTTGCATAGGCCTTGCTCGCGAGCGCGCGTTGCCGCGTCGATTCGCGCCTGGCATTCTCGAGCTGCGCCTGGTCGCGCGCGAGCTGCGCCTCGGCCTGCCGCACCTGCGTCGCGATCGCGCGGCTGTCGAGGGTGAACAGCGGATCGCCTGCCTTGATGATGGCACCGTCGCGGATATGCACCTTGGCAATCTGTCCGTCGACCCGCGATTTGACGATCGCCGTCTCGATCGGCTGCACGGTGCCGATCGCGCCAAGCTCGACCGGAACCGCCTTGCGTACGACCGGAGTTGCGACGACCGGCACCGGCGGCGGGCGCCGCGCCGCCTGCTGCGGCTGCGCCGCGACCTCATAGCGCTGATAGGCAGCCCACCCGCCGCCGGCTGCGGCAATGACGATCAGAATGCCGACGCCTCGCTTCCCCCACCCATGCTTCATCGCCACGCCCAAGACATTGAGTCCGCAGGGGGGCGTCGATCACGCCCCGGATCCTTCCCTATGGTACGGAAAATCGGTGTAAAACATCCCTAATGGGGATGTTGCAGCTCGCCGGTGCGTAAATTTTGTTCACGGCCAGCCGATCGTCTTGCCGGTGACGGGCCCGACCGGCGCGGAGTACATTGTGGCAATCCCGAGTTCGTTGAATACCATCGTGGGGTCGTCGAGGCCCGCGACGCTGCTTGCCCCGGCAGCCTTCCGCAGGCAAGTTGCGGGGAGGCCGGTGGCTGACAACCGGCGGATGCCGCGGGCACGAAATGCCGGGCGGTTGACCGTACCTGTCGACGGTGCCCAATGGACGATCTGAAAAGCGACCGGGAGATCCCGCTGCGGCGGCCCCTCCGGGCTCCGCAACCGCCGCCGCGGCGTCGCATCTGGGGTCGGCTGGTCTGGCTGTTGATCGGGCTCGCCGTGATTGGCGCGGTCGCCTGGGTCATTTTCCGCCCGCACGCCGCGCCCCGCTCCCAGACGGGTCGGTTCAGCACTGACCAGCCGATGCCGGTCGCGACCGCGACCGCCGAAACCGGCGATCTTCCGATCATGCTCAATGCGCTCGGCACGGTAACTCCCCTCGCGACGGTGACGGTCCGGACGCAGATCAGCGGCCAGCTGATGCAGATCGCCTTTTCCGAAGGGCAGACCGTCGCCAAGGGCGATTTCCTGGCGCAGATCGACCCTCGCCCTTACCAGAACGCGCTCGACCAGGCGCAGGGCCAGCTGGTGCACGACCAGGCGCTGCTCGACAATGCCAACGTCGACCTCACCCGCTACCGCAGGCTGGTTTCGCAAGATTCGATCGCGCGGCAGCAGCTCGACACCCAGATCGGCCTCGTCCACCAATACGAGGGCACGGTAAAGACCGATCAGGCGATGGTCAGCAATGCACAGCTGAACCTCGCCTATTGCCGCATCGTCGCGCCGGTCAGCGGGCGCGTCGGCCTGCGGCAGGTCGACACCGGCAATTACGTGCAGACCGCGGACACCAACGGCATCGTCGTCATCACCCAGCTGAAACCGATTTCGGTGATCTTCACGCTGCCGGAGGACAGCCTGCCGGCCGTCTTAAAGCGCGTTCACGCCAGCGCAACGCTGCCGGTCACGATTTACGATCGTACCCAGAGCGTGAAGCTGGCCACCGGAGCACTCGCGACAGTCGATAACCAGATCGACACGACCACGGGCACGGTCAAGTTGCGCGCCCAGTTCGACAACGACGACGAGAGCCTCTTTCCGAACCAATTCGTCAACACCGAGCTGCTCGTCCAGACGCTGCACGGCGCGACGGTCGTTCCCACCGCGGCGATCCAGCGCGGCGCGCCCGGGACCTATGTCTATCTCGTCGGCCCCGACCTCACGGTTTCCGTGCGGCCGGTCAAGCTCGGCCCTGCCGACGGCGAGCGGGTCGCGATCCAGGAGGGGCTGGCGCCCGGCGACAAGGTCGTCACCGACGGCGCCGACCGGCTGCGCGACGGCGCCAAGGTGACGATCCCCGACGCCGACGCCGCCCAGAAACCTGCGCCGCGGAAGCCCGGCGCCCGTGGCCAGAACCGCCAGGGCGCCAGCCGGCCGGCACAGTGAGCGAGCCTGCCGCCCGCCCAAATCGGACTTCACGCCGATGAATCCGTCGCGACTCTTCATCCTGCGACCGGTCGCTACCTCGCTGCTGATGGTGGCGCTGCTGCTCGTCGGCATCGTCGCGTTCCGCTTCCTGCCGCTCTCGGCGCTGCCCGAGGTCGACTACCCGACGATCCAGGTTCAGACGCTGTATCCCGGCGCCAGCCCCGAGGTCATGACCTCATCGATCACGGCGCCGCTCGAGCGCCAGCTCGGCCAAATGCCGAGTCTCAATCAGATGGCTTCGACGAGCTCGGCGGGCGCCTCGGTCATCACCCTCCAATTCAGTCTGGCGATCAACCTCGACATCGCCGAGCAGGAAGTCCAGGCGGCGATCAACGCCGCCGGCAATCTGTTGCCCTCCGATCTGCCGACCCCCCCGATTTACGCCAAGGTCAACCCCGCCGACGCGCCAATCCTGACGCTCGCGATAACCTCGAAGACGCTGCCGCTGCCGCAGATCGAGGATCTCGTCGACACACGGCTGGCGCAGAAGATCTCGCAGCTGCCCGGCGTCGGTCTCGTCAGCGTCAATGGCGGACAGCGGCCGGCCGTCCGGATCCAGGCCGACAGCCGCGCCCTCGCCGCCTACGGCCTCAATCTCGACGATCTGCGGACGACGATCGGCAATGCCAACGTCAACACGCCGAAGGGAAATTTCGACGGTCCGTCGCGCGCTTATACGATCAACGCCAACGACCAGCTGAAGAGCGCGATCGAGTACAACAATCTGGTGATCGCCTACAAGAACGGCTCACCGGTGCATCTCTCCGACGTCGCGCAGATCGTCGACGGCGCCGAGAACAGCAAGCTCGCCGCCTGGGTCAATACGACTCCCGCGATCATCCTCAACATCCAGCGTCAGCCCGGCGCCAATGTCATCGCCGTGGTCGACGGCGTGCAGGCGCTGCTGCCGCAGCTCAAGGCCTCACTGCCTGCGGCGGTCGACGTTGCGGTGCTGACCGACCGCACGACAACGATCCGCGCCTCGGTCCGCGACGTCGAGTTCGAGCTTGCGCTTTCGGTGGCACTCGTCGTCCTGGTGATTTTCGTCTTCCTGCGCAATCTCCCGGCCACCATCATCCCGAGCCTCTCGGTGCCGCTCTCGCTGGTCGGCACCTTCGCGGTGATGTATCTCGCCGGCTTCAGCCTCAACAATCTCTCGCTCATGGCGCTGACGATCTCGACCGGCTTTGTCGTCGACGACGCAATCGTGATGATCGAGAACATCGCGCGCTACGTCGAAGAGGGCGAGCCGCGGCTGCAGGCGGCGCTACGCGGCTCGAAGCAGATCGGCTTCACCATCGTTTCTCTCACGGTCTCGCTGATCGCGGTTCTCATCCCGCTCCTCTTCATGGGCGACGTCGTCGGCCGTCTCTTCCGCGAGTTCGCGATCACCCTGGCCGTCACGATCCTGATTTCCGCCCTGGTCTCCCTGACGCTCGTGCCGATGCTCTGCGCCAAGCTGCTGACCCAGACCGACGAGGCGCGGCAAAGTCTCGTCGCGCGCAAGTCGCAGCAGTGGTTCGACGCAATCATCGCCGGCTACGGACGATGGCTGACCTGGGTCCTCGATCACCAGACGCTGACCCTTCTCGTCGCCGTCGCGACGCTTGCGCTGACGACATATCTCTACATCGTCGTCCCGAAAGGATTCTTCCCGGTGCAGGACACCGGCTTGATACAGGGCGTCTCGGAGGCCTCGCAGTCGATCTCCTTCGCGGCGATGTCGGAGCGCCAGCAGGCGCTCGCCGCGGCGATCGGTAAGGACCCGGACGTCGACAGCCTGTCGTCGTTCATCGGCGTGGACGGCACGAACACGACGCTCAACAGCGGCCGCTTCCTGATCAATCTCAAGCCGCGCGACGAGCGCATCCTGTCCGCCACCGAGATCATCCGCCGGCTCAAGAACGAGACCGCGAACATTCCGGGCATCGCGCTCTACATGCAGCCGGTGCAGGATCTTTCGATCGATGCGACGGTCAGCCGGACGCAATACCAATTCGTGCTCCAGGACGCCAATCCCGACGAGTTCGACCACTGGGTCCCGATCGTCGTCGACCACCTCAGCCGCCTTCCCGAGCTGGAGGACGTTGCGAGCAATTTCCTGCCCAACGGGCTTTCGGCCTATATCGAAATCGACCGCGATTCCGCCGGCCGCTTCGGCATCACCCCGG
The DNA here is from genome assembly GCA_028291405.1 of Rhodospirillales bacterium. GTDB lineage: Bacteria > Pseudomonadota > Alphaproteobacteria > ATCC43930 > CGMCC-115725 > URHD0088. Next base: position 20,901 of record JAQGID010000395.1, on the reverse strand, counting down.
CCACCGTCGATAATGCGCTCTACGATGCTTTCGGCCAGCGCGTCGTCTCGACGATCTTCACCCAGACGAACCAGTACCGCGTCATCCTCGAGGTCGATCCATCGCTTCAACAGAAACTGACCTCGCTCGATTCGATCTACCTGCCGTCATCCATATCGACCACCGGTCAGGTGCCGCTGACGGCCATCGCGCGCGTTATCGAGCAGCCCTCGCCGCTGCAGGTCAACCACATCGCACAGTTTCCCTCGACGACGGTGTCGTTCAACCTCGCACCCGGCGTGTCGCTTGGCGCTGCCGTGACGGCGATCCGCCAGGCGCAGCAGGAGCTCGGCATGCCGCGCAGCATCGCCACCAGCTTCCAGGGCGCCGCCCTCGCCTTCCAGGCATCGCTGAGCAACGAGCTGCTGCTCATCCTGGCGGCGATCGCGGCCGTCTATATCGTCCTCGGCGTCCTCTACGAGAGCTACATCCACCCGGTGACGATTCTCTCGACGCTGCCGTCTGCGGGGATCGGCGCGCTGCTCGCGCTCATCATCGACGGCAGCGATCTCGGCGTCATCTCGATCATCGGCATCATCCTGCTGATCGGCATCGTCAAGAAGAACGCGATCATGATGATCGATTTCGCGCTCGATGCAGAGCGCAGCGAAGGCAAGCCGCCCCGCGAGGCGATCTATCAGGCAAGCCTGCTGCGCTTCCGGCCGATCATGATGACGACGATGGCGGCGCTGTTCGGCGCGCTGCCGCTGATGCTCGGCAGCGGTACCGGCTCCGAGCTGCGCCATCCGCTCGGCATCACCATCGTCGGCGGGTTGATCGTCAGCCAAGCCCTCACCCTGTTCACGACGCCGGTCATCTATCTTGCCTTCGACGGCCTCGCGCGGCGCATTCGCGGACGCCTGGCGCCCGAGGCTGCGGAATGACGAATTTCTCGGCGCCCTTCATCAGTCGGCCGGTGGCGACGACGCTGCTGACGCTGGGGCTCACCCTGGCCGGCGCCATCGCCTTCTTCCTGCTGCCGGTGGCGCCGTTGCCGCAGGTCGACTTCCCGACGATCTCGGTGCAGGCCTCGATGCCCGGCGCCAGTCCCGAGACGATGTCGATCTCCGTCGCGACCCCGCTCGAGCGGCATCTCGGCCAGATCGCCGACGTCACAGAGATGACCTCGTCGAGCGCCGTCGGCTCGACCCGCATCACGCTGCAGTTCGGCCTCAACCGCAACATCGACGGTGCTGCGCGCGACGTCCAGGCGGCGATCAACGCCGCCCGCGCCGATCTGCCGACCAACCTGCGCAGCAACCCGACCTACCGCAAGGTCAATCCGGCGGCGGCACCGGTCATGATCCTGGCGTTGACCTCGACGACGTTGACGCAAGGCCAGCTCTACGACGCGGCGGCGACCGTCCTGCAGCAGAAGCTCTCGCAGGTCGCGGGCGTCGGACAGGTTACCATCGGCGGCAGCTCATTGCCGGCGGTGCGCGTCGAGCTCGATCCGAACGTGCTCTTCAAGCTCGGGATTGGCCTCGAAGACGTGCGGGCGGCGCTCGCCTCGGCGAATGCCAACAGCCCGAAAGGCGCGATCGAGCAAGGCGACCGCCGCTATCAGCTCTATACCAACGACCAGGCGCGCCAGGCGAGCCAGTACAGCTCGCTCGTCGTCGCCTACCGCAACGGAGCCCCGGTGCGGCTCTCCGACGTGGCGGAGGTGATCGACTCAGTCGAGGATCTGCGCAACCAGGGTCTTGCCAACGGCAGCCCGTCGGTGCTGCTGACGATCACCCAGGAGCCCGGCGCCAACATCATCGACATCGTCGATCAGGTAACCGCTCTCCTGCCGCAGCTGCAGGCGTCAATCCCGAGCGACATCCGCATCACGGTGGCGTCGGACCGCAGCACAACGATCCGCGTCTCGCTCCATGAGGTCGAGCGCACCCTGCTGATCTCGACCGGCCTCGTCATCTTCGTCGTCTTCGTCTTCCTGCGGAACGTGCGGTCGATCCTGATTCCGAGCGTCGCGGTTCCGGTCTCGCTGATCGGTACCTTCGGCGCGATGTACATGCTTGGCTACAGCCTCAACAATCTCTCGCTGATGGCGCTGACGGTCGCGACCGGCTTCGTCGTCGACGACGCGATCGTCGTGCTGGAGAACGTCACCCGCCACATCGAGGCGGGAATGGGCCGCATGGAGGCGGCGCTCCAAGGCGCCCGCGAGGTCGGGTTCACCGTGCTGTCGATGAGTCTCTCGCTCGTCGCCGTGTTCATCCCGATCCTGCTGATGGGCGGCATCGTCGGCCGCCTCTTCCGCGAGTTTGCAGTGACCCTGTCGGTCGCGGTGCTGGTCTCGCTCGTCGTATCGCTGACGACGACGCCGATGATGTGCGCCTACCTCGTGAAGCCGCAGCAGGAACGGCAGCCCGGACGTCTCGCGCAGCTGAGCGAGCGTGGCTTCGACGGCATCCTGTCCGGCTACGAGCGGTCGCTGCGCTGGGCCCTCTCGCACGGCCGGCTGATGCTGCTGTTGCTCGTCGCTGTCCTGGCGCTCAATTTCTACCTCTTCGCAATCGTTCCGAAGGGGTTCTTCCCGCAGCAGGACACCGGGCGACTGGTCGGCGGCATCCAGGCCGACCAGAGCATCTCGTTCCAGCGCATGCGCGAAAAGCTGACGCAATTCGTCGGCATCGTTCAAAAGGATCCGGCGGTCGAAAGCGTCGTCGGCTTCACCGGCGGCGCCCAGACCAACTCGGGATTCGTCTTCATCTCGCTCAAGCCCGTCGCCGACCGCGCCGAGACCGCCGACCAGGTCATCGCCCGATTGCGCCGCAACCTTTCGAATGTCGCCGGCGCTCGCCTCTTCCTCCAGGCGGTGCAGGATATCCGCGTCGGCGGACGGCAGAGCAATGCCCTCTATCAGTACACGCTCGAGGGCGACGACCTCGCCGAGCTCTACGCCTGGGCGCCAAAGATCGCCGATGCTCTGCAACAGGTACCCGAGCTGACCGACGTCAACTCCGACCAGCAGCAGAACGGCCTCGAGAGCGACATCAGCATCGATCGCGCGACGGCGGCGCGGCTCGGGCTGACGGCGAGCCAGATCGACGCGACGCTCTATGATGCCTTCGGCCAGCGGCAGGTCTCGACGATCTACAACCCGCTCAACCAGTACCATGTCGTCATGGAGGTTGCGCCGCAGTTCTCCCAAAGCACGGACGCGTTCGATCGCATCTACATCAGCACCTCGGGCGGCGCGGTCAGCGGCACGCATGGCACGAACGCCGTCGCCGGAACGACGACGGCCGGCAAGGGCAAGCAGGGCACGACGGCCAGCGCCGCGCAGATCGCCAGCGATACGGCGCGCAACCAGGCATCGAACGCGATCGCCAACACCGGACGCGGCGGCGCCTCGACCGGTGCGCCGGTCAGCACCGCCGCCGAGACGATGGTGCCGCTCGCCGCCTTCGTGAAGCACGTTCCGGGCAAGGCGCCGCTCGCGGTCAACCATCACGGCACTTTCGTCGCCGCGACGATCTCGTTCAATCTGGCGCCTGGAAAATCGTTGAGCGACGCGGTCACGGCGATCGACCAGACGATGAATCGGATCGGCGTGCCCGCGACGATCCGCGGCAGCTTCGCCGGTACCGCCCAGACCTTTCAGGCGTCGCTCGCCAACGAGCCGATTCTGATCCTCGCCGCCATCGCCGCGGTCTATATCGTCCTCGGCGTCCTCTACGAGAGCTACGTACATCCGATCACCATCCTCTCGACCCTTCCGTCCGCCGGACTCGGCGCCGTACTGGCGCTGATGATCTGCAACATCGAGTTCAGCATCATCGCGCTGATCGGCGTCATCCTGTTGATCGGCATCGTCAAGAAGAACGCCATCATGATGATCGACGTCGCGGTAGCGACCGAGCGCGACGAGCGTTTGAGCTCGTACGACGCGATCTATCGCGCCTGCATCCTGCGTTTCCGCCCGATCATGATGACCACGATGGCGGCGTTGCTCGGCGCCGTGCCGCTGGCGCTCGGCCTCGGCGACGGTGCCGAGCTGCGCCGGCCGCTCGGCATCTCGATCGTCGGCGGCCTGATCGTCAGCCAGATGCTGACGCTCTATACGACGCCGGTGATCTACCTCTACCTCGATCGCTTCCGCCTGTGGAGCCGATCTAAATGGCGCAACGCCACGGGGCAATCACCCTATGGTGACCTGCCGACAGCGGGCGAGTGAACGGACACATGCATCACTGCCGTAAGCTTTTTGCCGCACTGGCGGCGGCGCTCGTCGCCGCCTGCACCGTCGGGCCGGATTACGAGCGTCCGCCGGCGATCGTTTCCGCCAGCTACAAGGAAGCCCGGCCCATGCCGGCCGCCCCGGCGGGTTGGAAGCTCGGCGAGCCGCGCGACGCGATCGATCGCGGCGCCTGGTGGTCGGTCTACCGCGATCCGGTGCTCGACCAGCTCGAGCGGCAGGTCGAGATCTCGAACCAGAATCTAAAGGCGTCGGAGGCGGCCTATCGTACCGCGGGCGCTTTCGTCGCCGAGGCTCGCGCGGGATTTTTTCCGACGCTGTCGCTCGGCAGCTCGGCCAGCCGCTCGGGTAACGGCGGCGGCGGGAGCACGAATTTAGCCAGAAGCTCCGGCGGCGGTGGTGGCGGCCAGACCCAATACGGCCTCACCGCGACGGCAAGCTGGGTCCCGGATCTCTGGGGCCGGGTGCGGCGGATCGTTGAAAGCGACGTCGCCAATGCCCAGACGAGCGCTGCCGATCTCGCGCTCGCCAAGCTTGCCGCGCAATCGGCCATCGCAACTGATTACCTCCAGCTGCGGATCGCCGACGAGCTGAAGCGGCTGCTCGATGCCACGACCGTCGCCTTCGCCCGCTCGCTCGAGATCGCGCGCAACCAGTACAACTCCGGCGTCGCAGCACGTGCCGACGTCGTCCAGGCGCAGACCCAGCTCGAGCAGACCCAGGCGCAGGCGATCAACGTCGGCGTCGCTCGCGCCCAGTTCGAGCACGCGATTGCAGTGCTGATCGGCAAGCCGCCGGCTGAGCTCTCGATTCCGCCGCTGCCGACACCGCTGGCGACAGCCGTGCCATTCATACCGACCGATCTCCCCTCGACGCTGCTCGAGCGCCGGCCGGACATCGCCGCCGCCGAGCGGCAGATGGCGGCGACGAACGCGCAGATCGGCGTTGCGATCTCGGCCTATTATCCGGATCTGTCGCTCTCGGCTTCCTACGGATTTTCCGCGACGAGCATCGATCTTCTCGTTCGCGCCTCGAACAGCGCCTGGTCGGTCAGCGCGCAGCTGGCCGAGACGGTGTACGACGGCGGCCTCCGCGGCGCTCAGGTCGATGCCGCCCGCGCGACCTACGATCAGAGCGTCGCTACTTATCGCCAGACCGTCCTGACGGCCTTCCAGCAGGTCGAGGATCAGCTGTCTACGCTCCGGATCCTCGAGCAACAGGCGGCGGTCGAGGCCAGGGCAGTCGCCTCGGCGCGCGAGGCCGAGCAGCTCGTCCTTAATCAGTACCGCGCCGGGACGGTGCCCTACACCAGCGTCATCACAGCGCAGACCGCGGCGCTCAGCAACGAGGAGAGCGCCCTCACCATCCTGCAGAATCGCCTGACGGCGAGCGTCTTGCTGATCGAGTCTCTGGGCGGCGGCTGGGACGTCTCGCTTCTGCCGGACAGCGTGAAGATCGAAGCGGATCGGACGAACGCACGGGGCCGCTAACCGATCGGGAGTCAGCGGCCGCTGAAAACCGGCTTCCGCTTCTCCATGAAAGCCTGGCGGCCTTCTTTGAAGTCGTCGCTCGCCCAGCAGGCAGCGACGAGCTGCTGAACGGCGGCGAGATCGCGCTCGGCAGGCTCCTTGAGCGACTCGTTAATCGCCCGCTTCGCCGTCGCCATCGCCAACGGCGCGTTCTCGGCGATCAAAGCGCAATACTCGTCGACCGCTGTATCGAGGTCGTCGTTCGGCACGACACGCTGCACATAGCCGATGCGAAGCGCCTCGGCGGCGTCGAACTTGCGAGCGGAGAGGAAGATGTCCGCGGCGTTCGCCGCGCCGATGATGCCGGTCATTCGCGCCAGCCCGGCATAGCCGTAGCCGACCCCGAGCCGGGCGGCCGGCATGCGGAAGACCGCATCCTCCGAGCAGATGCGCACGTCGCAGGCGGCGGCGAGCCCGAGGCCTCCCCCCATGCAGATGCCGCGGATCTTCGCGACCACCGGTTTCGAGAAGCCGATCGGCGACATGAACGGCGGCGGTCCCTGGCGATCTTCCGCGTTGCGCTCGCGTTCCTCGCCGGGTGCCCGGGTCAGGCTGCCGATGTCGCCCCCCGACACGAAGGCCTTGCCGCCATAGCCGGTGATGATGACGACCCGGACATCCGGATCGGCGTCGAGGGTCTTCAGTGAGTCGGCGAGCTGGACCCACATCTCCGGCGTCGCCGCATTGAGTTTCGCCGCGTTCGAGAACATCACTGTCGCAACAGCTCCGTCCTTGCGCGCGAAGACGCTTGCCATGGTCGTTCCCCCCTCGTACCAGCCGTGTTTATGGCCTTCTTTTGTCGGTTGCGTCCAGCGCCTCGCGCGCGAAATCGCCGCGCTGGGTCCTACCGCTCTCATTGAGCCGCGGATAGGTCGCGAGCATCGCCGGCATCACGGTCGCGACCGGCACGTCGTCGAACGATCCGCGTTGCTGGACGTATTCGATGTGCTTGCGGCCGCTGCGATCGAAGGGATGCAGAACGGCGTCGTTTCTTCCATCGAAATCAAGCGTTTGTACGCGGAACTTCTCGCAGAGGGATCGGTCGAACGTCGGCGTTGCCTTGACCCAGCCCCCGTCGAGGAACAGCTCGGTGATGCCATGGTAAATGAAGAGGTCCGTGCCGATCAGCGCGAGCAGCCGCGGCGTCGCGAGATGATTGCGGACATCGGCGAAGGCGACCCGCGCCGGGATGCCGCGCACCCGCGCCGCGGCCGCGAGCAACGCCGCCTTGCCGACGCAATAGCCGCGCCGCTTCGCCAGCACGGCACTGGCACGATAAGTATCCGGATCGTCATAGGCGCGATAGGGATCGTAGGTGATCTCGTCGCGCACCGCATCGTAGAGACGCACCGCCACCGTCGCCGGATCGGCGGCCTCGCCGGCGACGCGGGCGGCGAAAGCGACGATGTCCGGGTGGCCGCTGTCGACGAACTCGCCGGGTTCGAGGCAGGCCGGGCTTGGCGGCGATCCTCTCATAGCGACGCCACCGTCTTCAGCGCGCCGTCGAGCGCCTTCCCCTCCTCATCGAGCAGCGCCGCGTCGCGCAGGCGGCGGACCCAATCGGCGGCGTCGGGCCGATCGGCCAGGCACTGCGCCGCCGCGACGACCCGGTCGAACTTCCCGAGCCCGCGCGCATGCGTGTCGCTGTAGCCTTTGACGAGGCGCCGGCATTTGACGATCTCGACGGCGAGGTCATAGTTCCGCGCCGCCATCGTCCGCACGAGGTCGAGCCAGGCAGCGATATGCGCCGTCTCCTCGCCGTGACGCAGCGTCGAGCGGCGGAAGCGCTGCATCCCGGCGAGGACGTAGAGCACCAGGAACCAGCCGACCGTCCCGGTCTTGACCCGCCGCCCACGATCGACGATGCGGCCGAGCGCCTTGAACAGCCAGGGCGTGTTCTCGATCGCGCGGCCCAACGCGGCCGGCAGCGTGCCGCAGACCTCCTCGATCCGCGGATGCATGAACTCGGTCATGTAGACGAGCTGGTCCGGCGCCGCGTCGACCTCGCCGCGGACCCGATCGAAGCGGCTCGCCCGCGTCTTCAGATCGGCGACGCGGATGACGTCGTCGTAGCACATCGCGACGGCGACCTGTCGCGCCGCCTCTACCGTCAACGGGAACCCGCGACCGGCGCGATCGAGCGTCGCCACCGCGGCCAGGCGGTCGAGATACTCGCCGCCGTAAGCGACGTCTTGAAAATCAACGACCCGCCGAAGACCGGCGAAGACCATGGCATGCGCCGGCTCCGGCAGCTCTTGCCGAACGCGGTCCAGCAAACGGTCGAGCGCGGTATGGCCGGAATTCTGCGGCAACGCCGGCAGCGGCTTGGCGACGTCCGCCGCCGGCGGCGGCTGACGAATGCGGCCGTAGCCGCCGGCGAAGGCGCGCAGGCTGGTCTCGACGCCGACGCCGCCCTTGCGGATCGTCGCCTCGAAGGCGCCGCGATCGAAGGGCAACACCTCGGCGCCGGCGAGGGCGCCGAGCAGGACGGCGGAAATGACGGAGTTGTTGCGCTCCGCCTCCGCAGCCATGTCGAAATAGAGAAAGCGCTTCGCCGCCTTCCTGCCCGCCTCAAGGACCTGCTCGGCGTTGGCGATGCCGTTGCCGGGCACGATCTTCTCGACGACGGCGTAGGAGCGATGCGACGAGGCGATCAGCGTTGTGTTCTCGGGCGTCACGAAGTTGCGCTGGATCGCGCGGCCGGCCTCCATCAGCTCGGCGGCGATGACGACATCGACCTCGCCCGGCACCGGCGTCAGGGCGAGGACGGGCGCGCCGCGATTGCCGCCGAGCCGAGCTGGCAGCATCTCGATGTAGTAGATCGTGGCGCCGGTACGCTGGGCGACGCCCGGCACCGAGGTCGATTGCGCGACCCAGCCGTTGTCCTCGGCGAGGGCGACGATCCAATCCGCAAGGACACCCCCACCCTGCCCGCCCATCGCATGGATCGCGATGCAGATCGGCTTCTGCAGATCGGCGACCGGAGCGCCAGCGAGGGCGGAAGCCGAATCCATCTTAGGCGAAGACCACGCGGCGCGCGGCGCGGCGACGCTGCAGATAGCCGATGACGCCGGCCCGGACCCGCGCCATGAAGCGGTCGCCCTTGGTCGGGTTGTAGATGACGTCGGCGCGGTAGAAAGACGGGCACAGCACCACCGCCTCCGCGACCTCGCCGCAATTGCCGCAGCCGACGCAGGAGCTCTCGACATGCGCGACGGGATCCTCCTTCAGCGGATCGTCGCTCACCTTCATCGACAGGGACGGGCAGCCCGAGAGGCGGATGCAGGCGTGATCGCCGGTGCAGACGTCCTCGTCGACGCCGAACTTCTCGCGGACCATGCGCTTACCGTCCTTGACGGCGCGATTGAACAGCGGCTTCTCGCGGCGCTGCTTGTTGAGCATGCACTCCGACGACGCGACGATCAGCTTCGGCCCCTTCTGCAGCGTCGTCAGCGCCTCCTTCAGCGTGTCGCGCATGCGCGCGACATCGTAGGTGCGCTTGATGTGCTTGACCCATTTGACGCCGACGCCGCGCACCGCCCTCTCGATCGTGTTGTTGGTGCTGCGCGACGGGTTGCTGGCGCGCGACGAGAGCACGTCCTGCCCGCCGGTCGCTGCCGCGTAATGATTGTCGACGACGAGGATGACGTTGTCGGCCTTGTTGAAGACGGCGTTGCCGATGCCGCTGGCGAGGCCGTTATGCCAGAACCCGCCGTCGCCCATCATCGAGATCGCACGTTTCTCGCCGGGAACGTTGAACGCCGCCGCTGACGACTGGCCCAGCCCATAGCCCATCGTCGTCGCGCCGAGATTGAACGGCGGCAGGACCGAGAAGAGATGGCAACCGATGTCGCAGGAGATGTGATGCTGCCCAAGCTCTTTCTCGACCAGCGCCATCGCCGAGAAGATCGGCCGCTCCGGGCAGCCGGTGCAGAACCCCGGCGGACGCGGCGGAACGACGCCGGCCAGCGCCTTGACCTCGGGGATCTCGCGCATCGCCGCGACGCGCTGCGCGACCTCGGAGCCGACGAGGAGATGCCCCGCCTCGTCCTCGATGAACCGCCGGACGCCGTCGAGCACGACGCCGCCGGTATACTCGCCCGCCATCGGCAGGATGTCCTTGCCGCGGATGGTCGTGGTCAGCTTGGCCTTGTGCAGGATCGAGCGGATGTTCTGCTCGAGGAACTCCGGCTGCCCCTCCTCGACGATCAGCACCGAACGCTTGCTGCGGCAGAAATCGGTGATTTCGTCCTCGACCAACGGATAAGTCACGTTGAGAACGTAGAGCGGGACGCGCGATTCGCCGTAGACGTCGGCGAGGCCGTTGAGCTGCAGCGCCCGGATGACGCTGTTGTACATGCCGCCCTGCATGATGATGCCGACGTCCTGCTCGCCGTCGGCGAAGATCTCGTTGAGCCTGCGCTGCTTGATGAAATCGATGGCGGCCGGCCAGCGGCGCTTGATCTTGTCCTGCTCGTGGTCGAAGGAGGCTGGCGGCAGCACGATGCGGTCGACGTTGCGGCGCGGCGAGGCCAGCGCCTCGCTGATCGGGAAAGCCGGCTTCTGGTTGTCCTTGGCGACGAAGCTGCCGTGGACATGGCAGGCGCGGATGCGCACCTCGAGCATCACCGGCGTATTGCTCGCCTCGGAGAGCTCGAACCCATCTTCGACCGCCTTGACGATCGACGGCAGATTGGGCCGCGGATCGAGCAGCCAGATCTGCGACTTCATCGCGAAGGCGTGCGAGCGCTCCTGCATGATCGAGGAGCCTTCGCCGTAATCCTCGCCGATGATGATGAGCGCGCCGCCGGTGACGCCGCCCGAGGCCAGGTTCGACAGCGCATCCGAGGCGACGTTCGTCCCGGCGGTCGACTTCCAGGTGACCGCGCCACGGATCGGATAGGGCACCGAGGCGGCGAGGGTCGCAGCCGCCGCACCCTCGTTGGCGCTGGTCTCGAAATGCACGCCGAGCTCGCCGAGGATGTCCTGCGCATCGGCCAGCACGTCCATCAGATGCGAGATCGGCGCGCCCTGATAGCCGGCGACATAGCCGACGCCGCATTGCAGCAGCGCCTTAGTGATCGCCAGGATTCCCTCGCCGTGAAACTCCTGCCCGGCTCCGAGCCGGAGATCCCGCACCTCACGCGCAAACGACCGTTCCGCCATGTCATTCTCCGTCGCTCGACGGCGGCGCTTAACGGCCGCCCGGCGATCCCATCATCCGGAAGACCGCCCGCGCGAGCTCGCTGGCGGGATCGGCAAGTTGTTCAGCCATCTCGAAATGATTGACCCCCGGCAAGACCAGGAATTCGGCAAGCTTGCCGGTACGCCGCAGCGCCGCGGCGAAATCCCGTGCCTGGCGCTGGAACTCGGGGCTCTCGCGATCGCCATGCGCCACGATGACCGGGCAAGCGAGGCGGTCGAGATGCCGCTGCGAGCTGTAGCGCGCGACCTCCGCCTCGGTCAGCTGGAGATAGGCGGAGCGCGCGCTGAGCATGACCGGCGCAAGCTCGTACATCCCGCTCATGCAGACGCCGCCCTTGACGATGTCCTGCGGCAGATCGTGCTCGCCGCGCCAGTCGGTCACCAGCACGCAGCCGGTAAGGTGCGCGCCGGAGGAATGGCCGGTGACGTAGATCCGCTCGCAGTCGATCCCGAGGCTGTCGGCGTTGCGGTAGATCCAGGCGATCGCGCGGCGCACCTGCTCGACCATGTCCGGCATGCGCACCGTCGGAATGCAGGCAAAATCCAGGACGGCGTAGTTGAGCCCGGCATCGACGAAGGTTGCGGCGGCAGCGCAGAAATCGGCAGTGCCGCTCAGCTTCCACGCGCCGCCGTGGATGAAGATCCCGAGCGGCGCATGGGGCACGGCCGACGGGAAGAAGTCGAACCGTTCGGCTGCGGTGTCGCCATAGGCGATGCCCGAACGATGCGCGAGCTTGGCGCGGGCGGCGGCGCTGAGCGCGGCGGTATGCGCCCGCACGGCATCCGCATTGGGTGCCCAGACCGTCTGGTCGTAGGCCCGGTCGATCTCTTCCTGCGTGTAGTCGAGGAAAACTTTCACCGCGCCGTCCACGATGCACCCCCGCGATCTCTGCCCATTCGTCTCTCCCAGCTCGTCCCACAGCGTCGCGCTTATCCGCCGTCGCGCCAAGCATTATCGACGGATCGCCGGCGAAAGCCTCAGAACGGCACCACCAACCCGTCGAGGACGCCTTCCGAGTTGATGAGATCGACCCGTTTCCAGGCGATCCTGATGCCGCCGTCTGCTCGCACCAGCCGGTGACGACAGGTGCCGCCGAACATCCGCTGCTTGTCGGCGCGGGACTCCAGCATCATCAGCTTCGAGCGGACGACCGTGGCATCCGCCGCCGGCTCGCTCTCCTCGATGGTCACATTCGCGACGATCCGGCTCGTCCGCGACGCCGGCAGCTGGGCATGGATATTGGGATTGCCGAGGCGCCGGACGCGGGTCTCGAGCAGGCGGCGGTCGTCGTACATCAGCGAGATCGTATCGAAGGGGCTCGCCTGGTCGCGCGCCAGCGGGACCCAGTACCAGGCATCGGCGGTGAAGAGATCGAGCCACGATTCGTAGCGACCCTCGTCGAGCAGCCGCGCCTCCTCGACCAGGAAGCGCTCGACCTCGGCGATCTGCATGATCTCTCCCATCACGCGACCGCCGGCCGCGTCATATAGCCGAGCCAGGCGTCGAACATGTTGCGGATATAGACCTCGCTGGTCGAGTTGATGCCGCGCCGGCCGCCATGCGCGTCGGGCAGGTCGGTGGTCGTGCCGCGCCCGATCTGCAGCCACTCGGCGCCGCCGCTCGACATCCCGGCGCCGATCCGGCCGTAGACCGCGAGATCGTCGGTCAGGACCGGCGAGCCGGTGCCGTTGACGATGTTGGCGAAGCTGATCGTGTTGCGGAACATCTGCTCCGGCGCGCCCTTGAGCCGGAAGTTGTAGGTGTAGACGACCGTCCGATCGACCGAGATCGGGTGGACGACGCGGAGCTGCTGGAACTGGCTCATGAAGGAGAGGTTCGGGTAGACGTTGGTGTTCCAGCGCCGCACCTCGAGGATTTGCCGCGTCCGCTCCCGTCCCTGCTTCGCCTCGAGCGCCGCGATATAGTCGCGAAAGACCGGGTCCTGTAGTGCGGCCACCAGCTTGGCGTCATCGTGGTAGTCGCCGAGGTAGCTGTGGCCGTTCGGATAGGCCCAGATCCCGACCTGCGATTCCCAGAAGCTGTAGGGCGCCCCGTTCTGCCGCATCTGGCGCACGGCGATCTCGCCGGAACCGTCGGAAAAGCTGTCGTCCGCCTGCTTCTGCGCCGCCTCGATCGAGGATTGGTGCACGAACAGCGGATGCGCCGCGTCGCAGAGGTTCTCGAGGTAGAGCTTCCAGTTGCCGTCGTAGGCGTGCTTGAAGATCCCGCCGGCGACCTCGATCTCGCCGTCCGGCGCCCGATCGACCATGTCGTCGAAGGACGTCGTCAGATGGCCGAGAAACTCCGTCAGCGAGGGTCCGTCGGCGGCGAGGCTGGCGAAGACGAAGCCGCGATAGCTCGCGACCCGCGCCGCGGCGACCATCGCGGTGCGCGGGTCCTGCGGATCGAAGCCGGCGGGATAGCCGTTCTGCAGCGGCACGTTCTTGATCCGCCCGTCGGTATGATAGGTCCAGCCGTGATAGCAGCAGCGGAATTCGCCGGCGTTGCCCTGCTCGGCATTGACGACCTTGACGCCGCGATGGGCGCATTGATTGTGGATGACGTGGATCTTGCCGTCGCTGTGGCGGACCAGCACCAACGGCTTGCGGCCGATCTGGGTCTGGAGGTAGTCGCCGGGATTGCGGATCTGGCTCTCGTGGCCGACGTAGACCCAAGCGACGCCGAAGATCCGCTCCATCTCCAGCTCGAAGATCGCGGGATCGGTGTAGAGGCGGCGATGGACGCGTCCCTCCTCGACCGAGGCGCTCAGCTCATCCTCGGTATAGACGCTCGCCTCGCGCATCGACGCTCTCCGGACTTCACAATGACGCGATCAGGGATTATGCGATCTCGCAGGATCCCGCCGAGAACGATACTACCCAGTAACATTCTGTCAAGGACTGCCGATGCCGCCGATCAGCTCCGCCGCCGCCAAACGCAGCGCCAACCCGCGTCACCGCGCCATCCTGGATGGCGCGAAGTCGATTTTCCTGGAACACGGTTTCGGCGGCGCGAGCATGGACGAGGTGGCGCTGGCGGCCGGCGTCTCGAAGATGACCGTCTACCGCTATTTCGCCAGCAAGGAGGAGCTCTTCGCCGGCGTCATCACCGATCTCTGCGACCGCATCGTCGTCGACAACCTCGCCGTCGCCTCGCAGCAGCCGCCGGAGCGGGCCCTCGCCGCCTTTGCGCGCGACCTCGTCGCGATCATCTTCGCGCCGGAGACGATCGAGCTGCACCGCATCGTCATCGCCGAGAGCCGGCGCTTTCCGGAACTGGGAAAGTTCTTCTACGAGAGCGGCCCGCAAGGCTGCATCGACGTCCTCGCCGCCTATCTCGAGCGCCATCGCGACCACCCCGACCTCGCGATCGACGACCCGCGCGAGGCCGCCCAGGAGTTCCTCGATCTGCTGCGCGGCTACCCGCATCTCCGCCTGCTGCTGGGGCTCGACACGGCGCCGGCGCGCGGCGAGATCGACAAGCGCATCGCCGCCGCGGTCCGGCTTCTCGTCAAACAGAAGCCGGCGTCGCGCTGAACCTCGCCGGCGTCAGCGCAGAATAGCCTCTACCCAACGCGCCGCGCCCAGGAACTTCGCGTCCCCGCGGAACGGCCCGATGAGCTGAATGCCGAGCGGCAGGCCGTTCGGCCCGCGGCCGAAGGGCAGCGTCAGCGCCGGCAGGTGCAGCCCCGACCACAGGCGATTGAAGGCGGAATCCCCGGTGCTCTCCAGCCCCTTGGGGGCCTCGCCGGGCGCACTCAGGGTGAGAATGAGGTCGGCGTCGGCGAAGCAACCGGCAATCCAGCGCCGCCCCGCCTCCATCGCCGCCAGCGCCGCCGCGTATTCGGCATAGGACAGCGCCCAGCCCTCCTCGATCATCCCGCCCAGCATCGCGCTGAGCTGTTCTCGATGCGCGATAAATTCCGGCGCGTAGCTGCGCGCCATTTCGTACAGCACCAGCGGCACATGTGCCGCGAAGGCGTCTCGCAGGATCGCCGGCGCATCGAGCGTCGAGACCGCGGCACCGGCATCGGCGAGGCGCTGCGCCGCCGCTTCGAAGGCTGCCGCCGCGGCTGGCTCGGCCTTGCTCCAATCGGGGCCGCGGTAGAGCACGATCCGCGGCGGTTGCGCGATCGTCGTTCCGAAATCTTCCGGCGGCGCGCCGATCAGCACCGCGGCGACGCGCCCCGCGTCGTCGACGGAGCGGGCGAAGACCCCGATCGTATCGACCCCCTCGCCCTGCGGCTTGACCCCGGTCCGATTGATCAGGCCGAAGCTCGGCTTGTAGCCGACGACGCCGCAGAACGACGCCGGCCGGATGACCGACCCCATCGTCTGGGTCCCGAGGGCGACCGGCACCATCCCGTCGGCGACCGCCGCGGCCGAGCCGCTCGACGAGCCGCCCGGCGTATGCGCCGGGTTATGCGGGTTGCGGGTCTTGCCGGGATGGAAGGCGGCGAACTCGGTCGTAACCGTCTTGCCGAGGATGACGGCGCCGGCCCGGCGCAGCACCGCAACGCAGGCGGCATCGGCCGCCGGACGATGCCCGCGATAGATCGGCGAGCCGTATTCGGTCGGCATGTCGCCGGTATCCATGATGTCCTTGATCCCGACGGTCAGGCCGTGGAGCGGTCCGCGCAGGCCCCCGCGATCGCGCATGCGTGCCTCGGCGAGCGCCCGCTCGGGATCGAGATAGGCCCAGGCGCCGAGCTCCGCCTCACGCGCCGCGATCCGCGCGAGGCAGGTGGAAACGGCGGCTTCTGCGGTCGGCATCTCGGTCATCTCGCGCCTCACCATGTCATCCGGCCCGATGCCGGATCCGCACATTGGAGACGCACCGCGACAGGATCGCAACCGTGCAGATCGACGCATCTCGCGGATCGATGGGTGGCGGAAAAGGAATCGTGCAACGAGCCGGACCGATGGCAGACTCGCGAAAATCGGTACAAGATCGCCGGAACCGGAGCTCGGCGCCAAGCCGGGCGCGCCGATGAACCAGGCAAGGGAGGATTTGGGACATGGCCCGCAAGGATCGAGACGACGACGCTTCGCCTGCTCCGGCT
Organism: Rhodospirillales bacterium; assembly: GCA_028291405.1. Lineage (GTDB taxonomy): Bacteria > Pseudomonadota > Alphaproteobacteria > ATCC43930 > CGMCC-115725 > URHD0088. The sequence continues at coordinate 4,858 of JAQGID010000395.1, read as the reverse complement.
TCGCGACGCGATTTCCTCAAGGTCAGCGCCAGCGTCGCTGCAGCCGCAGCCGCGGCGCCGCTGATTTCCGGCGCGGCGGCAGCGCAGGGCGCGGCAAAGCGCGACGATGGCGCAGCGCTGGATCGTGCAACCCGCGGCAGCAGCGATCCCAAGCATCGCATCCTGCTGAAGGGCGGCACCATCGTCAGCATGGATCCCAAGATCGGCGACCTCGTCACCGGCGACATTCTGATCGAGGGCAAGAAGATCGTCGCGATCGGCCCGAAGCTGACGGCGACGGCCGAGGTGATCGATGCCTCGAACACGATCCTCATTCCCGGCTTCGTCGACGCGCATCGCCATGCCTGGGAAGGGCAGCTGCGCCGCATCAACCCGAACGCCGGCACGCTCGACGCCTATTCAGCGGCAACGCACCGCTCCTTCGCGCTGCATTACCGGCCACACGACATGTACGTCGGCAATTTCATCACCGCCATGGGGTGCATCGACGCCGGCATCACCTGCTTCATCGACAACTCGCACAATTCGCGGAGCACCGCCCATTCCGACGAGGCGATCCGGGCGCTCGTCGACTCCGGCATCCGCGCCGTCCACGCCTCCGGCCCGCCGCTCGTCGGCGAATGGGACAAGCAATGGCCGCAGGATCTCGAGCGGCTGAAGACACAGCATTTCACCTCGGACGATCAGCTCGTCACCCTGCGGATGTTCGCCGGCCCCAACCGCGAGCTCTGGGCGATCGCCCGTCGCCTCGGCCTGCGCATCACGACAGAGTTCCAGGGGCCGCAGATGGCGAAGCTGATCGAGCCGTTCTTCGCGGAGAACCTCGTCGGCCCCGACAACACGTTCAATCACTGCGGCGGACTGCCTGACGAGACCTGGGAGCATTTGCGCGACGCCGGCGTCACGGTCGACGTCTGTCCGCGGTCGGATTCGCAATACGGGCTCGGCGAGGGCTTCCCGCCCTATCAGAAGGCGCTCGACCACGGCATCAAGCCGGGCTTCAGCGTCGACAACGAAACCTCCTATTCAGGCGACATGTTCATGGAGATGCGCGTCGCCTTCCACATCCAGCGGGCATTGATCACCAACCGTCGGTTCAACGTCGACACCAACGTCCCGCCGATGGTCTCGACCCGCGACGTGCTGGCCTGCGCGACGGTCAACGGCGCCGCCTGCGCCGGGCTTTCGGACAAGATCGGCACGCTGACGCCCGGCAAGGAGGCCGATATCGTGATGATCCGCACCGACGCGATCAACCTCTACCCGTCGAACAACGCGATCGGCACCGTCGTCGCCGCCGACCGCGGCAACATCGACACCGTCATCATCGGCGGGCGGATCCGCAAGTCCCGCGGCCAGGTCGTCGGCCTCGATATGACCAAGTTCAGGAAAATGGTCGACGAATCGCGCAGCTACCTCTTCGAGAAAGCCGGCTACAAGCCCGACATCTTCGCGGAGCAATTCAAGATCTGATCGGCCGGGGCTCGGTCGCGCAACACTAATCGCCGTCATTGCGAGAAGCGAAGCGACGAAGCAATCCAGAATCGTGCCGCGGCCCTGGATTGCTTCGCTACGCTCGCAATGACGGTGTTTTGCCTTCGGTCGTTTCCACGTGGTTCTCTTCGTCAGGACGGAAGCAACCGCCAGCTTGCGTCGACGACCCGGACGAGCAGCGGCGCGCCGGTCCTTGCGTCGAGCTTGCGTCCGATGTCGAGCGTGCCGGCGATCTCGATCGGCTGGAACGGATCGATGAAAGCGCTCTCGCGCTTCAGCAAGGTCATGACGACGTCGTCCGGCCAGCTCGCGCGGTTGTCGCAGAACGGGCACGCCGGCACCGGATTGCGCGTCAGCACGAAGAAGTCCGCGCTGTCCTCCAACGGCGGCGCCATATAGCCGCGGATGGCGACGGTACGGCCGGCGAGATCGCGCGCCTGGTCGGTCAGGCGCAGCCCGATGATGCCCTTCGTCGCATAGATCTCCGAGAAGCCGAGCCGCGACGCCGACACCGGCAGTTCGAGCGGCGCCGCAGCGAGGCTGATGCCGGCGCGATGCTGCGACCCATGGCCGATGAGCGCGGCGCGGTCCATCGGCTCAGCCGAGGCCGTTCCTATGGACGATGCGGCCGCCGACCATCGTCAGCAGTGAGGTGATGCCCCGCATCGCCTCGTCCGGCACGGTCAGGAGATCGTCCGACAGTACCGCAAGATCGGCGAGCTTGCGCGGCTCAAGCGAGCCGGCGCGGTCCTCCATGAACTCGATGCCGGCGCTGCCCATCGTATAGAGCCGCAACGCCTCCTCGCGCGAGATCGCCTCCTCCGGCCCGAGAATTCGCACCTTGCCGCCGGCGAAGATCTGGCGCGTCGTCATCCACCACATCGATTCGAACGGGTTCCAGTCGACCACCGGCGCATCGGTCCCGCCGCCGGTCGGGATGCCCATGTCGATGATGCTGCGCACCGGGATCGAGCGCGCAGCCCGCTCCTCGCCCCAGTAGCGCACCATGTTGTGGCCGAGCTTGACCGGGTGGTCCTGCACCGTGGTGCGCAGCCCGAGGCGCTTGATCTTGTCGAGGGACTCCTGCGTCGGCAGGAAGATGTGCATGATCGTCCAGCGGAGATCCCGCACCGGATGCTTGCGGTCGACCTCCTCGATGAGGTCGACGATCGCGGTGATCGCGGCATCGCCGACGGTATGCACCTGGACCTGCCAACCGCGCTCCGCCGCCGCCGTGAACATCTCCCGCAGCTCGCCGATGCCGCCGGGCGGCAGCATCATCTTGCCGACGAAATCGGGGTCGGTCTGCTCGCCTTCGACGATGCGATAGGGCTCGCTGAGGAAGCCGGCCTCGACGCCGCCGTCGGACATGTATTTGAAACCGCCGATGCGCAGCCAGTCGTCGCCAAAATTCGGCGCCAGCACCGAGGAGAAGGCCGTCACGTCGTCGATCCCGTTGACGCGTTGCAGCAGGCGGACGCGCGTCGTCATCGCGCCCTGCCGCCACAGCTCCATATAGGCCGCGATCTCCTCGAGGTTGAGCCCGGGCTCGATCGTCGCGACGACCCCCTTGCTGTTGAGCTTGGCGATATAGAGCTTGAGGCCGCGGATGCGGTCCTCGCGCGTCGGCGGCGGGATTAGTCTCGCGACGAGGCTGAAGGCCGGGCGCTCGACCAGGACGCCGGTCGGCTCGCCCGAAGCGTCGCGGGTGATGACGCCGCCAATTGGATCCGGGGTCTCCCGGTTGACGCCGGCAAGCTTGAGAGCGGCGCTGTTGGCGACCCCGATGTGGCCGCCGCGCCGCAGGAAGACGGGGTTGTCCGGCGTCACCGCGTCGAGCTCCTGGCGCACCGGCAAGCGGCCTTCGGCGAGCTGGCTCTCATGCCATCCGCTGCCGCCGAGCACCCAGGCGCCGGGCGGGGTCGTCGCGACGCGCGCGGCGAAAGCCTGCTGCACGTCGGCGATCGTCCGCGCCTCGGCGAGCGACACGGCGAGCTCGTCGGCGGCGCCGCCCATCGTGTGGATATGGCTGTCGCGCAGCCCGGGAACGACGGTGCGGCCGGCGAGTTCGATCACCTGCGTCGCCGGCCCGATCAGCGCATCCATGTCGCGGTCCCGGCCGACCGCCATGATGCGGTCGCCCTGCACCGCGACCGCCTCGGCGATCGAGAAATCGCGGTCGACGGTGACGATCTTGCCGCCCCGCAGAACGATATCGGCCGACACCATCTCTCTCGCTCCTTGCCGCAAACCCTGCCGCACGTCCGTTTGACGCAGTCGAAAGGTTTGCACTAAAATTATTTTAGATCTAATGTTTCCTGCAGTTCGGCTCCCTCCGGCGATTGGGGTAATGCGTGACGATGGGTTTCGCCGTCAGCGACGAAACATGCCGGCCGGTCACCCGGGCATGAGCCCAGCCCGCCCCCTAATCGAATTCCGCCAAGTCTCGCTCCGCTTCGGCGCCGAGATCCTCTACGAGAGCATCGACCTCGATGTCCGCGAGGGCGAGCTGCTCTGCATTCTCGGACCCTCGGGCTGCGGCAAGTCGACGGCGCTACGCGTCCTCGCCGGACTGCTTCCCGTCGATGGCGGCACGGTGACGATCGACGGCGAAAGCCCCGAGCAACGCTGGCGCGACATGGCATTCGTCTTTCAAAACCCGCGGCTCCTCGCCTGGCGGACGGCGAAGCAGAACGTGACGCTGGGCTTGGAGCTGCGCCAGCTCGGCCTTGGCCGCGCCGCCATGGAGTCGCGTGCCGACGATCTCCTGCGGCTGGTCGGCCTCGCCGCCGACAGCGAGAAATATCCCCGCATGCTCTCCGGCGGCGAGCGCCAGCGCGTCTCTCTGGCGCGCGCCCTCGCCGTCGAGCCCCGCATCATCCTGATGGACGAGCCGTTCTCCGCCCTCGACCCGAGCACGCGGCGACGCATGCGCAACGAGCTCGTCGAGATCTGGCAGCGCACCGGCAAGACGATTGTCTTCGTGACTCACGACATCGACGAGGCGCTCGAGCTCGCCGACCGGATCGTCCTGCTCTCGCCGAAGCCGACGCGCGTCGTCGAGACGATGACCGTCGCCGATGCGCGGCCGCGCGCGATCGGCACCAGCCCAAGCCTGGCGATGCTGCGCGATCGCATCCTCGCCGGCTTCCACGATGCGCCTGCTGATCTTGGGGCCGATGCCGCGCCGGGCGAAGCCGTCACTTGAAAGGAACAATCGATCGATGACCGCAGTCGTGGGCAAGCGCATCCTCGCCGTCGGATTTCTCGCACTGCTGGCGGCCCCGGCGAGCGCCAAGGAGAAGGTCACCTTCGCCTATCTGCTCGACCCCGCCTACGACGCCGTCATGTGGCCGCTGAAGAC